>SEEL01000111.1 GCA_004144345.1 Hyphomicrobiales bacterium
TGGGGTCGCCCCCTCCACCAGCTTCGCTGGTCCCCCTCCCCCGTTGCACGGGGGAGGATATCCAGAGCCCCGGCATTCGCAGTCGCCTCTTGTCCTCCCCCCGCTTGTGGGGCGGCAGGAGGAGCGAACCTCGCCCTACGCTCACCCGCTCTGGTTGGTGATGAAGGAATCGAACGCCGCGAAGAGTTGGGCGCGGATGGAATCGGTTTCCATAAACAGTTCGTGGCGCGCGGCGGGGATGACGACGTGGCGGCCGTTGCGCATCCGCAGGCCCAGCTGCTCGGTCCAGGCGGTGGAGACGACCTCGTCGCGCGCCGCGGCGAGCATCAGCACCGGCACCTTGATGGCAGCGGGGAAGGCGTCGCTTGAGGCGTCGGCCATGGCGTGCATGGCGGCGCCGGCCCAGCGGAAGGTGGGTTTGCCGATGATGAGGTCGGGGCGCTCCTTCCAGGTGTCGACGGTGATCATGTAGCGGCGCAGATCCGAGGTCAGCGGATTGCCCGGAAAGCCCTTCTCGGTCGGCACTTCATCGGCCGAGCGGCCGACCGCCATGCGGCCGAGGCCGAAGACGCCCAGCGTATCGGCCAGCGCCGCCATGCCGCCAAAACTCATCGGCTGGCCGGCCAGCCCGACCATCGGCGCCGACAGGAACACCCGGTCGAACATCATGCGGTCGCGCGTCGCCGCGATCAGCGACACCAGCCCGCCCATCGAATGGCCGACGAGGTAATAGGGCGCCGGGCAATCGGGCAGCAGGATGTTGGCGTGGAAGCTCTGGAGGTCCATCCAGTAATCGTTGAAGTCGCGCACATAGCCGATGCGGCGATTGGGGATCAGCCGGTCGGAGCCGCCCTGCCCGCGCCAGTCGAAGGTCGCGACGGCAAAGCCCCGCTTCTGGAAATCGGCGACGGTCTCGAAATATTTCTCGATATATTCGGTGCGGCCCTGGACGAGGCAGATGGTGCCCTTGGGCGCCCCGGCCGTCTTGGGGAAGGTGGCGTAGCGCAGCCGGATCTTGTCGGCGGTGGTGAAATAGCCGGCGCGTACGCCCTCGGGCGCCGGATTGGTCGGCAGCACGGCGAGCTTGGGGCCTTCGGGATCGACAATGGCGGTCATCAGCGGACAAAGCTCGCGCCGTTGACGTCGATCGACGCCCCGGTCATGGACGGTGGCGCGTCGAGCGCGCAGAACGCGGCGACGCTGGCGATCTCGTCGGCCGAGGCGACGCGGCCGAGCGGCACTTCGGCAAGCAGCCTTGGCGCGCCCCTGGCGCGGAGCGCGCTGGCGATCGCGGCGCCGATGCCGCGGCTCGAGCCGGTGACGAGAATGTGTGACGGCATGTGCGCCCCCTTGTTGGCCATTGGACTGCCAGCAGCCTCTGGCTTCGCCTATCGCTTGCGCATCGGCAAGCCCCAGATGCGGAAAAGCCAGCGTCTCGGGTGAGACACTGGCTTTCCTCTGAAGTGTCGCCGTGCGGGGGGCGGGTGACGGCGACGCATTCGTTTTGTGCCGTTGCAGCAGACAGCGAGCACAGTGCTGGTTCTATAGGGGGCACTCTGAAGCCGTCGTGAGCCCCGCGTTCAGATTCGGTTCAGGGGACCTTTGGCGGGGAACAAGGCGCGGTGCTCGTGGCCCGCCCCACCCACCACGCTACGCGTGGTCCCCCCTCCCCGATGGGGAGGGAGTCCTGACTGCGAGCACCTTGAGTGGAGCCCATCCCTCCCCTCCGGGGAGGGGGG
>SEEL01000040.1 GCA_004144345.1 Hyphomicrobiales bacterium
GCCCGGTGCTCTGGAGACTCCCTCCCCACCGGGGAGGGGGGACCGGCGAAGCCGGTGGGTGGGGCGAGTCCCAAACGCAGACCCCGAAGTCTGGATATCCTCCCCCGCGTGGCGGGGGAGGGGGACCGCGTAGCGGTGGTGGGGGCGATCACAAACACTGCGCGTCGAACCGCACCCACTGCGTCATTCCCGCGAAAGCGGGAACCTCCGTTCACCGCACCCGCCTTCGCAACAGAGGTCCCCGCTGTCGCGGGGATGACATCGGGTTTGAGGAAGCTTCGATTCGCCCTCAAACAGGCCGGAATACGCATTCCTACGGACCTTAACTCAACTAGCGGAGTCCTCAGGCGGCTCTAGGCTCACAGCCCGATTTTGGGCCAACTTATCCACGTCCCCCCAAGCCGGGTGTAAACTCGCCCTCAGCTGGGTCGCACGGACGGAGTTCGCGACGAAGGACGTGATCCAGCAGGCGGGCGGGCAGAGGCGTCCTCTGCCTGGGCCCCATGGGTTATGCGACGGGCTGAAGCCCGTACGGCCGCATGGGGACCTGAAATCCCGCGCCCCGAGGCGCTTGCGTCTCTCTATCTAAAACATCGAGGCGTACGCGCCTCGGGGCTCCGTCCACTTCCCCCACAACCGGAGGCGCATCGCCGATGGACGATCGAACACGTCCTTAATTAACGCCAAGTCAGGCGGCACTCCTGCACAATGCCCGAATTGCAGTAAACTGCGCGAAACGACTCGGAGGACCCCATGGCCCGCAAATATTTCGGTACGGACGGCATTCGCGGCCTGGCGAACGGCGACAAGCTGACGCCGGAGCTGGCGATGCGCGTCGGCATGGCGGCGGGCCTCAAATTCGTGCGTGGTGATCACCGCAATCGCGTCGTGATCGGCAAGGACACCCGCCGCTCCGGCTACATGATCGAGAACGCGCTCGCCGCCGGCTTCACGGCCGTGGGCATGGACGTCTACTTCCTCGGTCCCATGCCGACCCCGGCCGTCGCCATGCTGACCCGCTCGCTGCGCGCCGATCTGGGCGTCATGATCTCGGCGTCGCACAATCCCTTCGAGGACAATGGCATCAAGCTGTTCCGCCCCGATGGCTACAAGCTTAGCGACGAGGTCGAGCACGAGATCGAGGATCTCATCGACGGCGACATCTACCGCCAGCTGGAACAGGGACGGGACATCGGCCGGGCCCATCGCGACGAGGCGGCCCAGACGCGCTATATCGAGTTCGCCAAGCGCACCCTGCCCAAGAATATCGACCTGACGGGCCTCCGCATCGTTATCGATTGCGCCAATGGCGCGGGCTACAAGGTCGCCCCGGTCGCGCTGTGGGAGCTGGGTGCGGAAGTCTTTGCCATCGGCGTCGAGCCTGATGGCTTCAATATCAATGACAAGGTCGGTTCCACCGCGCCCGAAGCGCTGCGGGCCAAGGTGCGCGAAGTGCGCGCCGACATCGGTATTGCGCTCGACGGCGACGCCGACCGCGTCATCATCGTCGATGAAACCGGCGAGGTCGTCGACGGCGACCAGCTGATGGCGGTGATCGCCCAGTCCTGGCACGCCCGCGGCATGCTGAAGGGCGACGGCATCGTCGCCACCGTGATGAGCAACCTCGGTCTCGAGCGCTATCTGACGACGCTCGGCCTCCAGCTCAACCGGACCCAGGTCGGCGACCGCTATGTGCTCGAGAGCATGCGCGCCAATGGCTTCAATGTCGGCGGTGAGCAATCCGGCCACATCATCATGTCCGACTACACCACGACGGGCGATGGCCTCATCGCCGCGCTGCAGCTGCTGTCGGTGGTCAAGGAAGCGGGCATCCGCGTGTCCGATGTCTGCCGGCGCTTCGAGCGCGTGCCGCAGAAGCTTACCAGCGTGCGCTACAAGACGGGCAAACCGCTCGAACACAAGCTGGTCGTGCAGGTCATCGCCGAGGGGCGCGACCGTCTCGGCAAGGACGGCCGTCTCGTCATTCGCGAGAGCGGTACGGAGCCGGTGGTCCGCGTGATGGCGGAGAGCGACGACGCCGGCCTCGTCGACGCCGTGGTCGATCAGATCGCCACCACCATCAAGCAGGTGGCTTAAGCGCGAGCGTTAACGAGGTATTACTGGAGCGCCGTTCCGGCCGGTATTCAGCAGTCATTCAGGAGCTGTTAGGGTTAAACCTTAGGGTTAAGTGGCCTTTAAGAAACTAATGTCAGTATTGGGTTCGATCGACGGGTGTCGTCGTGGCGAACTCAAGGACTTGTGACATGCGTATTCTTCTTGCAGCGCTGCTGGCGGTAATGACCGCTCTGATCGGCGCCCCGGCCAAAGCGGCCGACATGCCGGACTACCCGGATATCGAAATTCCCGACGTCGACTATGGTGTTGAAGGGGCGTTCTACCTGCGCGGCTCCGCCGCCTGGAATGCCCAGTGGACCCGTGAGCACGTCACCACCGGCGGTGCCATCAATGCAGCGACCGCGGCGGGCTATGGCTATTCGCTCGGCGCCGGCTTCGGCTACGAAACCGGTACGGGCCTGCGTGTCGACGGCACGCTCGACTATATCTCCAATGACGGCCTGACCGACGGCACCGACCATCTGCACTTCCGGTCGACCCTTGCTCTCGCCAATATCTACTACGATTTCCCGATCTCGGGTGACGCGATGGGTGGCGGGTTTGGTGCCTATGTCGGTGCGGGCTTCGGTGGTGGGTATTACACCACTGTGGTGCACGACAATGCCACGGACTCGCCGGTTGGCGGTATTCCCGATGGCAGCGGCTGGACCCCGGCGGTCGCCGCGATGGCTGGCGTCAGCTACGATGCTGGCAGCTGGGTTGGCGATCTGGGCTACCGCCTGATCTACATGCCGCAGCTCAGCAACAATGCTGTCGCTACACCGTCGTTCTACCTCAACGACAACACGCTGCATGAAGTGCGCGCGACGGTTCGCTACCGCATTCAGTAAGGCCGGTAACGACACCCACTTTCCGGCAACGGCGCCCACGTGGCGCCGTTGTTGTTTTCAGTCCCCGAGCTGGAAGCGCTCGAAACGCGACAGTTCCTCCTCGATCAGGCGCTTGTGGGCGCGGGGGCGGCCGGCGGGCAGCCAATGCCAGGCCTGGATCAGCAGCTTTTTCGCCGCGCGGTCGGTCTTGAGATCGAGGGCCGCGACGATCTCATCGCCCACCAATACAGGCAGCGTGAAATAACCGAACTGGCGCTTGGCCTTGGGCACATAGGCCTCGAAGATGTGGTCGTAGCCGAAGAAGAGGTTAAGCCGCGCCCGCTGGATCACCAGTGGATCGAAGGGCGAGAGGATGTGGACGAGCGGCTCGGTCTCGCCGGGTGGGGCGTCGAGCAGTTCGGGCGGCAGCCAGTGGTGCAGGGGCGAGTCATCGACGCGGATCTCGACCAGTTCTTTCTTGCGGACCCGGCGGTCGATGAGCTTGCGATACTCCTCCGGGAAGGTCTTCCACGGATGCATCACCGAGGGCGCGCTGATCAGCGCCTGTGAGCGGAGCGCGCGATCGAGGCGGTAGTCGACGACCTGGCTGGCGGTGGCGGGCTTGGGGAGCGAGGACCAGGCGAAGTGACGCTCGGTCAGCTCATAGCTCTTCAGCATGCCGGCGCGTTCGCTGATGATGAGGCGGCCGTCATAGAAGGCGCGTTCGAGCGCCGCCTTGGAGGGCTTCTTGCTGGCCCACAGATGAGCTTTCTCGATCAGCACATCGGTATCGACATCGCGAATGGAGAGCGGCCCATCCTTGCGGATACGGCGGACGATCCTGCGTGCATCTTCCTCGGAGACCGAGGCGGTCCAGCGATCCGGGTTGCTCCGGTGCTCCTTCATGGTGGAGACGAAGAAGCGGAAATCGCGCACCGGCACATAGGCCAGAGCGTGCGTCCAGTACTCGAAAACCGACTTGCCGACGGACTGGGCGTGGGTGAGGTCGGCGCGGCGGTAGCCCGGGATGCGGGAGAACAGGATGTGGTGGTGCGAGCGCTCGATGACGTTAATGGTATCGATCTGCACGTAGCCCAGATGCTCGATTGCCGCCTTTGTGGCTTCCGGGCCGGCGCCGAAGGGCTCGCGCTGGTCGAGGCGCTGGGCGTTAAGCCAGAGGCGGCGGGCGAGAGGTAGCGGAATGGTGAACGGCGTTCTGCTCATTGTAGCCATCCGGCGCGACCCGTTTTAATCATATTGCTGGAATGGCCATCCGCGGCGGGGCCGACTGGAGTATCGCTATAGAGCGGCGCTTTAGGAAAGCATGCCATGACCACTGCCATTTTCATCGTCATTTATGCCCGGAACAAGTGGTGGATCGACCTTAACGGGAAGTCCAAGGGCCCCTATCTGAGCCGCCAGAGCGCCGAACTCGAGGCGATCACGCTGGCCAGCAACATGGCCAAGGAAGGCCGCCGCTCGGAAGTGCAGGTCGCCGAACCCGGTGAGAAGAACCACATCGTCTACCAGAGCACCGATATCGGCATGCTCGGGCGGGCGGCGGCTCTGACCAACCACTAAGCGCGCCCAAAACTCCGTCATTTCGTCCACATCCCCCGCATCTGCGCCCGGAGGTCGATCTTCGACTTCATGGCCTCCAGTTCGGGCGACAGGGGTTTCAGCGCCGGCCACAGGATGTCGTCATAGAGCGGCACCATGGGGCGGGTGATGAAGCGCGTGCGCTGGGCGTAGAGGTGGCGGTCGCCATTGCGGCTCTGCTGCGTCACGAAAAAGCGCTGCGGCACGATGAGGTGCAACTCATCGCGGGCGCGCGTCATGGCCACGTAGAGCAGGCGGCGTTCTTCCTCGAGTTCGTGGGTCGAGCCGGTGCCGAGGTCGGACGGTATGCAGCCGTCGACGACATTCAGCACATGCACCGACCGCCATTCCTGGCCCTTGGCGGAATGGATGGTCGAGAGGATGAGGTAGTCCTCGTCCTTGAGCGGCGACCCTGACAGATCGGAGGTTGCCTCGGGCGGATCGAGCGTCAGCTCGGTGAGGAAGCGCTCGCGGCTCGGATAGCCCGACGCGATGTTTTCGAGCTGCAGCACATCGAGCAGACGAACGGCCGCATCGTCATGCGTCTGTTCGAGTACCGGCTCATACCAGGCGCGGGCGCGGGCAAAGGAGGCAGGCCAGTCGCGCGCCGCGCCGAGATCGGCGACGACATCGGTGAAGGCACTCCACCCCTCGCTGCGTGGCGGCGCGGGCATTTCACGCAGCGCCAGGGCAGGGCGCGGCTGGTCGTCGAGCGCATCGAGGATCTTGCCGGCGGTGCCCGGACCGACACCGGGCAGGAGTTGCAAAATGCGGAAGCCGGCGACGCGGTCGCGCGGGTTCTCGGACCAGCGGAGCAGGGCCAGCATGTCCTTGATGTGCGCGGCGTCGAGGAATTTGAGGCCGCCGAATTTGACGAAGGGAATGTTGCGGCGGGTGAGTTCGATTTCGAGCGGGCCGGAATGGCTCGAGGTGCGGAAGAGCACGGCCTGGTCCTTCAACGCCAAGCCGCCCTCGCGCTTTTCGAGCACGCGCTCGACGACATAATTGGCCTGCGCCGCTTCGTCCCGCACGGTGACGAGCTGTGGCTTGTTGTCGGACTGGCGCTCGGTCCAGAGATTCTTGGTGAAGCGCTCGCTGGCTTCGGCGATCACCGCATTGGCAGCGGCGAGGACTGGCGCGGTCGAGCGATAGTTGCGATCGAGCGTCACGATGTCGGCCGCCGGCGCAAAGCTCTGCGGGAAGTCGAGAATGTTGCGCACGGTGGCGGCGCGGAAGGAATAGATCGACTGCGCATCGTCGCCCACCACCGTCATGCCGCGGCCATCGGGCTTCAGCGCGAGCAGGATCGAGGACTGCAGGCGGTTGGTGTCCTGGTATTCGTCGACCAGCACATGATCGAAGCGGCTGGCGAGATCGGCGGCGATGGCCGGCTCGCGCATCATCATGGCCCAGTAGAGCAGGAGGTCGTCGTAATCGAGGACGTTCTGGTCCTGCTTGGCCTCGACATAGGCGGCAAAGAGCGCGCGCAGCTCAGCTTCCCACATGGCGGCCCAGGGGAAGTGGTCCTTGAGGGTTTCGGCGAGTTCGCCCTGCGCGTTGACGGTGCGCGAATAGATGGTGAGGCAGGCACCCTTGGCGGGGAAGCGCGACTTCTGTTCGTGGAAGCCGAGATCGTGCCTGACGATGTTGAGGAGATCGGCGGAGTCCTCGCGATCGTGGATGGTGAATTGCTGGTCGAGGCCGAGATTGGGCGCGTATTCGCGCAGCAGCCGGGCGCCGATGCCGTGGAACGTGCCGGCCCAATGGAGCGCGTCGGTGATGGCGCCTGAGGAGGTGCCAAGCACCTGAGCGGCGATGCGCTCGACGCGGCGGGTCATCTCGGCGGCGGCGCGGCGCGAGAACGTCATCAGGAGGATGCGGCGCGGGTCGGCGCCATTGACGATGAGGTGCGCGACGCGATGGGCGAGGGTGTTGGTCTTGCCCGAGCCGGCTCCGGCAATGACCAGCAGCGGACCGCCAATGCCGCCCGTGCCGACGCCATGCTCGACGGCGCGGCGCTGTTCGGGATTCAGGCGATGGAGGTAGTCGATCTCGGCAAGCACGGCGAATCAAGCTTCGGGGGTGATCATGGCAGTGAGCCTTATTCTCGTTTTGTTCGCAAGGAAGTCGGGACGAGCAAAGGTGTCCATCGGTCATGAGCCTCCGGTTGCGAGGGAAGTGGACGGAGCCCCGAGGCGCGTACGCCTCGATGTTTCAGATAGAGAGGCACACGTCGCCTCGGGGCGCGGGCTTTCAGGTCCCCATGCGGCCGTACGGGCTTCAGCCCGTCGCATAACCCATGGGGCCCAGGCCGGTCGCGAACCCAACCCTCCCGCCGGCCCCACCGCGTCGTTCGCGTCGACTACCGTCCGTGCGGTGGTGCTGAGGGGAATATACACCCGCTGGAACCACCGTGGATAAGTTGGGCCAAAATCGGGGTGTGTGCCTAGAGCCGCCTGGGGATTCAGCTTGTTGAGTTAAGCCGTTTTGGGGCTCGGGATTAATACGTAGATTCGTGCGAATCCGATGCGGCGGTTCCTGCCGAACCTCATCCCCGCGCAGGCGAGATCCAGAGCCACGTCCACAGTGCTGACTGCCCTGGATTCTCGCCTGCGCGGGAATGACGTTGTGAGTGGCCAGGACACGCTGCGAATGTTGCTCGCCCCACCCACCGGCTGGGCCGGTCCCCCCTCCTCGCTTTCTTGCGCTCAGTCCAAAGCAGGCCAAGAGGCGTGCTTCGGCCAACCGCTGAGTGGGGAGGGAGGGGCTCCACTCCAGGTGCGGCATGGTGCTCGCAGTCGTCTCCCTCCCCCTTGCGAGGAGGGATCAAGGGTGGGGGTGGCGGCGCCCCGTCGCACCTGATGGTCACGGGCTCATCGCCCCCACCCCAGCTTCGCCCCGTCGCTGACGCTCCTGGCTGCGCTACCCCCGCGAGGGGGAGGGTGGGTATTGTGATTGTGCCTCGCCCCACCCACCGGCTGCGCCGGTCCCCCCTCCCCGGTGGGAGGGATGGGCTCCACTCAAGGTGAATCATGGGTGCCCGCAGTCAGGTCTCCCTCCTCGGCGCGTAGCGCTGGGGAGGGGGGACCACGCGTAGCGTGGTGGGTGGGGTAGGGCTTGCGTTGAACGGAGGTTCCCGCTTTCGAGGGAATGACGTTGTGGTTCGACAGGAGCCTTTGTGCGTGGGGTCGCCCCCACCACCGCTACGCGGTCCCCCTCCCCCGTTACACGGGGGAGGATATTTCCGACTGCGTCCTCCCGCGGGGCGGGATCGAGGGTCACGATCACTGGGCTGACTGCCCTGGATTCCCGCCTGCGCGGGAATGACGTTGTGGGGGACACGAAGTGTAGTGCGTGTGCTCGCCCCACCACCGCAAATGCGGCCCCTCCCCCGCCACGCGGGGGAGGATCCGCGACTGTCACTCCTGAGGGCGGGGCTTACTTTTTGCGGGACTGGTTTTCGGTGAGGCGGGCCTGGACGAGTTGCTTGATGAGGGGTGCCGGGATGGGGTGGTCCGGGGTGAAGGCGATGGCGCCTTTGGAGGTTTTGAAGGCGGTCAGCTGGTGGGCGAAGGCTGCCATGACCGCGGGGGACTGGACGTAGAAGGAGAGGTGGGCCTTGGCGGCGCCGTAGGAGACCAGAGCGCCGTTCTGGCGGAAAGCGGGGACGCCGTAGCCGATATATTCCTCGGCTTCGGGGGCGGCGGCGCGGATGTGGGTGCGGAGCGATTGCAGGGCGCTGTGGGCCGGCTCGTCGAGGGCGGCGAGGAAGCTGTCGTGGTCGATGGGTCTGTCGGTCATGCTCAGTCCTCCTGTGTGTCTTATCCGCGGTAAGGCAGTCGATCATAAATTGGTGAAGCCTGCACGCTTCGGACGCGCTGACGCGTTAGAGGTGGCGGAGCAAAGGGAGTGATTCATGCTGAGATTTGTGGCGGGCGCGCTGGCGCTGATGGCGGCACCGGCGATGGCGGCGGCGACAATCGATGGCGTGGCGGTGGATTTTGCGCCGATGGGCGAAGGATTCAAGCAGCCAGTGGCGATGATGGCGCTGCCGGGGGACGGGCGGCCGCTGGTGGTGGAGAAGGCCGGGACCATCCGGTTCCTCGAGGGTGGCGCGCCGGGCGCGGTGTTCCTCGATGTGAGCGGGCTGGTGTCGGATGGCGGCGAGCAGGGTCTGCTGGGGTTGGCGTTCGATCCGGACTTCGCCGCGAGCGGGGCGTTCTATCTCAACTACACCGACCGCGAGGGTGACACGCAGATCGTGCGCTACACGGCCCGCGGCGGCGTGGCCGATCCGGCATCGGCGGCAATTGTGCTGTCGGTGGCGCAGCCGCAGCGCAATCACAATGGCGGCTGGATCGCCTTCGGGCCGGACGGGCTGCTCTATATCGGGATGGGCGATGGCGGCGGGGCCGGCGACGAGCATGGCGAGATCGGCAATGGGCAGGACAAGAATGCGCTGCTCGGCAAGATTCTGAGGATCGACCCCAGCGGCGCCAGCGACGGCAAGGCGTATGGCATTCCGGCGGACAATCCGTTTGCCACTGGCGGCGGGGCGCCGGAGGTGTTCGCCTATGGCATGCGCAATCCGTGGCGCAATGCGTTCGATGGCGAGATGTTTTATGTGGCCGATGTGGGCCAGTACGCCTGGGAAGAGATCAATGTGCTGCCGCTGGCGGAGGCGCGGGGCGCCAATTTCGGCTGGCGCACGATGGAGGGGCGCGCGTGCTTCCCGGAGGGCACGATGTGCGTGCAGGGCGGCATGGTGATGCCGGTGCATGTCTATGGGCATGATGCGGGCTGCTCGATCACCGGCGGGGCGGTGTATCGCGGCGCGGCGTTGCCGGCGCTGGCGGGACGGTATTTCTTCGCCGATTGGTGCAGCGGGGTGGTGGAAGCGCTGCGCTATGAGAATGGCGAAGCGACCGGGCTGGTGAGCACGGCCGACGGCATCGGATCGGTGGGCAATGTGAATGCGTTCGGCACGGACGCTGAAGGCGAGATGTATGTGCTCAATGATGACGGTACGATCCTCAAGCTGGTGGCGGCGCCATGAGGAGCGTGCCTCCGGCATAGCGGGCGGTGACGCGGCCCGCTATGATGGCGGGCAGCGCGGAGGGTCCAATGGCCGAGCAGACGATTGCGGAGTACCTCGCCGAGGCTGATGCGGCACCGCCGGATTTGCTGGCGCGCAGCCAGATTCTCTATGCGATCCATGAGCTCAGCCGGCTGATCTCGACCAAGTTCGACAATGCCATGGTGCGGCACAGACTGACGCATGGGCAATGGTGGGCGCTGGTGCATATCCACGCCAACCAGGGGGCGTCGCAGAGTGATCTCGCGGCCATCATGGGGATGACGCGGGCGTCGGCTGGAAAGCTGTTCGAGCGCATGGAGGCCAAGGGTTGGATCGAGCGGCGCGACGATGCGCATGACAGCCGTATCCGGCGTATCCATCTGGCGGACGGCGTCGTGCCGGTGTTCCGGCTGATGAGCGTGGCGGGGAGCAAGATGTATGACGATCTGCTCGGCACGCTGAACGAGCAGGAGGCGGCGGCGCTGCTCGAGGGCTTGACGCAGATCCAGCGGAACGCGCAAGCGAGCCTCGGCAAATAGCGGAGAATTTCGAGTGAGAATTGGTATTGTCGGCGCGGGCGCCGTGGGCTCGGCGATTGCCGCGGTGCTGGCGCGGGCCGGGATCGAGGCAACGATCGTCAACCGGCGCGGCGTCGGATCGCTGGCCGTGCTGCTGGCGGGACTAGCGCCGCATCTGACGGCCGGTACGCGCGAGGATGTGCTCGGCGCGGACATCGTGTTCGTCGCGGTGCCGTGGATGCGGCTCGGCGATGCGATCGGCGGGGTGAGCGACTGGGGCGGGCGCATCGTGGTCGATTGCAACAATGCGCTCGAAGGGCCGAGCTTCAAGCCGGTAGAGCTCAACGGGCTGACCTCGAGCGAAGCGTTTGCGCAGATGGTGCCGGGGGCGCGGGTGGTGAAGGCGTTCAACCACATGCTGCCGCATCTGCTGGCAGGCGATCCGCGGGCCGAGGGCGGGCGGCGGGCGATGTTCATGGCGGGCGACGAACCGGCGGCGAAGGTCGAGATCGGCAAGATCATCGACGCGATCGGCGGCTATCGCATCGACCTCGGTGGTTTGCGCGAGGGCGGCAGGCTGATGCAGTTTCCGGGCGGACCGCTGCCGGCGCTCAATTTCGTGCTGTTCGACTGAAGGCCGCCTCGATGGCGGGGCCGAAAACCTCCCAGCAGGCCTCGGCGACGATCTTGAACAGCACGATCAGGACCAGGAGCAGGGCGGGGCTGCCGAGCAGCAGCGCCGCCATGCCGCCAAAGATGATGACGAACTGCATGAGGATGATGCGGGCGTAGAAGCCGGCCAGCAGATGGCCGGCGACATGGTTGGCGCGGATCTCGTTGACGGTGAGCACGCCGCGCGCCGCGAACAGGCCGAGCAGCGGCAGCCAGATGCCGCTCGGGATGACGAAGCCGAGGATGAATTGGGCGGGCGAGGCAAGGTGCTTCGACCATGCGCCGGGCGCGAGGCCCGACAGCATGAACATGTGGATGCCCATGAACACGGCGGCATGGAGGATGACGAAGAGGCCGAGCGCCACGCCATCCTGCTCGGTGGGTTGGCCGCCGGTGGGCGACTTGATGGGCGGCAGGACGCCGGGGCCGGCGAGGACGAGGCGGACCACGAGCCAGAAGCCGACCACCGCGGTTTCGAGCCAGTAGAGAATGATGAGCGTCGAGGCATCCCAGCCGAGATAGAAGATGCCCAATAGCGGCAGCAGATTGCCGGCAATGACGGGCCAGATTTCCCAGCGCGTCAACAGAGTCGGCCAGCGGCGCGCTGCCATCGATCGTCCCCCCAAGAGCGGTGAAGTGTAGTGGGTGAGATGGCGATGTCGAGGCCGTGGCGTGACGGCGCGCGGCGCTTTATGGTCGGCCAGAGAGCGAAGGAGCCAGCATGAGCAGCGCAGACAACAAAGCGGCCCCGTTGCTGGTGGTGGACGGGGATTCGTTTGCGCATCGCGCCTATCACGGCGTGCCCAAGAGCGTGAAGCGGGCCGGGGGAAAGGCGGGCAATGCGATCCTCGGATTCACCAATTATCTGGTGCGGCTGATCGAGGCGGAGCAGCCGCGAGCGGTGTTCATCGGCTGGGACAAGCTCAGCGAAGCCAATTGGCGGGCGAAGGAGCTGGACGGCTATCAGGGCGGGCGCGAATTCGACGACGAGATCGTCGAGCAGCTCGATGTGCTGCCCGAATTCATGTCGGCGTTCGGCTTCGTGTGGGGCAAGGGCGGCGGCTATGAGGCCGACGACTACGTCGCCTCGGCAGTGACGGCGGAGGCGAAACGCGGCGGTACGGCGCTGGTGGCGAGCGGCGACCGGGACATGTACCAGCTGGCGAGCGAGGCGATCACCATTCTACAGCCGGTTAAGGCGGGCGAGATTGCGCGCATCGATCCGCTGGGGGTCGTTGAGCGCTATAGCGTGCTGCCCGAGCAGGTGCCGGACTTCATCGCGTTGCGCGGCGATCCGTCGGACAAGATCCCGGGCGCGAAGGGTGTGGGCGCGGTGACGGCGGCAAGCTTGCTGAAGAAGTACGGTACGCTCGATGCGATGCTGGCGGATGGCAAGTTCGCGAGCGAGGCGGAGGCGCTAAAGCTCTATCAGCGGATCGCGAGGATGGTACGCGATGTGAAGCTGCCCGCGATCCCGAGCCGGGCGCCGGACTGGGCCGGCGGCGCGAAGCTGGCGCGGGCATGGGAACTCAACGGGCTGGCGGACCGGCTGGAAAAGCTCGCCGGCTAGTCGATGGCGATGCGGCACTCATCGAACTGATAGCCGCCGACCAGCTCACTCCAACTCATGCGCGGTTCGCCGACAAGGCGGAGGCCGGGCAAAGCCAGCAATTGCGCGAGGAAGATCTCGCTTTCCTCGAGCGCGATGAAGGCGCCCGGGCAGCGGTGTCGGCCATCGCCAAAGCCCATGGCGGCGCCACCGGTGCGCGGATCGGGCATGGTCCGCTCCGGGTCGAGATGGAAGGGACAGGCGCCGACGGCGCTGCTGTCGGCATTGACCGAGCGGATGTCGATGACGAAGTGCTGGCCGGCCTCGACCTTGTGGCCATCGGGGAGGTCGAAGGCGACATCGGCGCGGCGGCGGAGGCGGCCGATCACCGGTTCGAGGCGCAGGATTTCCTCGAGGATGGCGCGGCGTTCTTCCTTGCTGCCGGTGAGGAAGCGCTCGCGCAAGGGCGGCTGGCCGAGCAGATGGATCGCCGCGATGGTGATGAATTCGCGGGTGGTCACCATGCCGGCGGCGCCAAAGATGACGGCCTCGGTGAGGATCTCGCGGTCGCGATAGCCGATGGACAGGAGATGCGAGATGAGATCCTCGCGCGGCGCCTTGCGACGGGCATTGATGCTGGGGCGCACGTCGCACAAATAGAACGCCGTTAGCTTGAGATTGGTGCCGAGAATGCGGAGCAGCGCGGCGGGCGACAGTTTCGGGTCGAGCGGCGGGTTGTCGAGCAGGGCGGCGATGCGCTGCGGCATGCCAGGGATGAGATGGTTGGTGAGGCCGGCGATCTCGGCGGCGATCGAGACGGCCATGTCCATGGCGATCTGGTCGAGGCGGCCGCCTTTGCTGTCGCGAATCTGCGCCATCAGCCGGGTGGTCTCGCGCTCCATGGTGGCGCGGTAGCTTTCCTCGACGGTGCGCGGCGCGAAGAAGCGCGCGGTCGCCTTGCGCATTTCCTGATGCTGCTGGCCTTCGAGGTAGAGCACCGGCAGGCTGATCAGCGAGGTGCTGGCCTTGCCCACGACTTCGGCGCCGAAGCCGCTCTGGCTGACCTCGCCGCGCAGGATGGCGCGGGCGAGGGCGTGGCGGTGGACGTAGAGATCGCCATTGGCGGCGACGAGCGGTTCGCTCGGCTGCCAGCCGGCAAGTGCGGCGGTCTTGCGGTCATCGCGTTCGGCGATCGACATGACGTTCTCCCACGGGCCTCCAGTGTCGGCCCGACTCTCGCCCGGGGCAAGAGGCTTGCTTGCTGCGGCGAGCATGCGTTTCAGCCAAACATGTCGTTGCGGGTGACGACAAAATCGTCGGCGGCAGACAGATGGATGGCGGCGATCAGGCGGGCGAGGAGGTTCTGCTCGGGTTTGCCCTGATGCTCGCGCGACAGCTCGACGAGGAGCGCGGTGGTGGCGCTGAGGCGGCTGGCGACAAGCGAGGCGAGCTGGAAGGTGAGCTCGGGATCGCGCAGCAACTGTTCGCGGGCATTCTGGATGGTGCGAATGGTGGCACGGCCGCTGGCGCGGACGGTGGCGCTGGCGGCGGTGCCGGTGAGCACGGCCATTTCGCCCACCAGGGCGTTCCTGGTGACGATCTTGGTGATGGCGACGCCGTCGCGCTCGACCGACAGCTCGCCGGATTCGAGAATGTAGAGATCGCCGCCCGAGCCGCCCTGCTGGATCAGCGCCTCACCCGGTTCGAGAATGCGCGCCGGGTAGGACGAAGCGAGGTCGAGCAGGCTGGCCATCAGTAGTTCCCCCAAGATTT
The DNA here is from genome assembly GCA_004144345.1 of Hyphomicrobiales bacterium. GTDB lineage: Bacteria > Pseudomonadota > Alphaproteobacteria > Rhizobiales > Devosiaceae > Devosia_A. The sequence goes on from SEEL01000040.1 coordinate 14,134, forward strand.
GGAACATCTTAGCCGGTTGCGGCGGGGCAGGGGAGGAGCATTGGACGAAAAATCCGTCCCGCCCCTGTCGAAGTCGCGGGACGCCATTCGTCGGAGGATCAGGGGCGGCATTGGCGCGCCCGCAAAATGGAGGGTGAGAGACAATGACCAACGGCCAGACTCAATGGCTGCTGATGGCAGGCATAGCCGCGGCGCTGCTGTTCTTTGCTGTGGCGACGGTGGAGGTTTTCGCGCGGCCCGGATTCAGCATCATCCGTCATGCGATCAGCATGCTCAGCCTGGGCGAACGGGGCTGGGTGATGGTGGCGACGTTCATCGCCAGCGGGGTGCTGGTGCTGCTGTGCGCCACGGGCATCTGGCAGGCGACGGGCCACCTTTTCGGCGCGGTGCTGGTAGGGTTGTTCGGGGCCGGGCTGATCGTCGCCGGGTTCTTCCCGGCACCGGCCGGGCTCGGCTTTCCGCCGGGCACCCCGGCCGACATGGCTCCGGTGATGGACACCGGCGCGGTCCTCCACAGTGTCGGCTTCATGCTGGCGTTCGGCTCGCTGATCGTCGGCTGCTTCGTGTTTTCGGCCCATTTCTGGATGGGCGGGCAGGTGGCGCTGGGCGTGTTCTCGCTGCTCGCCGGGCTGGCGATTCCGTTGCTGATCGGGCTGGGCATGGCGAGCGTGGTGGCGACGGGCGTGGCGTTCTATGTGGCGGCAATGCTGGCCTGGCTGTGGCTCGCCATCATCGCCTGGCGCGCCATGCCGGCGGTGGCGCTGGCCGGCGCCTGACGACCCCGACGCAGGCGGTGTGCGACAGCCGCCTGCGTCATAGAGGGGATTGACGCCATCCCGGGGATCGGCGTATTGCCCGCCTCAGGACACCTCACCCTAACGTGAGGCTTTCGACCTGGGAGGGTCGCTCATGGCTGATATGCCCCTGACCGCGCCGGCGGTGAAACCGGCTAATCCGAATTTTTCGTCGGGCCCGTGTGCCAAGCGTCCTGGTTGGACGGTGGATGCGCTTGCCAATGCGCTGGTGGGGCGGTCGCACCGCGCCAAGCCGGCCAAGGCACGCATCGAGAAGGCAATCGCGCTGACCCGCGAGCTGCTGGACGTGCCGGCCGACTATCGCATCGGCATCGTGCCGGCGTCCGATACGGGCGCGGTGGAGATGTTCCTGTGGAGCGCACTGGGCGCCCGCGGCGTCGACATGCTGGCATGGGAATCGTTTGGCGAAGGCTGGGTGACCGACGTCCAGAAGCAGTTGAAGCTCGACGATGTGCGCGTGCTCAAGGCGCCCTATGGCGAACTGCCCGATCTGACGCAGGTCGATTTCAATCGCGACGTGGTGTTCACCTGGAACGGCACGACTTCGGGCGTGCGCGTTCCGAACGCCGACTGGATCCCGGCCGACCGGCAGGGCCTCACGATCTGCGACGCCACCTCGGCGGCGTTTGCGCAGAACCTCGATTTCGCCAAGCTCGATGTGGTGACGTTCAGCTGGCAGAAGGCACTGGGCGGCGAGGCCGCGCATGGCGTTCTGATCCTGTCGCCCCGTGCCGTCGAACGGCTCGAAACCTACAAGCCGGCATGGCCGCTGCCGAAAATTTTCCGCATGACCAAGGGCGGTAAGCTCATGGAAGATATCTTCCAGGGCGCCACCATCAACACCGTGTCGATGATCTGCATCGAGGACGCGGTGGACGCCATGGAATGGGGCAAGTCGCTGGGCGGGCTGAAGGCCATGCAGGCGCGGGCCGACGCCAATGCCAAGGTGCTGCATGACTGGGTGGCCAAGACCGCCTGGGTCGACAATCTCGCCAAGGTTGCAGAGCAGCGTTCCAATACCTCGGTGTGCCTCGTGATCGCCGATCCGGAGATCAAGGCGCTGAGCGAGGACGCGCAGGCGGCCTTTGCCAAGGCGATCGTGTCGCGGCTCGACAAGGCCGGCGCTGCCTATGACATCGGCGGTTATCGCGACGCGCCGACGGGCCTGCGCATCTGGGCCGGTTCGACGGTCGAAGCGGACTCGCTGAAGACGCTGACCGAGTGGCTGGACTGGGCCTTTGCGGCCGAGAAGGCTGCGCTCAAGGCCGCAGCGTAAGCACCGAATTTTGCGGCGCGCCGGGCGCGCCGCTCCCCCATTCAGACATTTCAGGAGGGCGCGATGCCCAAGGTTCTCGTTTCGGACAAGCTGTCGAAGACGGCGGTACAGATCTTCAAGGACAATGGCGTCGAGGTGGACTACCTGCCGGACCTCGGCAAGGACAAGGACAAGTTCCTCGAGGCCATCGGCCAGTATGATGGCCTCGCCATCCGCTCGGCCAGCAAGGTGACCGAGAAGATCATCGCGGCGGCGACCAATCTCAAGGTGATCGGCCGCGCCGGCATCGGCGTCGACAATGTCGACATTCCGGCCGCGACCAAGAAGGGCATCATCGTGATGAACACGCCCTTCGGCAATTCGATCACCACCGCCGAGCATGCGATCGCCATGATGATGGCGCTGGCGCGCCAGCTGCCGGAAGCGGACGCGTCGACCAAGGCGTCGAAGTGGGAAAAGAACCGCTTCATGGGGGTCGAGGTGACCAACAAGGTGCTGGGCCTGATCGGCGCGGGCAATATCGGCTCGATCGTCGCGGACCGCGCGCAGGGCCTCAAGATGAAGGTCGTGGCGTTCGACCCGTTCCTGACGGCGGAACGCGCCCAGGCGATCGGCGTCGAGAAGGTGGAACTGGACGAGCTGTTCAAGCGCGCCGATTTCATCACGCTGCATACGCCGCTGATCGAGGCGACGCGCAACATCATCAATGCCGACGCCATCGCCAAGATGAAGGACGGCGTGCGCATCATCAATTGCGCGCGTGGCGGACTGATCGACGAGAAGGCGCTGTATGAGGCGCTCAAATCGGGCAAGGTCGCGGGCGCGGCGCTCGACGTGTTCGAGGTCGAGCCGGCCGAGAGCAATCCGCTGTTCGAACTGGCGAACGTGATCTGCACGCCGCACCTGGGCGCCTCGACCACGGAAGCGCAGGAGAATGTGGCGCTGCAGGTGGCCGAGCAGATTTCGGCCTATCTGATGACGGGCGAGATCACCAATGCGCTCAACTTCCCCTCGATCACGGCCGAAGAAGCGCCGCGGCTGACGCCGTGGGTGAAGCTGGCGGAATCGCTCGGCTCGTTCGCCGGGCAGCTGACCGAGAACCCGATCACCGGCATCAAGATCGAATATGAGGGCAATGTCGCGCTGCTCAACACCAAGCCGATGACGGCGGCGGCGCTCAATGGCGTGCTGAAGCCGCAGATGGGCGACATCAACATGGTGTCGGCGCCGCAGATCGCCAAGGATCGCGGCATCAATGTCGAAGTGGCGACGCGCGACCAGCAGGGTGCCTATGAAGGCTATATCCGGCTGACGATCACCACCGAGAAGCAGACCCGCGCCTTGGCTGGAACGGTGTTCGCGAGCGGCAAGCCGCGCATCATCCAGGTCAAGGACATCAACATGGAAGCGGAACTGACGCCGTCCATGCTGTATGTGACCAACGAGGACAAGCCGGGCCATATCGGCCGTCTCGGCACGCTGCTGGGCAATCTCGGCGTCAATATCGCGAACTTCAACCTCGGCCGCGCCGATGTGGGCGGCGACGCGATTGCGCTGCTGTCGATCGACGGTTCGGTGAACGAAGCGCAGCTCAAGGAAATTGCCGCGCTGCCGGGCGTCAAGCAGGCCAAGGCGCTGGCGTTCTGAGGACGCCGTCGCGGCAGCCGTTAAGACGGCTGATACGATAGAATGAGGAGGCGCGGTCCCGGGATCGCGCCTTTTGCTATTGTGGCGGCATGAACCCGGTCGGCTACAACATTTTCGTGCTGGTCTTTTGCGGCGCCGCCACGGCGGTGCTCGCCTGGTCGCTGGTCGACGGGCTGAAAACGGGCAAGATCGCGCTGCGCTATGGCGGCTGGGCGACACGCGCCAAGCAGCCGGTGGGCTTCTGGTTCACGGTGTGCGTGATGTCGGGGCTGCTGGCGTTGTGCTGCCTCGGGCTGGTGGCGACAGTGTTCGATTTGCTCGGCTGGCGGGAGCAGCTGGCCGCGACGCTCAGCGTGTACGAGGTGATCACGCCCGGCCTGGCGCTGATCGGGCTGGTGGCTCCCGCGGCGCTGACCGCCTATTGCGCCTGGCTACTGGTCGGCGGGTTGCGCACCGGGCGGATCGGCTATCGCGATGGCTGGGCAGTGCGCGCGACACAGCCGCTGGGCTATTGGCTGGTGCTGGCTGGGCTCGCCGCGCTGGTCGCCGGCTTCAGCTATGTGCTGCTCCGGCTGCTGTTCGGCTAGCGCCTCGCGCTCCATTCGGCGAGGACGATGCCGGCGATGACGAGGGCGCCGGCGAGCCAGTGGAAGGGTTCTAGCTGTTCGCCGAGGATCAGCACGGCGCCGAGCGCGCCGAACAGTGGGATGAGATTGATGAACAGGCTGGCGCGGTTGGCGCCGATCAGCTCGACGCCGCGTACATAGAACATCTGGCTGATGATCGAGGGCAGGAAGATCGTGTAGGCGACGATGATCCAGCCGAGCGGCGTGATTTCGGGGATATGCTCGACCAGCAGCGGCAGGCCGCCGCCGGCGGTGGCGGCGAAGACCAGTGAGGCGAGTGTCGCGCCGAGGAAGGTGGCGAGGAGGAAGCTGCGCCAATCGGTCTGCGGCCGCCAGCGCAGGGTGATCGAATAGACCGCGTAAGCGAGCGAGGCGAGGATCACCAGCAGATCGCCGAAATTCACGTCGAGCGCGAGGATGCGGTCGAGCTCGCCATGCGTGGCGGTGATGGCAACGCCGAGGATGGTGAGGAGGACGCCGAGGATCTGCAGCCCGCGCACGCGGGTGCGGAACAGCACGAAGTTGAACAGCATGACGAAGATGTTGATCGTCACCTGGTCGAGGCCGATGTTGACGCCCGAGGTGTAGTAGGCGGCGATGTAGCAGAGGGCGTTGAAGGTGGCGTAGCCGACGGCGCCGTAGAACAGATAGAGCCACCATTTGGCACGCAGCGTCGGCCAGTCGCGCTGCAGCGGGCGGATGGCGAAGGGCAGCACGGCGAGGCAGGCGCCGGCCCAGCGCAGGACCATCAGCGCATAGGGGTCGATGTTGCCGACGGCGGCTTTGCCGGCCACGACATTGCCGCCCCAGAAAATGTTGCAGAGGACGAGCAGCAAGATGGGGCTGGCCATCAGCGCCGTGGTGGCGCGGGCGAAAGGTGAGACGGGCTTATCGGTCATCGGCAATAGTAAAAAAGGCGCGGACCCAAAGGGGCCCGCGCCGAGTCTTATTCATGGTTTCGCCAGCCGATGCCAGCGGCATGTTGCCGGTCAGGCGGGCAGGATGTTGGTGTTCAGGCGGAACAGATTTGCCGGGTCGTAGCGCCGCTTGATGTCGCGCAGGCGGGCCAGGGTGTCGGCCGGGTAGGCACTGGCGACGCCACGGGCTTCGCCATTGCCGAGGAAGTTGACGTAGACGCCGTTGCTGACCGGCGCGACGGCGGCGACGGAGTCACTGACCCAGCGCTCCTGCGCCTCGACGATGTCGGGACCGCCGCCATACATGGCGAGGAAGCTCACCATGAAGCGGCTGTTGCGATGGGCGAAGGCCGTCGCATCGCCGGGGACCCGGCCGGCGGCGCCGCCGAGCACGCGGATCTGCGACATGCTCATGGGCGCGGTGCAGGCGCGGGCGGCGTTGACCATGGCGCGGGCGTCGTCGAGACCGAAATTGCCGGTGAAGCGCGAGCGGACCGAGGCCATGCCACGGGCTTCGGGCGGCGGATCGAGCATGTAGAGGCTCGAGGCCGGCGCCGGGCCGACGAGATCGGCGAGCGGCGTGGCGAGGGCGCGGAACGGCGCGAGCGCCTTGTTGGCCGCATCGAGCGGACCGGCGAAGGCCATCATGGCGACGAAGGCGAGCTGGCCCTGGGCCTCGGCCGGAATGAACGGCGCGGGCGGCAGCGGCATCAGCATGGCGATGGTGGTGAGTTCCTCGGGCGCTTCGGCGGCGAGGCGGGCGAAGCCAGCGATCACCTCGGGCACCGGCGGCAGGACCAGCGGGCCGCCGACGAACTCGGGAAGCGAATGCAGGCGATACTGGAGGCGCGTCACCACGCCGAAATTGCCGCCGCCGCCACGCACGGCCCAGAACAGATCGGGGTGATTGGCTGCGTCGGCGATGAGGATATCGCCCGACGCGGTGACGATCTCGACGGCAAGCAGCGAGTCGATGGTGAGGCCAAAGCTGCGCGCGAAATAGCCGATGCCACCGCCCAGCGTCAGGCCGGCGATGCCGACATCGCCGGAATCGCCGAAGCCGACGATGAGGCCGTGCTGTTCGATGGCGCGGGTGACGTCACCGGCGGTGGCGCCGGCGCCGGCCCAGACGGTCCGGTTGGCGGCGTCGACATCGATGGCGTTGAGGTCGCGGAGGTCGATGACGAGGCCGCCATCGGCGACGCCGTAGCCGCCCGTGCTGTGGCCGCCGGCGCGGATGGCGAGCGGCAGATCGCTGGCCTGGGCGAAGTTGAGCGCCGTCGCGACGTCAGCCGGGTTGGCGACGCGGACGATCGCCAGCGGACGGCGGTCGTCGAACTGGGCCATTGCGACGAGGCGCAGGGCCTCGTAGTCGGGAGCAGAAGGCGTGATCACGCGGCCGCGGATCATCGAGCCGAGCATGCTGATCTGGTCGGCGAGAGGGAAACGCTTGTCCATCTTCGAATCTCTTGAGGTTTTTGACGCTGGGCGGCGTCTAGGGCCGGAGGATTGAACGGCGAATGAACGTGGCGCTCATCGGCGGGGGCGGGAGGCCCGCAAAACGGAGGATTTGTCATCGGGGCGGGACTGGTTTAAGGGACAACCGCAATTGCCGGGGTGCGCGTCGCGACCTACGGCCGTTGCCCAAAAATGTTGGATCGAAGCGCGGGAGCCCGGTGGTTTCCGATTGCAGTTCTCAAAGGGCATTCTCGCTATGGCAAATGTGATCGTCGTCGGCAGCCAATGGGGTGACGAGGGCAAGGGCAAGATCGTCGACTGGCTCAGTGAGCGGGCCGATGTGGTGGTGCGCTATCAGGGCGGCCACAATGCCGGTCACACGCTGGTCATCGACGGCAAGGTCTACAAGCTGGCGCTGCTGCCCTCGGGCGTGGTGCGCGGCAAGCTGAGCGTGATCGGCAATGGCGTGGTGGTCGATCCGCACCATTTCGTCGAGGAAGTCGGGAAGCTCGCGGCGCAGGGTGTCGACGTGTCGCCCGAGGTGCTGATGATCGCGGACAATGCGCCGCTGATCCTGAGCCTGCATCGCGAACTCGATGCGGTGCGCGAGAATTCCAATTCGGGCCTCAAGATCGGCACGACCAAGCGCGGCATTGGGCCGGCCTATGAGGACAAGGTGGGTCGCCGGGCGATCCGCGTGTGCGATCTCGCCGAACCCGAGACGCTGATGCCCAAGATCGAGCGGCTGCTGGCGCACCACAATGCGCTGCGTCGCGGCATGGGGCTGCCGGAACTGTCGGCGCAGACGCTGCACGATGAATTGACGGCGGTGGCCGACAAGATCCTGCCTTATGTGGGGCAGGTGTGGCGGGTGCTGGACGAAAAGCGCCGTGGCGGCGCCCGCATCCTGTTCGAGGGGGCGCAGGGCGCGCTGCTCGACAATGATCACGGCACCTATCCGTTCGTGACCTCGTCGAACACGGTGGCCGGGCAGGCCGCCGCGGGGTCGGGACTCGGGCCGACGGCGATCGGCTATGTGCTGGGGATTACCAAGGCTTACACGACCCGCGTGGGCGAGGGACCGTTCCCCTGCGAGCTCGATGACGACATCGGACGGCACTTATCCACAGTTGGTCGCGAGGTCGGCGTGAACACCGGCAGGCCGCGCCGTTGCGGCTGGTTCGACGCTGTTCTGGTGCGCCAGACCGTACGAACGTCGGGAATCAATGGCATTGCGTTAACCAAACTCGACGTCCTCGATGGTCTCAAAGAGATCAAAGTTTGTGTCGGCTATGAGCTGGACGGACAAAAAATTGACTACTTGCCAGCCTCTATGAGGGCTCAGGCGGCGGTGAAGCCGATTTATGAGTCTCTCGAGGGGTGGTCAGAAACGACAGCAGGGGCGCGCAGCTGGGCCGAATTGCCAGCTCAAGCGGTCAAGTACGTCAGGTATATCGAGGAGCTCATCGGGGCGCCGGTGGCGATGCTCTCCACCAGCCCGGAGCGGCTCGATACGATCCTCGTGCAAGACCCGTTCCAAGACTGAGGTTTTTTGGCTACAACTCCCGCGCAAATTGAGCGAATGTAGCGAATGACGGATTACAAGGAACTTCTGCGCCGGGCCGTCGAAGCCCTGCCCGAGAATAACGGGGCAGCCCGGCGCGCGGTTTATGAGAAGGCGAGGTCGGCCCTGGTGGGTCAGCTGCGCGCTATCAATCCGCCCTTGCCCGCCCGTGACATCACTACGCACCGCCTGCAGCTGGAGGATTGCATCCGCCAGGTGGAGCAGGAAGCCAGCGAAGCCAACATCGCCGGCCTGAACCAGCAGGACCAGAGCCCGCCGACGCTGCCGCCGGTGTTCGCCTCCGAACCCCGCAAGCCGACGCCGCGCGCCGCTATTACGGCCGAGCCCGCCCCGCGGGCACCGCAGCCGAAGGCCACGCCGCGGGCCGAGCCGCCCAAGGCGCAGCCGAAATTCGAGCCGGCCGCGAAGGGCAAGGTCGCCAATGGCGCCGCCTCGATCGAAGACATCATTGCCGCCGCCGAAGAAGACCAGGACGAGGCGCATGAGCCGGTGCCGGTGAAGGCGCCGGAGATCAAATCGCGGCCGCCGAAATCGCAGCCCGTGCTGGTGGCTAAATCCGATGCGCCGTCGCGGGAGCGCGATGAGCCCCGGGCCAAGCCCGAGCAGCGCCAATTGCCCTCGATCGTTGCCCGTGCCGAAGCGGCCAAGGGCCGCCCGGTGACGCCGGGCTTCGGCGTCGCCATCGAGAATGGCCGCCGTGGTCCGACCATCGAGCCGCGCCGCAGCGACCGTTCCGTTGCTGCCGCTGCGCGGCAGATGGAGCCGATGGAATTCGACGTGCCCGAGGATGTGCAGGCCATGGCCGCCGTCCGCGAGGTTGAAGTGGAGCAGCCGGCCGATCCGCAGGGCGCGATCGACCGCGCCATCGCGACGCTGGACCGCGAAGCGCGCGGCGACAACCGCCCGGCGCACTTTGCCGATACAGAAGTAGAACTGGACGACGAGCCCGAGGCGCGTCCGGTACGCAACGGCCTGTTCAACGGCCGCGCCAATGGCAACAGCCGCCCGACCGGCACGGATCTGGTGGTCAGCCGGGCTGAGCCGCGCGAGATGCGCAGCGACTTGCGGGCCGAACCGCGCGAGATGAAGGCGCCGCGGCCGGCCAAGGAATTCGCCAATCCGCGGCGCGCCCAGGCGGCGCGTGCGTTCGATGGCGTGGTGCCGCGGGCGCAGAGCGAACGTGGCGGCATGGGTGCCGTGAGCATTTTCCTGATCATCTTCGCGGCGCTGCTGGTCGGCGCGGGCGGGGCGAGCTTCTGGGCCTACCAGGAGGGGTATATCGACCTCGACGCGATGTTCGGGCGCGGCACGCCGGTGGTTTCGACCGCGGCGACCAACGAGCCCGTGGTGACAGCGGATTCGACTGGCCCCGGTAACACCGAGACGCCGGCGGCGAACGAGCCGACGACGGAACTCAGGGCCAATGAGCGGCTGGCGACGGACGTGGCCTCGACCAGTGTTCCGGCCGAATCAGTTGCGCCGCTGGCGCTGCAATCGCCGACGACCGGCGATGCGAAGACGGAAGAGCGCCTCGGCAGTACCTCGACCTCGCCGGAAACGGCCGAGCAGGCGGTGGCCGCGGTCGACCCGATGGCCGCCGCGGGCAGCCAGTCGCTGCTGCTCGAAGCGTCGGACAATGGGACGACGGGCGCGGTGCCATTCTCGGGCACCGTCGACTGGAGCCGTGGCACGGATGAGACCGGCCAGCCAACGCTGGTGGGCAAGGCCAACATTCCGGCGCGCAACCTTTCGGTGGAAGTGCTGATCCGCAAGAACTCGGATACGAGCCTGCCGGCCAGCCATCTGATGGAGATCAATTTCACCGTCTCCGAGACGTTCATCGGCGGCTCGATCGCCGGGCTTCCGGGGGTGCTGCTGAAGAACGAAGAACTGTCGCAGGGCCTGCCGCTGATCGGCGCGTCGGCCCGCGTGGTCGGCAATTCGTTCCTGTTCGCGCTGTCGGCAACACCGGCGGACAGCACCGCCAATACCAGCCTGCTGACCTCGCGCAAATGGATGGACCTGGCGCTGATCTATGCTTCGGGCAAGCGCGCCATCATCACGCTCGAAAAGGACGGGGCGGCCGAGAAGCTGTTCTCGGAAGTGTTCGCGGCGTGGGGGACGGCGCCCGCCTCAGCGGGTTAGGCTGTTGTTCTCGAGACGATAGACGCGATCGGCAATCGCCGAGATGTCGTCGGCATGATGGGTCACCAGCACGGTGGCCCATTTTTGTTGGCGCGTGAGGGTTTGCACGAGCGTGCGAATGGTGGCGCGGGCGTCGTCGTCGAGCGCCGAGAAGGGCTCATCAAGCAGCAGCACGGGCTGGTTGCGCAGCAGAGTGCGGGCGAGGGCGACGCGCTGCTTCTGGCCGCCGGACAGCGTAGCGGCGCGCTGGTCCGCCAGTTCGGGCAGACCGACCTGGGCGAGGGCGGCGGTGACGCGCGCCGGATCGGCATGGGGCAGGCCGAGGGCGACGTTGCGCGCGGCGCTCAGATGCTCAAACAGGGTTTCGGACTGGAACAGGATCGAGACGGGCCGCTGTTCGGGCGGCAGGGCGTTCACGGTGTTGCCGTCGATGCGGATGGTGCCGCCCGCGGGTTCGAGGAAGCCGGCGACGAGATCGAGCAGCGTGGATTTACCCGAGCCGCTGGCGCCCCTGATAGCGGTGATCTCGCCGGCCCTCGCCTCCATGCTGAAGCGATAGGGGGCGGCGCCGGCATAGGCGAAGGTCACATCGTCAAGAACGAGCACGGCTGAGCCTTTCGAACAGAGCGGGCAGCGCCACAAAGGCGGCAATGGTGAGGATGAGCATCAGCGCCGCGATGGCCGCGGCGTCATTGGTGCGATAGGCGCCGAGGGCACGGCTCATCAACAGCGGCAGGGTGACGAAATCCTGCGTGCCGAACAGCGCGATGACGCCGAGATCGCCGAGCGAGAAGCAGAAGCCGAGGGAGAGCACGAGGCCGGCGTCGCGGGCGATGAGCGGCCATTCGATGGCGAAGAATTGCCGTGCGCCGTGGAGGTCGAGCGAGCGGATCAAGCGGCCGCGGCTGCGCGCAATGGCATCGAAGGGTGGGGCCAGCGTCGCCATGGCGAAGGGCAGCGAGAGCAGCGCATTGGCGGTGACGACAACGACGGGCGCGGCGAGGTCGGGCGCGATGCCGAGCGAGCGGACGAAGAGGAAGGCCCCGAGCGAGAGGGCGACCGCCGGGACCGCGAGATAGGCGTAGGAGGGCGCACCGAGCAGGGTGCGGGCGCTGCGCGAGGCGGTGGTGGCGCGGGCGGCGGCGACGACCATCGCGAGGATGAGCGCGAGGATGGCGGAGGCGGCGCCGACCCAGAGGCTGGTTGCGACGGCGTTCCAGAATTGCGGCTGGACGAGTACATCGCTGAGGCCTGCGAGGCCATCGACGAGCACAGCCAGCAAGGGCGAGGCGAAGCCGATGGTGGCGAGCGCGAGGACCAGCCATTGCAACCCCTGGGCTGCGGTTCCGTCGCGCCAGCGGGGCGTCGCCGGACGGTCGAGGCTGGAGGAAATCGGCGCGAGGGCGGCGGTGGCGAGAATGATCGCCGAGCAGATGGCGATCTGGATCAGCGCCAGCTTCACCGCGAGGGCGAGATCGAAATCGAGGCGCACGGCGCCGTAGATGGCGACCTCCAGCGTCTGTACGGCAGGGCCGCCGCCAAGCAGCAGCACGATGGGGAAGCTGGTGAAGGCGAGGAGGAAGATGATGGCGGCGAGGCCGGGCAGGGTGCCGCGCAGCGCCGGCCAATCGATGGTGGCGAAGCGGGTGCGGGCATTGAGTGCGAGGCTCTGGCCGGTCTTCAGCCGGGCGTCGGGGATGGCGTCGAGACGGGCAAGGAGAATGCGGGCGGCGAAGGCGCCGTCGAGGATGATGTGCGCGGCGACGACACCGCCGAGGCCGAAGATGGGCAGGCCGAGGCCGCCGAACCAGCCGGAGCGGCCCCAGACCGAGAGGAGGCCGAAGGCGAGGACGAGGCCGGGCGTGACGATGGCGGAAGCGAAGAGGCCGATGACGAGGCCGCGGCCGGGAAAGCGCAGGCGATTGAGCGCCCAGGCGAGGGCGATGCCGACGATGAGCGAGAAGACGGTCGAGAGGCCGGCCTGCAACGTCGTGATGTAGATGAGATAGCCGATATCGGCCGCGGCGCCGCTGGACGTGCCGGCGACGGCGAGGATCGACAAGAACAGCGTTACGATGAGCGCGGTGATGGCGACCGAGACGGCCGCCCCGCCGAGGAGGCGGAGCGGCCGGTTAGGGAGCGCGCGCTGGTCAGCGGATCGCCGCAAGGGCTTCCTCGATCCAGGCGTTGCGGTTGGCGGTGACGGTCGCCTCATCGATCTCAAGCAGCTTCTTGGGTTGCGGACCGAAGGAGGGCGGCAGATCGGCGCCGAGATCGATCACCGGGAACATCCAGTTGGTGGTGGGGATAACCTTCTGGCCCTCCACCGACGCCATATAGGCGAGGAAGTCGCGCGCCAGATCCTGATGCGGCGAGGATTTTAGGATGCCCGAGACCTCCACCTGCGCCAGATGGCCCTCGCTGAATTCGGCGGCGGCGTAGCGTTCGTCATTCTCCGCGACGACGTGATAGGCGGGCGAGGTGGAATAGGAGAGGGCCATGTCGGCCTCGCCCTTGAGGAAGAGGCCATAGCCCTCGGACCAGCCGCGCGACATGGTGAGGATGTGCGGCTTGAGGGCGGCCCAGATCTCCGGTGCGCGGTCGCCATAGGCGGCACGGAGCCAGACGACGAGACCGAGACCGGGGGTGGACGAGCGCGGGTCCATGACGACGATCTTGAAGTCGTCGGGGAGGGCGATCAGCTCCTCGAAGGAGGCCGGCGGCATGGGCGTCGTCTCCTTGTTGTAGACGAAGGCGAAGTAGCCATAGTCGAAGGGCACGAAGTCGGTGTCGGTCCACGGCTCGGGCAGGCTGAGGCCGCTGAGATCGAGGCCATGCGGCGCAAACAGGCCGGTGGCGCGGGCATCGCCGGCGATGAAATTGTCGAGGCCGACGACGAGATCGGCTTTCGTCGTCGCGCCCTCCAGCTGGACGCGGCGCAAGGCCGAAATGGAATCGTCGGCGCCGACGAAGGCGATCGTGCAATTGCAGGTCGCCTCGAAGCCGGTCTTGAGGGCGGGGCCGGGGCCCCATTCGGCGGCGAAGGAATCGTAGGTGTAGATGGTGAGCGTGGGCTTATCCTGCGCAACGGCCGGGAGGGCCAGAGCGAGGGCAGCCGCAAGCGCAAGAGTCATGGAACGGAGCATGCCGTACCTTTCTTTCGGTTGCGGCCATGCAATGAAGGTAACGTAAATGGTATGGAAGCCGGGTGGCTCCCTTGCCATCTCGAACTTCCTCCGCCAGCATGACCTGGTTCAGGTTCAATGGGTGTTTCTCAGCTCCGTATCCGGAGCACCCCAGCGAGACGCCTGAGACTTAAGCCGAGATTTCCCGACGTGCAAGAGCGCACTGTTCCTCCCAATGTCCTGAGCTTTGACGGGCTGCTGGTGATTGTCGGCGGCGGCGTGGTGGACGCCGATCTGCTGCGCGATCTCTATCTGACGGGTGCGCATGTGGTGGCGGCCGACAGCGGGGCCGACCAGGTGGTAGCGGCCGGGCTCGTGCCCGAGGCGATCATCGGGGATTTCGACTCGCTGGCGAATGCCGATGCCTGGCTCGGACGGACGCGGCTGATGCGCATTCCCGAGCAGGAAACAACGGACTTTGAAAAGGCGCTCTACTCGACAAGTGCGCCGGTGACGGTGGCGCTCGGGATGACCGGCCGGCGCTTCGATCACACGCTGGCGGCGCTTGATGTGGTGACGAAATATGCGACGGACCGGGCGATCATCCTTGTCGATGAGGCGGACCTCGCGCTGGCAATCAGCGGGGCGTTCAGCTTCGACGTGCAGCCGCGCGAGCGCGTGTCGGTGCATCCGCTGACGCCGATCCGGTTCAAGCGATCGGTGGGGCTCAAATATCCGCTCGACTCGATCCGGCTGGCGCAGGGGGAGCGGACGGGGACCTCGAACGAGGCGATCGACGGGCCGTTCCGCATCGAGCCGGAGCCCAAGACCAAGCCGTGGCTGCTGATCCTAGACCGGAAATACCTGTTCGGGCTGGCGGCGGCGCTGACGGCGCGGGGATGATGATGTTTCGCTTGCTGTTGATCCTCGCCCTGGCGATGGCGCTGGGGACCGGAACTGCTGCGGCCAAGACGCGCTGCTTGCTGGTCGCCGATGCGGCGTCGGGCAGTGTCGTTCATAGCGAAGGGACGCAGTGCGAAGAGACGATGGGGCCGGCCTCGACGTTCAAGCTGCCGCTGGCGCTGATCGGGTTCGAGGCTGGCATTCTTGCCGACCCTGAGCATCCGGCCTGGCCGTACAAGAAGAGCTACGAAGCCCTGCGTGCGGTGGACCGCGAGACGACGACGCCGCGGCGCTGGCTGACGGAATCGGTGATCTGGTTTTCGCGGCAATTGGTGGCCGAGCTTGGGGAGGAGCGGTTTGCCGCGGCGGTGCGGGAGCTGCGCTATGGCAATGGGGATGTCGGCGGCGACGCGGGTGCCAATAATGGCATGACGCATTCGTGGCTGAATTCGTCGCTGCAGATCACGCCGCTCGAGCATGCCGGCTTCATCCGGCGGATGCTGCTGGGCGAGTTGGCGGTGAGCCGCGAGGCGGTGGAGCACACGATCGCCAGCCTGCCGCGCTTCGAGGGTGGCGCGGGCTGGCAGATCATCGGCAAGACCGGCACGGGCTATGTGCGCGAGGCCAATGGCAGGCTCGGCAAGCGGCAGTTCGGCTGGTTCGTGGGCTTCGGCCAGCGCGAGGGGCGGACGCTGGTGTTTGCCTATCTCAGCGAAGACGAGAAGCCCGGGCAGAGCGCGGCGGGGCCGCGGACGCGGGATGATTTGTTGAAGCGGTGGGCGGGGATCGCAGAGTAGGACCCAACAAAAAGGGGGCTTGGCACCCCCCTCCACCAGCCTTCGGCTGGTCCCCCTCCCCCGCAGGCGGGAGAGGAGTCCTGACTGTGATATCAGCTAGGCCCGTTCCTGCTCGCGCAGGCGTTCGCGGGCGGCGTGGGTGACGGCTTCCTGGACCTTTTCGAAGGCACGGACTTCGATCTGGCGGATGCGCTCGCGGCTGACATTGTATTCCTGCGCCAGCTCTTCGAGCGTGGCGGGATTGTCCTTCAGCCGGCGGGCCTGGAAGATCGCCTTTTCGCGGTCGTTCAGGTCGGCCATCGCGTTGGTCAGCAGGCCCATGCGCTCGTCATACTCTTCGGTATTGCCGAGCACGGTTTCCTGATCCGGCGTGTCGTCGACCAGCCAGTCCTGCCATTCGGAGGCACCCTCGTCGGCGCGCATGGGCGCGTTGAGCGAGGCGTCGCCGGTGAGGCGCTGGTTCATCGAGACGACGTCGGCTTCGGTGACGTGGAGCGTGGTTGCGATCTGCTTGATCTGGTCGGGGTGCAGATTGCCATCGTCGAGGGCGGCGATCTGGCCCTTCACCTTGCGCAGGTTGAAGAACAGACGCTTCTGCGCCGCGGTGGTGCCGATCTTGACCAGCGACCAGGAGCGCAGGACGTATTCCTGAATGGCGGCACGAATCCACCACATGGCATAGGTCGCGAGACGGAAGCCCTTGTCGGGCTCGAAGCGCTTGACCGCATGCATGAGGCCGACATTGCCCTCCGAGATCACCTCGGAAATGGGCAGGCCATAGCCCCGATAGCCCATGGCGATCTTGGCCACGAGCCGCAGATGCGACGTGATGAGCTTTTGCGCCGCGCGAGGATCTTCGTGTTCCTTGTAGCGCTTGGCGAGCATGAATTCCTCGTCGGGCTCCAGCATCGGAAACTTCCGGATTTCCTGGAGATAACGAGAGAGGCCACCCTCGGCGGAGAGGATCGGCAGATTTGACTGGGCCATTTAAGCACCCCCATGAGATTTCCCCCGCGTTTCCCGCGGCGGGATTTGTCCTCGGCGTCCGGTACGGCACACCGATGGACGTTGAGCATATATAGGTCGAAAACTGGCCATGATAAGGCCACGGGACCTACGGGCGTATTGGACGAATGCGCGCCGTCGCGATGGGTTCCGGAAGGCTCGCTTGGCCAACCGCTGCTTTTCCTGTTGCTCTGTCCAAGCGATCCCAAGAGGGCTCGCTTGGCCAACCGCAGGGTTCAGCGCATGTGTGCGCGATTGTAGGCTTCGAGCGCTTCGGCCAGTTCACTCAGATCGGGCGGCAGGGGCGCGTCGAAAAACATTTCGTCGCCGGTGACCGGGTGTTCAAAGCCCAGTTCGGCGGCGTGGAGCGCCTGACGGCCCAGCCCCGTGACGATGGCTTTGAGGTTGGGCGGCAGGCGGTTCACCTTTGTAGCATAGCCGGTGGCATAGAGAGGATCGGCCAGCAGCGGATGGCCGATATGCGCCATGTGCACGCGGATTTGATGCGTACGGCCGGTTTCGAGCTCGCAGCGGATCTTTGTGACAGCCCAGCCTTCATCGCCGAAACGAGCCTCGACGGCATAATGGGTGATGGCCTCGCGGCCATCCTTGCGCACGGCCTGCCGCAGCCGGTTGTTGGGGTCGCGGCCGAGCGGCGCGTCAACGGTGCCGTGGCCCTGCTGCGTCTGGCCCCAGGCGAAGGCGGTATAGGCGCGGTGCAGCGGGCCGGTGCGGCCATGATCGGCAAACTGCGCGGCGAGGTGGGCCATGGCGCGCTCGGTCTTGGCGGCGACCATGACGCCGGAAGTGTCCTTGTCGAGGCGGTGGACGATGCCCGGCCGTTTTACCCCGTTGATGCCGGGGAGGCTCGATTTGCAGTGGTACAACAAGGCGTTGACCAGCGTGCCATGGGGCGAGCCGGGGGCAGGGTGGACCACCATGCCGACCGGCTTGTCGATGACGATCAGCTCGTCATCCTCGTAGAGGATCGCCAGCGGGATGTTTTCGGGCTCGGGATCGGCGTCCTCGGGCGGCGGGGCGGCGAGCAGCAGCGCGTCGCTCAGCTTGACCTTGGTCTTGGGCTCGGTGGCGGTTTGCCCATTGATCGCGACCGCCCCCGCCAGTATCAGGTCCTTGATGCGGTTGCGCGAGAAGGCCGGTAGGGCCTTGGCGAGGACAGCATCGAGCCGGCCGCCGGCCTGTTCGGCCGTGACCGCCACGGCGAATTCCTCATCTTCATTATCGGATGCCTGCATGACCGACACTCAGCCCAACCCGCCGAACGAACTGACGCCCGAGGCCCGGGCCATCATCGCGCGGGCGCGCAAATCGTTCATGGTCACGATGGGTCTCCTCCTTGTCGGCTTCCTCGCCATTGGCGGGGCGCTGATCTATCGATCCGCCAATACGGGCGGCGGCGGCGCGGGGGCAGGTGCGGAATACGTGATCGCGTCGCTGAAGATTCCGCCGGGCGCCGAGGTCGTATCGGCTGTGGCCGCCGACGGCAAGGTCACGCTGACCTACAAGAGCGGGCTGATGACCAGCGTCAGGATCTTTGACGGCAAGACCGGCGAGATGATCCGCGAGATTCCCGTCGTCAGCGAGTAGTCCTTCGACTCGCGCTCTGCGCGGCTCAGGATGAGGGGTTTGCGGACGTGCAGAGACGTCCGCCGGCCCTACCGGCGATGTCAAAGAACCCTTGCTCTTGCCCCTGCGGGCGAGAGCGAGCAGCGGCGAGGGCTTGCCTCGACGCGGGTAGTCCGCAGGAGGTGAGGCTCGCGCCTCGCCGCTGCAACCGGGCTTTCCTCAGGATCGATGATCTGCCGGAATCTCTCTCCACGTCTGGCGGTGGTTCAGATGCGCCGCCCTACCGGCTCAAAACGCATCTGCTCGACAGGGGCGGTAACTGTCCCTGCCGTCCACCGTGCCGCCAATGGCGGACACAGCCTCGATCCCGGGTTTTGTAGTGGCGAGCGACCCCGCCCCACCCGGCCTCCCCCTCCCAGATCACTCGTCATGA
>SEEL01000041.1 GCA_004144345.1 Hyphomicrobiales bacterium
GTGGAGAGAGATTCCGGCAGATCATCGGTCCTGAGGCGAGCCCGGTTGCAGCGGCGAGGCGCGAGCCTCAATTCTGCGGACTACCCGCGTCGAGGCAAGCCCTCGCCGCTGCTCGCTCTTCGCAAGAAGGGCCATGACGTCCCCCGCAACCGGAGGCAGGTGGCCGATGGATAATTTCGCTCGTCCTGTCGAAAACTGTCACCCCGCTCCGTCAAGGTTCCGAGGTGCCGGCGTATTACATTTGTCTTCCTCGCCGGACATCACTATCCCAACCGCCCCGCCCGGAGTGTTGCCGTGAACCGCCCGCTGTTCGTCATCCTCGCTGCCGTCACCCTCGATTCCGTCGGCATCGGGCTGATCTTCCCGATCCTGCCAAAACTGCTCGAGGAGGTGACGCATGTCGACAACATCGCGCCCTATGTCGGCATCATGTTCGCGCTCTACGCGGCGATCCAGTTCATCTTCTCGCCCATCCTCGGCGTAATGAGCGACCGCTTCGGCCGGCGGCCGGTGCTGCTGGTGTCGCTGGCCGGCGCCGCCATCGACTACATCTTCATGGCCCTCGCGCCGGAGCTGTGGATGCTGGTCATCGGCCGCGCCATTGCCGGCCTCACCAGCGCCAACATGGCAGTAGCGACCGCCTACATCACCGATATCACCCCCGAGGAGCAGCGGGCGCAGCGCTTCGGCATGTTCCACGCCATGTTCGGCATCGGCTTCGTCATCGGCCCGGTGCTGGGCGGTCTGCTGGGCGATTTCTGGGTGCGCGCGCCCTTCATCGCCGCTGCCGTGCTCAACGGCCTCAATTTCGCGCTCGCCTATTTCGTCCTGCCGGAATCACGGCCGGGCCGGCGCGACGCCAAATTCGACTTCAAGGGGCTGAACCCCCTGGTGCCGCTCGCCTGGGCCTTCACGCTCAGGGGCCTCGTGCCGCTGCTGCTGATCTTCTTCATCCTCAATTTCGTCGGCAACATGTACGGCACCGTGTGGGCACTCTTCGGCTATGACGCGTTCCAGTGGAACAGCCTGATGGTCGGCATTTCGCTGGCCGGCTACGGGATCTTTCATGCCGCCGTGCAGGCGTTGCTGCCCGGACCAGCCACCAGGATGTTCGGCGAAAAGAATGCGCTTCTAATCGGCCTCGCCTTCGAATGTACGGGGCTGCTGCTGATCGGCATCGCCTCGCAGGGCTGGGTGGTGTTTGCCGTGCTGCCGCTGTTCGCCATGGGTGGCATAGGTATACCGGCGTTCCAGTCGCTGGCGACGCGGCAGGCGCCGGTCGACATGCAGGGCCAGCTGCAGGGCGTGATGGCCTCGATCGTGTCGCTCGCCTCGATTTTCGGGCCGCTCTACTTCGCCAGCTTCTATTTCGGCATCAAGGATTGGTGGCCGGGCCTGATCTGGATCATCGGCGGGGCGACCTACCTGCTGGCGATTCCGCTGATCCTCGCCATGCGCCGCACACCGGCCGCTTCGGAGGGCTGAAGGCTGGTGAAAAACCCCGGTTTCCGGGGGTTTTCGGGGCAAAAGGTCAGGTTTTGCGGTTGACCCCCCGAATTTGAGGCCCCATTAACGTGCCTGCGGCGGTGACGTGGGCAAAATGCCCGGAATTCCTTGCTTTGCGCTCGGAATCGTCAAATGGATTGCCGCGGTTTGGTTCGCCTCTGAGGGCGGGCTCTTCATTGTGAGGAAACGCTATGAACAAGAACGATCTTATCGGCGTAGTGGCTGACGGGGCGAGCATTACCAAGGCGCAGGCCGGCGAAGCCGTCGACGCCGTTTTCGACGCGATCACCAAGTCGCTGAAGGCTGGCGACGAAGTCCGTCTGGTCGGTTTCGGCACGTTCTCGGTGTCCAAGCGCAAGGCCTCGATCGGCCGCAACCCGGCCACCGGCGCGGAGATCAAAATTCCGGAGTCCAACCAGGCCAAGTTCAAGCCCGGCAAGGGCCTCAAGGACGCGATCAACTGATCCGTCGACAGCAGTTCGACTAATCAACGGCTCCGCGCACCAACGTGCCGGAGCCGTTTGCTTGACGGGGCAGGGGCAAGCCCCTAGTACCTCGCCGTTCCGGTCACCCGGACGGGCGGTTAGCTCAGCGGTAGAGCATCTCGTTTACACCGAGAGGGTCGGCGGTTCGAAACCGTCACCGCCCACCAGCCTTCGCAAGCGGAGCGCCGCGACGGCTGTCACGCCGAAGCCCCCTGGGGCGAAGGCGGACTGGGCCCGCTTGCTTCGGCCTGGCAGGCCACCGGCGCATTCCACTTGGCAGATTCGCACGAAGCCTGAGACTGTCCCCTCGAGGGGGACACGCGACGCGCCTTTCGCGATGAGGTGCGGGCGATAGCCTTTGAAAGCTATCTGAAATCAGGCTCGGGCAGGGCCTTTGAAAGAAAACGCCTCTAGCTTTCGAAAACCCCGATTTCGCGTGTTGACTTGCCCACGAGGCGTGGGTACACGGACGCCACGTTGCGCGGGGCACTGCTTCGCCGCTGCGGGAGTAGCTCAGTTGGTTAGAGCGTCGGCCTGTCACGCCGAAGGTCGCGGGTTCGAGCCCCGTCTCTCGCGCCACCCCTTCCAGAACATCGCGATCTAGAAGAACGGCGCCGGAACCGGCTCAATCTGTGGCGGTTTGGCCACAGCCGGCGGGCGCCACATTCTCGCCTCCTCCGCGACCCAATCCCCTCACAAAAACCAATGAATCTGGGCCGGTTGGTGCCGGTGGAACCCTGTTTCGATTCTTTGAAATCGCACACCCCGACCCCATTTGAAGCACAGGAACCGCCCGCAGTTTCGGGCGTTTTCGAGTTTGAGGACGCTAGGGGACGGCATGCGCCTGTTCAGCATTGTGACATTTGCGGTTTTGGTGGCCGCCGTCCCGATGACGGCGCGGGCCGCTGATCCGCTTGTCGTGCCCCTGTCGAGCGATTCCGCCGTCCCCCTCACCGACACCGAGTTCGACTGGAATGGCTTCTACGCCGGCGTCTATGGCGTCACGCAGGTCAGCCCGGCAGGCGGCATGCAATACGGCCTGGGCATCGATGTCGGCGTCAACGCGCGATTCGAATATGTGCTGGTGGGTGCCGAAGTCGCCTTCCATGGCCTCGGCGGCGGCGCCGGATCGACATCCTATCTGCAGGCACTGGGGCGCGCCGGCGTGGCCGCGACCGACGATGTCATTCTCTACGCCGCCGGTGGTCTCGGAATCGACCTCGGTCCGGCGGCCGAAACCGACGCGCTGCTGGGCGGCGGCGTGGAGCTCGCGCTCACGAACGATATCTCGCTGCGCGGCCAGTATTTGTATGGGGCGCCACTTACCGGCGCGAACCCGAAGGAGCAGGTCACGGTCGGCGCCAATTTCCACTTCTAGGGGCTGATCACGTTTTCGGATGCATCATCGCCGCACCAGTGGTTGCGGTGAATAAGTGTGCATATTCAATTGATTAACCTGTCTTCCTAGTGTGGCGGATGGGGCACAGAGGTGACGAAAAGGGGGCAGGGGGCGTTTCTCCATCAACCTTTGGACGTTACATAGGCGTACGGGACTCGCGCCTCCCAAGCGGTTCCAGACTAGACAATATGAAGGACTATCAAATGCGTTCTCTCAAGCTTGCCCTGCTCGCTACCGCGGCCACGGCTGTGCTGTCGTCGGCGACCTTCGCCGCCGACCTCATCGTCGACGTTCCGATCCAGGATCCGGTCATCGACAACAGCTTCTCCTTCGACGGTGCGTACATTGGTGCGTTCCTTCAGGGTCAGACCACCCCGAACACCTTCGGCATCGGCGCCAATCTCGGTGTAAACGTCCTCATGGACGGTCTGCTGCTCGGCGGCGAACTCGAAGGCACCGTGTCGATGGGTCCGGAATTCTCCGGCCAGGCGACCGGCCGCGTCGGCGGTCTGATCTCGGACTCGGCGATCGTTTACGTCTACTCCGGTGTCGGTACCCGCACCACGACCAGCTGGTACGTGCCGCTCGGTATCGGTGCTGAAGTCGCCGTGGCCGACAATGTCGGTCTCAAGGGCGAACTCCAGTACAACTGGGACCTGACCAATTCGGCGGAAAATTCCGTCGCGGCCAAGGTCGGTCTGAACTTCCACTTCTGATAGTTTTCTCCCCGGCTTTTCCGGGAGAGGGCTTGGCAAGGGGCTCCGCATCGCGGGGCCCCTTCGCATTGGGGGCGTAACCAATCGTTAAGCCTAGGGGATGATTAAAGTTTTCGACTAATTGTCGTCAAACTTCGAAACAGGCAAAATCCTGGAAGTCTCATGCAAAGACCTCCAAGGATCACGTCCATGAAAATCGCGCACACTCTCCTGGCTGGCGCCGCCCTGGCGGTCGCTATGTCCACTGCCGCTTCGGCAGCGGACCTCCTGATCAATGCCCCGATCGATCCGATCTATGACAGCCCGCTGTTCAACTTCGAGGGTCTCTACGTGGGCGCCACTGCGGGCGGTGCTCTTTCGACCGGTAGCCTCTACGGCACGCTCGGCGTGGTCGTCGGCGCCAATTTCGCCGTGACCGACGGAATCATCGCCGGCGTCGAGTTCCAGGGCGACAGCTACTGGAATGGCGGTCTCGCTGGCTTCGACGCCCTGGCGCTCGGCCGTGTCGGTGGCTTCCTCAACGACAACACCATGCTCTACGCCGATCTCGGTGCCGGTTTCCTCGGCGGCACAGGCGTTTACGCGCTGGGCGGTGGTGCCGAAATGGGCCTCACCGGCAACCTCGGTCTGCGTGGCGACATGCAGGTCCTCGGCGCCTGGGGCGGCGGTCCGAACACAGCGAAAGCCACTGTTGGCCTCGTTTGGCACCTCAACTAAGAACAGTAACAATAGAGCACTGAAGGCTCCGCGACAGCGGGGCCTTTTTTGTTTCCAGCGATACGAACTGTTGCTTGAAGGCTACTTGTGACATCGCTCCGCAGGCCGCAGCCGCGTCGCCAGTCTGTTTTAAGTATCGCAGGCGCACAAACGGGCGTATCCATCCTGCAGCGTCTTCAAAGCATCGGGGGTTCTGATGGGTTTGACCAAGACAGTGTCGCTGGCTGCAGCGATTGTTGCTTTCACCAGTTCGGCTACGATGGCCGCTGATCTTTTGATGGAGCCACCGCCGGCGCCAGAAGAGATCATGACTTCTGGATGGGACGGTATCTATATCGGCGGCACCGTTGGTTACTATGTCAGCGGGTACGCCAATCTGGACGCCGTAATCGGCGGCAACTTCACCGTGGCAGAGAGCTTCCTGCTTGGCTTCGAAGCCGGCGGCGGGCCGTATTTCGACGTCGGTGGCGGCGGCGGGAACGGCTTCGAAGGTTATGTGGCGGGTAGGGCCGGCATCATCGCCGGCGACTCAGCGCTGCTCTATGGCGTCCTCGGTTATGAGGCCTACACATGGGGTGGCACAGGCTTCTTCGGCGGAGCTGGTGCCGAGTTCATGGTAGCCGACCAGACCAGTCTGCGGGTGCAGGGCGTGATGTACCAAGGTGGCGACATCAACGTGAGCACGGGCGTTTTCTGGCACTTCTGACGTCGGCGAAATTCGGCAAAGGGCCCTGCACTGCGGGGCCCTTTCGTTTTCGAGTGGGCACCCGCGTCCTCAGCGCACATTCACTAACATGATGTAAGTTATCAGCATTTGTTTTCCTTGAATCGCTGAGGGGCGTGGGCTAATCCCGGTGCATCGAATTGCGCCGTCCGCGAGGCCCATCATTGCCCCGCGCCCCGTGCAACAGGACCGGTTCTCCGCCGGGCCACAGAATAGGCCGCAGAATGAACGATCTGCTCAGCAACTACTTGCCGATAGTGGTGTTTATCGGCCTCGCCGGCTTTATTGGTCTGGCCCTTCTCATTGCCCCTTTCATCATTGCGGTGAAGAATCCGGACCCCGAGAAAGTCTCTGCCTTCGAGGCCGGCTTCGATGCGTTTGATGATGCGCGCATGCGGTTCGATGCCCGATTCTATCTCGTGGCCATTCTCTTCATCATCTTCGACCTTGAAGTGGCCTGGCTGTTCCCGTGGGCAGTCGCTTTCGACAATGTCGGTTGGTTCGGGTTCTGGTCGGTGATGATCTTCCTTGGCGTCCTCACCATCGGTTTCATCTACGAATGGAAGAAGGGCGCGCTGGAATGGGATTGAGCGAGCAGACGCTGGTCGCTCCGGCGCCGAAGGGCATTACTGATCCCCGCACCGGCAAGCTCGTCGGCGCAAACGATCCGTTCGTCACCAGCATCAATGCCGAACTCGGCGACAAGGGCTTTCTTGCCACCACCGCATCGCAGCTTATCACCTGGGCCCGTTCCGGCTCGCTGATGTGGATGCAGACGGGCCTCGCCTGTTGCGCCGTCGAGATGATTCAGATGTCGATGCCGCGCTATGACATCGAACGCTTTGGTACCGCCCCGCGAGCGTCGCCGCGTCAGGCCGACTGCCTGATCGTAGCCGGCACGCTGACCAACAAGATGGCGCCGGCGCTGCGCAAGGTTTACGACCAGATGCCCGGCCCGCGCTACGTCATCTCGATGGGTAGTTGCGCCAATGGCGGCGGCTACTACCACTATTCTTATTCTGTCGTCCGCGGCTGCGATCGCGTCATGCCCGTCGACATCTACGTGCCGGGCTGCCCGCCGACGGCCGAGGCGCTGCTCTACGGCATTCTTCTGCTGCAGAAGAAGATTCGCCGCGACGGCACGATCGAGCGGTAGGAGCGGTCATGGGGGACGAATCGAACCTTTCGCCGCTGGCCGCACTTGAGGAGCGGGCTGTTGCCCTTCTCGGTGACCGGTTGATCGAGCGCGGTATCGCCTATGGCGAACTGACGCTGTGGCTGCATCGCGAAACCGTCGCCGACGCCGTGCAGTTGCTGCGCGATGCCGAGGGATTCATCTCGATCATCGACGTATGTGGTGTCGACTTCCCGGAGCGCGATGAGCGCTTCGAGGTGGTCTACCACCTGCTGAGCCCGACGCTGAATCAGCGCATCCGCCTCAAGGTGCGCACTGATGATGAGGCCCTGGTGCCGTCGATCACGCCGCTGTTTCCCGGCGCGCAGTGGTTCGAGCGTGAAGCCTATGACCTCTATGGCATCCAGTTCGTCAATCACCCGGATCTCCGCCGCATCCTGACGGACTATGGCTTCGACGGCCACCCGTTGCGCAAGGACTTCCCGACCACGGGCTATGTCGAGGTGCGCTATGACGAGGAGCGCAAGCGCGTCGTCTATGAGCCGGTGAAGTTGGCGCAGGAATTCCGGCAGTTCGATTATCTGTCACCGTGGGAGGGTACGGATTACGTGTTGCCCGGCGACGAGAAGGCGAAGAACTAATGTCTGAAGTCGACGTCAGAAACTTCACCATCAATTTCGGGCCGATCCATCCGTCGGCACATGGTGTGCTACGCCTGATCCTTGAGCTCGACGGCGAAGTCGTCGAGCGGGTGGATCCGCATATCGGTCTGCTGCATCGCGGCACCGAAAAGCTTATCGAGAGCAAAACCTACCTGCAGGCCGTGCCCTATTTCGATCGCCTCGACTATGTCGCGCCGATGAATCAGGAACATGCCTTCTGCCTCGCGGTCGAGAAGCTGCTGGGCCTCGAAGTGCCGCTGCGTGGTCAGCTGATCAGGGTGCTCTATTCCGAAATCGGGCGCCTCCTCTCGCACGTTCTCAACACCACCACGCAGGCCATGGACTGCGGCGCGCTGACGCCGCCGCTCTGGGGCTTCGACGAGCGTGAGAAGCTCATGGTGTTCTATGAGCGTGCGTCTGGCAGCCGCATGCATGCCGCCTACTTCCGTCCGGGTGGTGTCCATCAGGATCTGCCGCAGGCGCTGGTCGACGATATCTACGCCTTCTGCGATCCGTTCCTGAAGGTGCTCGACAATCTGGAGAGCCTGCTGACCGGCAACCGCATCTACATGCAGCGCAACGCCGATATCGGTGTGGTGTCGCTGGCCGATGCGTGGAAATGGGGTTTTTCGGGCGTCATGATCCGCGGCTCGGGCGCCGCCTGGGATCTGCGCAAGGCGCAGCCTTATGAATGCTATGACCGTTTCGACTTCGACATTCCGGTCGGCAAGAACGGCGACTGCTACGATCGCTACCTCGTCCGTATGGACGAGATGCGTCAGTCGATCCGCATCATGAAGCAGTGCCTCGAGCTGATGAATTCGCCGGAAGGGCAGGGGCCGGTTGCCTCTACCGACGGCAAGGTCGTGCCGCCCAAGCGCGCCGAGATGAAGCAATCGATGGAAGCGCTCATCCACCACTTCAAGCTCTACACCGAGGGCTACAAGGTTCCCGCTGGCGAAGTCTACGCGGCAGTCGAAGCGCCGAAGGGCGAGTTCGGCGTCTACCTCGTCTCCGACGGTACCAACAAGCCGTATCGCTGCAAGATCAGGGCACCTGGCTTCGCCCATCTACAGTCTATGGATTTCCTCTGCCGCGGGCACATGCTGGCCGACGTTGCCGCCATCCTCGGCTCGCTTGATATCGTCTTCGGTGAGGTCGATCGCTGATGTCTGTCCGTCGCCTCGCCGCTGATGATGTCCAGCCTCAGGGGTTCGCCTTCACGGCGGAGAACCAGACTTGGGCCGAGCAAAAGATGGCGCAGTATCCGCCCGGCCGGCAGCAGTCGGCTGTTATCCCGATCCTGTGGCGTGCCCAGGAGCAGGAAGGCTGGGTCACGCGTCCTGCCATCGAGTACATCGCCCAGCTTTTGGGTATGGCCTATATCCGCGTGCTCGAAGTCGCGACCTTCTACACGCAGTTCCTGCTCAAGCCGGTCGGTTCCGAGGCGCATATCATCGTCTGCGGCACGACGCCGTGCATGCTGCGCGGCGCAGGCGACCTCATCGAGGTCTGCAAGCACAAGATTGCGCACGATCCGCTCGAGATTTCCGCTGACGGCAAGCTCAGCTGGGAAGAAGCCGAATGCATGGGCGCCTGCGTCAACGCCCCGATGATCGGCATCGGCAACGACACCTACGAAGATCTTACCGTCGAGCGCTTCGAAGAGATCGTTGAAACCTTCCGCGCCGGCAAGGGCGACACCATTCCGGTCGGCACGCAGATCAAGCGGCAGAATTCCGGCGCCGAGGGTGGTTTCACCACGCTGCTCGAGAGGCCGACGGCCGAGCGCACCTACATGCCGTTCCCGCCGCCGCCTCCGCCCGCCCCGCCTGCGGCGCCTGTGACGGCGGCTCCCGCTGCTGCTGTCGAGCCAACTAACAAGGGCAAGGGCAGTGAGACGGCCACCGAATCCGCGCCCGCCCTCAAGGGGCCGCCGGGTTCACCAAAGGTGAGCGAGGCGAAGGCCGAGGGCGAGCGCAAGGATGCCAACGCCGAAGCCAAGGCCAATGGCGAGCCGAACAAGGCTATGCGCGAAGACGCCACCGGGGCCGAATCCCCGGCCGGCAAGATCGATGGCGGCAAGGCACCCCGCAAGCCGCGCGCCAAGAAGACAACTCCGCCGGAAGGTAGCGCCTGATGCTCGCTGACAAAGACCGCATCTTCACCAATCTCTACGGCCAGGGCGATTGGGGCCTCGAAGGCGCCAAGGCGCGCGGGGCGTGGCGCGATACCGCGACGTTCATCGAGCGCGGCCGCGACTGGATCGTCAATGAGGTCAAGGGCTCGGGCCTGCGCGGCCGCGGTGGCGCTGGCTTCCCGACGGCGCTGAAGTGGACCTTTATGCCCAAGGAGGGCTCCGGCGATCCGCGTCCGAGCCAGCTCCTCGTCAATGCCGACGAGTCCGAGCCCGGTACCTGCAAGGACCGCGAGATCCTGCGTCACGACCCGCACCACCTGGTCGAGGGCTGCCTGTTGGCCGGCCGCGCCATGGGTGCCCACATCGCCTACGTCTATATCCGCGGCGAGTTCATCCGCGAGCGCCACCGCTTCGAAGCCGCTGTCCAGCAGGCCTATGACGCGCGCCTGATCGGCAAGAACAACATCCACGGCTGGGACTTCGACATCGTCGTCCACCACGGCGCCGGCGCGTACATCTGCGGCGAAGAGACCGCGTTGATGGAATCGCTCGAAGGCAAGAAGGGCCAACCGCGCCTCAAGCCGCCGTTCCCGGCTGCGATGGGCGTCTATGGCAATCCGACCACCGTCAACAACGTCGAATCCATCGCCGTCGTACCCGAAATTCTGCGCCGCGGCGGCGCGTGGTTCGCCGGCATCGGCCGCGCCAACAACACCGGCACCAAGCTGATGTGTGTGTCGGGCCATGTGAACAAGCCGGCGACGTTCGAAGAAGCCATGGGCATCCCCTTCGAGGAGATGATCGAAAAGCACTGCGGCGGCATCCGCGGCGGTTGGGACAACCTGCTCGCTGTGATCCCCGGCGGCGCCTCGGTCCCGTGCGTTCCCGGCGAGAAAATCCGCCACGCGCTGATGGATTTCGACGGCCTCAAGGAAGCGGGCTCGTCGCTCGGCACCGCCGCTGTGATTGTCATGGACAAGTCCACCGACATCATCCGCGCCATCTGGCGTCTCTCGGCCTTCTACAAGCATGAGAGCTGCGGCCAGTGCACGCCGTGCCGCGAAGGCACTGGCTGGATGATGCGCGTCATGGAGCGCATGGTCGAAGGCCGCGCACAGAAGCGCGAGATCGACATGCTGTTCGAAGTCACCAAGCAGGTCGAGGGCCACACCATCTGTGCGCTCGGCGACGCCGCCGCATGGCCGATCCAGGGGCTGATCCGCAACTTCCGCCATGTGATGGAAGAGCGGATCGACAGCTACACCTACCGTTCCGACAATGACGACGCTGTGCCGTCGATCGCTGCGGAGTGACGATGATCGCGAACCCCGCCAAATCGCCAGCCAAAGCCGCCCGCGCTGTCCTGACCTTTGGTCTGGTGGTGATCGCGGCCGCGCTGGTTTGGTGGTTGGCCTATTACAGCCAGTACAACGGGCTCAGCGATCTCGGCGCCAAGTTCGCCTGTTTCTCCAACGATGCCCCGGAGTGCGGCATCGTTCAGTCTCTCATCGGCTCTTCGGCCATCCCCGTGTACTCGCCCATGTTGCTGTGGGCCGGCCTCGTGGTGTCGCTGGTTGGGCTCTATCTGACGCGCCGGCATAAGGCATAGCGGAATGGCCAATATCAAAGTCGACGGTAAGCTCGTTGAGGTCCCCGACTACTTCACGCTGATGCAGGCAGCGGAAGCGGCGGGAGCCGAGATTCCGCGCTTCTGCTATCATGAGCGCCTGTCGGTCGCCGGCAATTGCCGCATGTGCCTCGTCGAAGTTAAGGGCGGGCCGCCGAAGCCGCAGGCGTCGTGCGCCATGTCGGTCAAGGACCTCCGTCCGGGCCCGAACGGCGAGCCGCCGGAAATGTTCACCAACACGCCGATGGTCAAGAAGGCCCGCGAAGGCGTGATGGAGTTCTTGCTGATCAACCATCCGCTCGATTGCCCGATCTGCGATCAGGGCGGCGAGTGCGATCTGCAGGACCAGGCGATGGCCTATGGCGTGGATACGTCCCGCTATGCCGAGAACAAGCGCGCCGTCGAGGACAAATACCTCGGCCCGATCGTCAAGACGTCGATGAACCGCTGCATCCACTGCACGCGCTGCGTCCGTTTCACCACGGAAGTTGCTGGTGTCGCGCAGATGGGCCTCATCGGCCGTGGCGAAGACGCCGAGATCACCACCTATCTCGAGCAAGCGCTGTCGAGCGAACTTTCGGGCAACGTGGTCGACCTCTGCCCGGTCGGCGCGCTGACCAGCAAGCCGTATGCCTTCCAGGCCCGTCCGTGGGAACTGGTCAAGACCGAGTCCATCGACGTGATGGATGCGGTCGGCTCGGCCATCCGCGTCGACAGCCGGGGTCGCGAAGTCATGCGCATCCTGCCGCGCGTCAACGATGCGGTGAACGAGGAATGGATCTCCGACAAGACCCGTCACGTCTGGGATGGCCTCAAGTCGCAGCGTCTCGATCGCCCCTATGTGCGCAACAAGTCCGGCAAGCTGCAGCCCGCCTCGTGGGATGAAGCCTTCGCTGCCATTGCCAAGGCCATCAAGGCGTCCGGCATGGGCAACAAGGTTGGCGCCATTGCCGGCGATCTCGCTTCCGTCGAGGACATGTACGCGCTCAAGGCGCTGATGACCGCGATGGGGTCGGGCATGACGGACGTTCGCCCGGCTATGTCGGGCATCGACCCCTCGATGCCGCGCTCGGCTTACCTCTTCAACGCGACCATCGCCGGCATCGAAGATGCTGACGCCATCCTGATCGTGGGTTCGAACCCGCGCAAGGAAGCGCCGGTGCTCAATGCCCGTATTCGCAAGGCATGGCGTGCCAAGGGCATGCCAATCGGTGTCATCGGCGACAATGCCGATCTCACCTACGGCTATGACTATCTGGGCAACGACATTGCCGACCTCGCCAAGGTCGCAGCAGGGCAGGGTTTTGGCGAAAAGCTGAAGGCCGCCAAGAAGCCGCTGGTGATCGTCGGCGAAGGCGCCGTCTCGCATGGCGCCGCGTGGAACAAGCAGATCGGCCGCGACGTCATCGCCCTCGCCAGCAAGGCAGCGACGATGGGCGCCGACATCGCCGAAGGCTGGAACGGCTATGCCTTCCTCCACAATGCGGCGTCGCGTGTCGGCGGCATCGACATCGGCTTTGTGCCGCATGACGGCGGCGTCTGCTCGGCCGATCAGGTCAAGCTCGCCGGCAAGGACGAACTCGACGTTCTGTTCCTCCTCGGCGCCGACGAATACGATACCAAGGCCATGGGCAAGGCGTTCGTCGTCTATGTCGGGACGCATGGCGACAAGGGCGCGCACCGCGCCGACGTCATCCTGCCGACCGCCGCCTATACCGAGAAATCGGGCACCTACGTCAATACCGAGGGCAGGGTGCAGATCGCGGAGCGCGCTGTGTTCCCGCCGGGTGAGGCGAAGGAGGACTGGGCGATCTTCCGCGCGCTGAGCGCCGTGCTCGGCATGCCACTGCCCTTCAACTCGCTGCGCGCTCTCCGCGCCGCTATCTATGCCGAGTTCCCGCATCTCGCGCAGATCGACCAGATCGTGCCGGGCGCCCTCGACGGCATCCGCGACCTGGCCGGTCGCGCGACCAAGACCGAGACGGCCGTGCTGACCTCGCCGATCACCGATTTCTACATGACCAACTCCATCGCCCGTGCCTCGGCCATCATGGCCGAATGCTCGCAGATGCAGGCCGGTCTCAAGCAGGCGGCGGAGTAAAGATGGACTTCATCGTCGCAGCGCTGGACTACCTTCTCGGCATCCCCTTCCTCGGTTGGGGAACGCAGATCGGCTTCATCTACAAGGGGCTCGGCTTCCTCGTCGCCCTGCTGGTGTTCACCGCCTACATCCTGCTCGCCGACCGCAAGGTCTGGGCCGCAGTGCAGCAGCGCCGCGGACCCAACGTCGTCGGGCCGCTCGGCCTGCTGCAGTCCTTTGCGGATCTGCTGAAATTTGTCTTTAAGGAACCGATCATCCCGGCCAGTTCCGACAAGGTGCTGTTCCTGCTCGCGCCGGTTATCACTTCGGTACTGGCGCTCTCGGCCTGGGCAGTGATTCCGATCGACCACGGCTGGGCGCTCGCGAACCTCAATGTCGGCATTCTCTACATCTTCGCCATTTCATCGCTTGGCGTTTATGGCGTGATCATCGGCGGCTGGGCGTCCAACTCCAAATACGCCTTCCTGGGCGCGCTCCGTTCTGCCGCGCAGATGGTGAGCTACGAAGTCTCGATCGGCCTCGTCATCATCACTGTGTTGCTCTGCGTCGGTTCGCTGAACCTGACAGACATCGTCCTCGCGCAGGCGCAGATGGGACTTGCCCACATGCTCGGCGTGCCGTGGCTGACCTTCCTCAACTGGTTCTGGCTGCCGCTGTTCCCGATGTTCGTGGTGTTCTTCATCTCGGCGCTCGCCGAGACGAACCGCCCGCCCTTCGATCTGCCCGAAGGCGAGTCCGAACTCGTCGCTGGCTTCATGGTCGAGTACTCCTCGACGCCGTATCTGCTGTTCATGCTAGGCGAGTACATCTCGATTCAGGTCATGTGCGCCATGACGGTGATCCTGTTCCTCGGCGGCTGGGCGGCCCCGATCGACCTGCCGCCCTTCACCTGGATCCCGGGCTTCATCTGGTT
Organism: Hyphomicrobiales bacterium; assembly: GCA_004144345.1. Lineage (GTDB taxonomy): Bacteria > Pseudomonadota > Alphaproteobacteria > Rhizobiales > Devosiaceae > Devosia_A. Next base: position 14,126 of record SEEL01000041.1, read on the forward strand.
CATCCTGAAAGTCTGCCTGGTGTTCTTCATGTTCGCGATGGTGAAGGCCTTTGTGCCCCGCTACCGCTATGACCAGCTCATGCGGATCGGCTGGAAGACCTTCCTGCCGCTGTCATTGTTCATGGTCGTTCTCGTTGCCGGTGTGCTGCAGTTCACCGGCTGGGGCTGGCACGGAGGGGCCATGTGATGGGCTTTGTCCGCGTACTCAACGGTCTGCTGTTGCGGGAATTCGTCGGCGCCTTCTTCCTGTCGATGAAGTATTTCTTCGCCCCCAAGAAGACCATCAACTACCCCTTCGAGAAAATGCCGTATTCGCCGCGCTTCCGCGGCGAGCACGCGCTGCGTCGCTACCCGAACGGGGAAGAGCGCTGCATTGCCTGCAAGCTGTGCGAAGCGATCTGCCCGGCGCAGGCCATCACGATCGAGGCCGGCCCGCGCCAGAACGACGGCACTCGCCGTACGGTGCGCTACGACATCGACATGGTGAAGTGCATCTATTGCGGCATGTGCCAGGAGGCCTGCCCGGTCGATGCCATCGTCGAGGGACCGAATTTCGAGTTCGCTACCGAGACGCGCGAAGAGCTCTACTTCAACAAGGAGCGGCTGCTTGCCAATGGCGATCGCTGGGAGCGCGAGATCGCGCGCAACATCGCGCAAGACGCGCCGTACCGGTGAGCTGACATGACCTTGCCCCTGTTTTTCTTCTACGTGTTCTCGGTCATCGCGGTGGCCTCGGCCTTTATGGTGATCGCCGCCCGCAATCCCGTGCACGCCGTGCTGTTCCTGATCCTCACCTTCGTCAATGCGGCAGGGCTGTTCATGCTCGCCGGCGCCGAGTTCCTCGCGCTGATCCTGATCGTGGTCTATGTCGGCGCCGTCGCGGTGCTGTTCCTGTTCGTGACCATGATGCTCGACGTCGACTTCGCGTCGCTGCGTTCGGGCATGCTCGCCTACGCGCCCATCGGCATCGTGGTTGGAGCGATCCTCCTCATCGAACTGCTGCTGGTCGGCGGCAGCTACATGTTGGCGCCAAGCCTGACCGGCACGGGGGCAGTACCCATCGACCTCAGTCTCGACAACACGCGCCAGCTCGGCGAAGTGCTCTACACGCGCTACGTCTTCCTGTTCCAGGGTGCTGGCGCCGTGCTGCTGGTCGCCATGATCGGCGCCATCGTGCTGACCCTCCGCCACAAGCCCAACGTCAAGCGGCAGGATGTCGGCAAGCAGACTTCGCGCAAGCGCAGCGAGGCCACCGAACTCGTCAAAGTCAAATCGGGGCAGGGGCTCTAACATGCTGGAAGCCGCCGGAATTGGCATTGGCCACTACCTGACCGTCGGGGCGATCCTGTTCACGCTGGGCGTGTTCGGCATCTTCATCAACCTCAAGAACATCATCGTCATCCTGATGTCGATCGAACTGATCCTGCTCGCGGTGAACCTCAACTTCGTGGCGTTCTCGGCCCAACTGGGTGATCTGGCAGGGCAGGTCTTTGCCCTTCTGATCCTCACCGTGGCCGCCGCCGAGGCCGCCATCGGCCTTGCCATCCTCGTCATCTTCTATCGCAACCGCGGCACCATCGCGGTCGAAGACGTCAACTCGCTGAAGGGCTGACCAATTGATCCAGGCGATCGTATTCTTTCCGCTGATCGGCGCCCTCATCGCGGGGCTGCTTGGCCGTATCATCGGCCACCGCACGGCGGAGTTCGTGACGACCGGCCTGTTGATCGTTGCGGCAGTGCTGAGCTGGGTCGTGTTCGCCGGCTACTGGTTTGCGCCGGAAGCGGCCGAGGGGGCAGGGCACGCCGAGGCGACGAAGGTGGTTGTGCTCGAGTGGATCCATTCGGGTCCGCTGGCGCTCGACTGGGTGCTCCGCGTCGATACGCTGACTGCGATCATGCTTGTCGTGGTGACGACTGTTTCGAGCCTCGTCCACGTCTATTCCATTGGCTATATGGCCGAGGATCCGCACCGCTCGCGCTTCTTCGCCTATCTGTCGCTCTTTACCTTCGCCATGCTGATGCTGGTGACGGCCGACAACTTCCTCCAGATGTTCTTCGGCTGGGAAGGCGTGGGTCTCGCCTCCTACCTCCTGATCGGCTTCTGGTACCAGCGCCCCTCGGCGAATGCTGCGGCAATGAAAGCGTTCGTGGTCAACCGCGTCGGCGATTTCGGCTTCGCGCTGGGCATTTTCGGCGCCTTCATGGTGCTCGGCCAGCTCGATTTCGACGGCGCTTTCCATGCTGTCGAAGGGGCTACGGGCACGTCGATCCGGTTCCTCAGCTGGGACCTCGACGCAATGACGGTGATCTGCCTGCTGCTGTTCATGGGCGCCATGGGCAAGTCGGCGCAGTTCCTTCTCCACACCTGGCTGCCGGACGCGATGGAAGGCCCGACGCCAGTGTCAGCGCTAATCCACGCCGCCACCATGGTCACGGCGGGCGTCTTCATGGTCGCGCGCCTGTCGCCGATGTTCGAAGCCGCGCCCATCGCTATGAACGTCGTGTTCGTGGTTGGTGCCATCACGGCGTTCTTTGCGGCGACGGTGGGTCTCGTCCAGAACGACATCAAGCGCGTCATCGCCTATTCCACCTGTTCGCAGCTCGGCTACATGTTTGTGGCGCTCGGCGCCGGCATGTTCTCGGCTGGCATCTTTCACCTGTTCACCCACGCCTTCTTCAAGGCGCTGCTGTTCCTGGGGGCGGGCTCGGTGATCCACGCGATGCACCATGAGCAGGACATGCGGAACATGGGTGGGCTCAGGAAGAAGATCCCGTTCACCTACGCCATGATGCTCATCGGCACGCTGGCGCTTACCGGCGTCGGCATCCCGGGCACCTCGATCGGCTTTGCCGGCTTCTTCTCCAAGGACGCCATCATCGAGACGGCCTATGCAGTCGGTGGCAATCTCGGCAATTTCGGTTTCTGGATGCTGGTCATCGCGGCCATGTTCACCAGTTTCTACTCGTGGCGCCTGGTCCATCTGACCTTCCATGGCACACCGCGTCCGGCGCCTGCCGCCCATGCGCCCGATGCGCATGCGGCCCATGGCCATGACGATCATGCGCAGCCGGATCTGCTGAGCCATGTGCATGACGACGATCATGACCACGCCCATGGCTCGGCCTACGACAATGCGCATGAGAGCCCGCGCGTCATGCTGGTGCCGCTGCTCATCCTCGCCGTTGGTGCCGTGCTGGCCGGCGTCGTGTTTCTCGACCTGTTCTTCGGCCATGCCGAGCATATCGAGCACTTCTTTGGCGGCTCGGTTGTCGTCAGCGAGGCGCTGGTCGATGCCGCGCACCATGTCCCAACCTGGGTGAAATGGTCGCCCTTCCTCGCCATGCTCATCGGCTTTGGCGCCGCCTGGTACATGTACATGGTGGACAAGGGCATGCCGGCGCGCATCGCCGCTACCAATCCGGGTCTCTACCGGTTCCTGCTCAACAAGTGGTACTTCGACGAGCTCTACGACCGGATCTTCGTGCGCCCCTCGCTCTATATCGGCCGGGCCCTCTGGAAGGGCTTTGACGACTGGCTGATCGACCAGACGCTGGTCGAAGGGCTCGGCGCCCGCGTCAAGGACGTCACCGCCCGCGTGGTGAAGCTGCAGTCGGGCTACCTCTACCACTATGCCTTCGTCATGCTGATCGGGATTGCGCTGCTGCTCACCTGGGTCATCACGACCGGAGGGCTGCTCGGATGACTTTCTTGACCGACCATCTGCTCACCGTCATCACCTTCCTGCCGGTGCTGGGCGCGCTGCTGTTGCTGCTGGTCCCCGGCAATGACGAGAAAGGCAAGAACCTCGCCCGCACCATCGCGCTCATCACCTCGGTCGTGACTTTCGCGCTGTCACTGTGGATGTGGTCGCTGTTCGACCCGGCTAATCCTGGCTTCCAGTTCGTCGAGAACTACGAGTGGATCGGCGCCTCCATCGGCTACCGCATGGGCGTCGATGGCATCTCGTTCCTGTTCGTCGTGCTGACGGCGTTCCTGATCCCGTTCTGCGTGCTGGCGAGCTGGGGCTCGATCCAGCACCGCGTCCGCGAATACATGATCGTCTTCCTGATCCTGGAGACGCTCTGCATCGGCGTGTTCACGGCGCTCGACCTGGCCATGTTCTACGTCTTCTTCGAAGGCAGCCTGATCCCGATGTTCCTCATCATCGGTATCTGGGGCGGCAAGCGGCGCATCCAGGCGGCCTACAAGTTCTTCTTCTATACGTTCACCGGCTCTGTACTGATGCTGCTCGCCATCATGGCGATGTACTGGCAGGCCGGCACGCTCGATATCCGGACGCTGCTGGGCTTCAAGTTCGACCCGGGCATGCAGACCTGGCTGTGGCTCGCCTTCTTTGCCAGCTTCGCAGTGAAAATGCCGATGTGGCCGTTCCATCGCTGGCTGCCCGAGGCGCACGTCGAGGCGCCGACTGCAGGTTCTGTGATCCTCGCCGCGATCCTGCTGAAACTCGGCGGCTATGGCTTCATCCGCTTTTCGCTGGCGATGTTCCCCGACGCCTCGGCTATGTTCGCGCCGTTCGTCTTCACCCTGTCGATCGCGGCCATCATCCTCACCTCGCTCATCGCGCTGGTGCAGACCGACATCAAGAAGCTGATCGCCTATTCGTCGGTTGCCCATATGGGCTTCGTCACCATGGGGATCTTTTCGGGCAACGTCATGGGCATCCATGGCGCCGTGTTCCAGATGATCTCGCACGGCATCGTGTCGGGCGCGCTCTTCCTGTGCGTCGGTGTAGTCTATGATCGCCTCCATACCCGCGATATCGAAGCCTATGGCGGCCTCGTTGAGCGCATGCCGCGCTACGCCTTCGCCTTCATGGTGTTCACCATGGCAAACGTAGGCCTGCCGGGCACATCGGGCTTCGTCGGTGAATTTCTCACCATGATCGGCGTGTTCCAGGTCAACACCTGGGTGGCGTTCTTCGCCGCGTTCGGCGTCATCCTGTCGGCCGCCTATGCGCTCTGGCTTTATCGCCGGGTCATCTTCGGTGCCCTGACCAAGGAATCGCTCAAGGGCATGCTTGATCTCGACCGGCGCGAAATCGCCGTGCTCGTGCCGCTGCTCATCCTCACCATCCTGTTCGGCTTCTGGCCGGCGCCCATCCTCGATGCGACCGCGGCATCGGTGGCCCTCGTCGCGGAAAACTTCGGCAACGCCATCGGGACCGTCGCGCCCGTTGTGGCAGCGGCGCACTAGGAGACCAGCATGACTTCCGATCTCCTGAGCTTCGCTTACCTCGCGCCAGCCTATCCCGAGCTGCTGCTCGCGGTCGGCGCAATCGTGCTGCTGCTCGGCGGTGTGTTCTTCTCCGAGAACCGCTCGACCGGCATTTCGGTGCTGTCGATCCTGCTGATCATTGCCGTCATCGGCGTCTCCATCTGGCAGCCGGCCGAGGGTGTGCTGTTCAATGGCGGCTTCATTGTCGATGGCTTTGCCCGCTACATGAAGTTCCTGGTGTTGGGCGGCTCTGCGTTTGCGCTGATCCTGTCGACCTCGACCGCCAAAGCCTTCGGCCTCGACAAGTTCGAGTATTCGATCCTCGTCCTGCTTGCGACGCTGGGCATGATGGTCATGGTGTCGGCCAACGACCTGATGACCCTCTATGTCGGGCTCGAGCTGCAGTCGCTGGCCCTCTACGTTGTCGCCGCGATCCGCCGCGACGATCCGAAGGCGACCGAAGCCGGTCTCAAATACTTCGTGCTCGGGGCGCTGAGCTCCGGCCTGCTGCTCTATGGCGCCTCGCTGATCTATGGCTTCACCGGCCTTACCCAGCTCGATCAGATCGTCGGCGCGATCGCCGGTTCGCAGCGTTCGATCGGTCTCATCTTCGGCATGGTGTTCCTGCTGGCGGGTGTGGCCTTCAAGATATCGGCCGTGCCGTTCCACATGTGGACGCCCGACGTCTACGAAGGTGCGCCGACTCCGGTGACCGCCTTCTTTGCCTCTGCCCCCAAGGTCGCGGCCATGGCGCTGATCATCCGCATCGTGACCGTCCCGTTCGGCCCGGTCACGGATGACTGGCAGCAGGTGGTGGTGTTCCTCTCGATAGCCTCGATGGTGCTCGCCTCCTTCGCCGCCATTGGCCAGAACAACATCAAGCGGCTGCTGGCCTATTCGTCGATCGGCCATGTCGGCTTCGCGCTTGTCGGCCTCTCCGCCGGCACCGCCGTGGGCGTCGAGGGCGTCGCTGTCTACATGGCGATCTATGTGGGCATGACCGTTGCGATGTTCGCGGCGCTGCTGTCGCTGCGCACCGAGAATGGCTTCGTCGAGACGATCCCGCAGCTTGCCGGCTTGGCGCAGAAGCGGCCCTTCGTCGCCGCGATCATTGCCATCGTGATGTTCTCATTCATCGGCCTGCCGCCGCTCGCCGGGTTCTTTGCCAAGTGGCAGGTGTTCCTCGCGGCCATCGATGCGCAGCTCTTTGCTCTGGCCATCATCGGCATGCTGGCCAGCGCGGTGAGCGCCTTCTACTATCTGCGCATCGTCAAGGTGATGTATTTCGACGAACCGCAGAGCGAGTTCGCCGCCGCGCCAGCCGAACTGACAGCAGTGATGGCCGTCACCGGCTTTCTCATCGTCACCTATTTCGTCACCGTCGGCTCGCCCCTCTACAACGCGGCGCATGCAGCGGCGGGAAGCCTGTTCTAGTGGCCAATTTCTGGCTGGGCCCGATAGCGAGTGCGCGGGGCTACCGGCTCCACGCCTTCGACGAGATCGGCTCGACCAGCACCGAAGCTGCCCACGCCGCCGAAACTGGTGACGTGGGCGAAATCTGGTTTGCTGCGCTGAAGCAGACGGCCGGACGCGGTCGCCGTGGTCGTGCCTGGGAGACGCCCTCGGGCAATCTCGCCGCCAGCCTGATGATCGTGCCGGACTGTGATCCTGCCATTGCCGCCACTCTCGGCTTCGTCGCCGGCGTGGCGCTCAACCGCGCCCTCAACGAAACTCTGCCCGAGGGCATCCTCAAGCAGGGTGTCGATGGTGCCGGTCCCGCGAGCGGGCCGGGGCGGGTCGCCCTCAAATGGCCGAACGACGTTCTGGCCGATGGCGCCAAGCTTGCTGGGATCCTGCTCGAGGCGCAGAAGCGTACGGATGGCCGGCACGCCGTGGTCATCGGCTTCGGCGTCAACATCGTATCTGCACCCACGGGGTTGCCTTATCCGGCGACCTCGCTGGCCGACCTCAAGGCGGGCGTCACCGCCGAAACCATCTTTGCCGCATTGGCAGAGGAGTGGGTGGTGGCCTATGAACTCTGGGACAATGGCCGGAACGTTCCGGACATCCTCCGCCTCTGGCGCGCCTCGGCCGCCGGCATCGGGGCCGAAGTTGCGGTCCGACGCGACGGCGACGTGGTGCGCGGCATTTTTGAGAGCATCGATGACAGCGGCCGGCTGATTGTGCGGGCCAATGATAATTCGCGTATCGCGATAACCGCGGGCGACGTCCATTTCGGCGTCACCGCCAGTGTGAGGGCCTGATGGCCAAGGCATTTCCAGATGAACTCGTCTTCGTCCCGCTTGGTGGCGTTGGCGAAATCGGCATGAATATGGGCGCATACGGCTTTGGGCCGCGCAACGCCCGCAAATGGATCGTCGTCGATTGCGGCGTTACCTTCGCGGGACCGTCGCAGCCGGGCATCGAGCTCATCATGGCCGACCCCACCTTCCTTGAGGACAATGCCGATGACGTGCTGGCGCTGATCCTGACGCACAGCCACGAAGACCATTACGGCGCCGTTCTGGACCTTTGGCCGGCTTTCGACCGTCCGGTCTACGCCACCGATTTCACTGCGGCGATGCTCACTGCCAAGCGGGCCGCCGACAACATCGTCGACAATGTCGCGATCCGGCGCATGGTGGTCGGCCAGCCCTTCACGGTCGGCCCCTTCACAGTCGAGGCGATCAACGTCGCCCACTCGATTCCCGAGAGCTGCGCCCTCGCGATCACTACGTCCATCGGCCGGGTGATCCACACCGGCGACTGGAAGCTCGATCCGAATCCCACTGGCAATGCCCCGACCGACGAGAAGCGGCTGGCCGAACTCGGCGCCGAAGGCGTGCCCACGGCGCTGATCTGCGATAGCACCAATGCGCTCAAGGACGGCACCAGCCCGAGCGAGGAAGCGGTCGCCGCCAATCTCGCCGAGCTCATCGCGAGCGCGCCGCATCGCGTCGCCATCACGACGTTCGCCTCCAATGTCGGCCGCCTGATCGCCGTCGCCCGCGCTGCCGAACAGGCCGGCCGCCAGGTGGTCATGTCGGGCAGGGCGATGCACCGCATCTCCACCATCGCCCGCGAACTCGGCATGATGGAAGGCATTGCGCCCTTCCTCGACCAGGACGCTTTCAAGACCCTGCCGCGCAACAAGATCGTGGTGCTCTGCACTGGCAGCCAGGGCGAAGCCCGTGCCGCCGTGGCCCGCATCGCCCGCGGCGAGCATCCGGCGATCGACCTCAATGCCGGCGACCGGATGATCTTTTCGTCCTGGGCAATCCCCGGCAATGAACGTGAGGTCATCGACCTCCAGAACATGTTCATCGACCGCGGCATCGAGATCGTTACGCAGAATGATCGGCTCGTTCACACCACCGGCCACCCGCGCCGCGAAGAGCTGAAGCGGATGTACGACCTGGTGAAGCCGCAGACTCTGGTGCCGGTACATGGCGAGGCAGCGCATCTCGAAGCGCACGCCGCGCTCGGTCGGCAGCACGGGATCGAGAACGTCGTCCATGCGCGTAATGGCGACATGGTCAGGCTCTTCCCGGATGTCTCGCACTTCCCCGGCGAGGTGCGTACCGGCGAGCTCTATCTCGACGGCAACATCCTCTGCACGCCGGACGAATCTGGCGTCAAAGAACGCCGCAGGCTGAGCTTTGGCGGCCATATCGTGGTCAGCCTCTGCGTCAACGGGAGTGGCCAGGTCGTGTCCGGCCCTGACGTCAGCATCGAGGGTTTGCCGCAGGTCGAGGACGATGATGAGAGCGTCGACGCGCTGGTGCGCGGGGTCGTCAATGGGACGCTCAAATCGATCCCACCCAAGCGCCGCTCCGATCCCGAACTCGTCGACTCTGCCCTGCAGCGCGCCGTCCGTGGCGAGGTGAATGCCTGGTGGGGCAAAAAGCCTAATGTGACGGTCTTCGTCCACCGGATATAGGCGCTCCCATGTTTCCAGCCACCTACATCGCCATCTACGCCATCGTCTGGTGGGTTTGCCTGTTCATCGTGTTGCCCTTCGGGGCGCGCAGCCAGCACGAGGCTGGCGGCGAGATCGTGCGCGGCTCGGAGCCTGGTGCGCCGGTCATGCCGATGTGGGGGCGTCGCTTCCTGATCACCACGCTGTTGTCGGTTCCGGTTACAGCGCTGCTGCTCTGGGCGATCTCTGCACCGTGGTTGCAGGAATACTGGAGCTGACATGGTCGACACCGTTCTCGATCGCTTCCTGCGCTATGTCGTCATCGACACGCAGTCGGACGTCACGTCGCCGACACAGCCTTCGACCGCCAAGCAGATCGATCTGAGCCGCGTACTGCTGGCCGAACTCAAGGCGCTCGGCCTCGACGCGACGCTCGATGGCAGTGGCTATGTCTACGCCACCATTCCGTCGAACACGGCGAAGGCGGTGCCGACCATTTGCTTCTGCGCGCATGTGGACACCGCGCCGGATTTTTCCGGCACCGGCGTGAAGCCGCAGATTGTGCGGAACTACGACGGCGGCGACATCGTGCTGCCCGGCGACAAGAGCCGGGTTATCCGGCCCGCCGACTACCCGGTGCTGAAGACGCAGATCGGCAATGACATCGTCACGTCGGATGGCACGACGCTGCTCGGCGCTGACGACAAGGCCGGCGTCGCCGAGATCATGTCGGCGGCCCAGCACCTTCTCGCCCATCCCGAGATCAAGCACGGCCCGATCTCGATCCTCTTCACCCCCGACGAAGAGATCGGCCGCGGCGTCGACAAAGTCGATCTCCAGCGGGTGGGGGCGCAGTTTGCCTACACCATGGATGGCAGCACGGCCGGGGAAATCCAGGACGAGACCTTCTCCGCCGATGGTGTCGGGATCGACATAACGGGTGTCGCTATCCATCCGGGCTTTGCGATCGGCAAGATGGAAAACGCCATCAAGATCGTCGGCGAAATCATCGCCAAGCTGCCCAGGACCATCTCGCCCGAGGCCACTGAAGGCCGTGACGGCTTCATCCATCCGGTCGGCGTCACCGGCACGATGGAAGGGGCCAAGCTCCAGCTGATCGTCCGCGACTTCACCGAAGGCGGCCTCGCCGACAAGGAAGCGCTGCTCGAGGGCATCGTCCGAGACGTGCTGAAGTCGTGGCCGGGCTCCGGCTATGTCTTCAAGGTGACCGAGCAGTATCGCAACATGAAGATCGTGCTCGACTGCAATCCCGAGATTGTCGACTACGCGATGGAGGCCGTCCGCCGCGCCGGTATGGCACCGGCGCTGACCAGCATCCGGGGCGGGACCGACGGGTCGCGGTTGAGCTTCATGGGCCTGCCCACGGCCAATATCTTCGCGGGCGGCCATGCTTTCCACTCGCCGCTGGAATTCGTGTCGGTGCAGGACATGCAGCGGGCGGTGGATACCATCGTCCACCTCGCCGCGATCTGGGAAGAACGCGCCTGACGTTAGCGCTTGCGGACGGTCTTCGTCCGCCCGTGCTCCCAGGCCATCTTTAGGGCATCGCCCAGTTCGGACTTGCCGATAGCCCTGAGGTCGACGCTGGTCCAGCCCGCGAGACCCCATTTGTTGGGGAGCTGGGTGTAGATCTCGGGCGCGAGCAGAGTCTTGAACTCCTGTTCCTCGGGCGTGAGGTTCAGATTCAGCGATTTGCCGTCGCCGGCGAGGGTGGCGTAGATGCGGACCACCTTGAAGGCGGCGCGGTCGAAATGCGGGTGTTCCGTCGTTCCTTCGAGAGCCAAAGCAAGCTTCCGGACATCTGCCGCCGTCGCCATTACTTCCTCCGGAAAAGAAAAAGCAGGGCGCGAAGCCCTGCCGAATTAGTTTGATCGACAATACGTTGGTCTTAGGCACACTGTTAAGCGGCGGCCAACGCTCCTCCCTTGACGTTGTCGACGTCCGGCGACTTCGAGGCCGCCTGTAATTTATTGTGGGGGACCGTAACAACTCGGCTACGGGCTGTCACGTAGATTCTGCGACGTTTTCGCGTACGGCCAGAGGCTGGACTTGGCTTGACCGTTGCGCTTTGTGTACACCCCAAATGGCCGTCGAGTCGGCCCGGATTCCTTGGAGTTTTCATGCGTCTCAGCCGGTACTTCCTGCCCGTCCTTAAAGAGTCGCCCAAGGAAGCCGAGATCGTCTCGCACAAGCTCATGCTGCGCGCCGGCATGATCAAGCAGCAGGCGGCGGGCTCCTATTCCTGGCTGCCGCTCGGCTTCAAGGTGCTGAACAAGGTCATCCGCATCATCGAGGAAGAGCAGAACCGCTCGGGCGCCGTGCAATTGCTGATGCCGACGGTGCAGTCGGCCGACCTGTGGCGCGAATCCGGCCGCTACGACGACTACGGCAAGGAAATGCTGCGCATCCAGGACCGGCACGAGCGCGACATGCTGTACGGGCCGACCAACGAGGAGATGATCACCGACATCTTCCGCACCTATGTGCGCTCGTACAAGGATCTGCCGCTCAACCTCTACCACATCCAGTGGAAGTTCCGGGACGAGGTCCGCCCGCGCTTCGGCACCATGCGGTCGCGCGAATTCCTCATGAAGGACGCCTATTCGTTCGATATCGACGAGGCCGGCGCCAAGCGGGCCTTCCAGCGCATGTTCGTCGCGTATCTGCGCACCTTCTACCGCATGGGCCTCACGGGCATTCCGATGCGCGCCGATTCCGGCCCCATCGGCGGCGACATGAGCTACGAGTTCCACGTCCTCGCCGAGACCGGAGAGAGCGCGGTCTATCTCGACGCCGATCTGCTGGATAAGCCGATCCCGTCGATCGATACCGATTTCGGCAGCGATCTCGATCCGATTTTCAAGGATTGGACGTCGCTGTTCGCCGCCACCGACGAGATGACCGACGAGGCGACCTTCCGGGCGTCCGTTTCCGGCAACAAGCAGATGGCGGCGCGCGGGATCGAAGTTGGCCACATTTTCTACTTCGGCACGAAATACTCTGAGCCAATGAAGGCCAGCGTCACCGGGCAGGACGGCAAGGACATCACCGTGCATATGGGCAGCTACGGCATCGGTCCGTCGCGCCTCGTGCCGGCGATCATCGAAGCCAGCCATGACGAGAACGGCATCGTCTGGCCGGTTTCCGTCGCGCCCTTCGAGACCGTGCTGATCAACCTCAAGGCCGGCGATGCCGACACCGACGCGGCTTGCGCCAAGCTCTATGGCGAACTCGAGGCTGCGGGTATCGACGTGCTCTATGACGACCGGGACGCGCCGGCCGGCCAGAAATTCGCTACCGCTGATTTGATCGGCATTCCGTATCAACTGATCCTCGGGCCACGTGGGTTGAAGGAAGGCCAGGCGGAGATCAAGCACCGCAAGTCCGGCGAGCGGGAGACGCTGCCGCTGGCCGATGCCGTTGCCCGGCTCAAGGGGCTGATCGAACCGCAAAGGCGCGACAAGGTTTGACCGACAGCACGGCCGCATCGACGTCCACGGCTGGTCCGTTCTCCCGTTTCGAATGGATGATCGCGGGGCGTTACCTGCGGGCGCGCCGGCGTGAGACGTTCATCTCGGTGATCTCGTGGCTGACGCTGATCGGCGTGGCGCTGGGTGTGGCGACGCTGATCGTCGTGATGTCCGTAATGAGCGGCTTCCGCGAGGAATTGCTGACCAAGATCCTTGGCCTCAATGGGCATTTCACCGCCTATCCGATCGACCAGCGCTTCAACGACTATGACGAGACGGCGCTCAAGCTCGAAGAGGTGGACGGCGTCCTCTACGCCATCCCCTATGTCGAGGGGCAGGCACTTGCCTCGGGCCTTTCGGAATCGACCGGCGTGTCGGTGCGCGGGATCGAGGCGTCATCGATCGAGAAGCTCGATATCCTCAAGGATGGCGCCGTGCTTGGCGGCTGGGACCAGTGGGACCAGTCGACCGGCGTCGCCATCGGCCAGCGGCTGGCGGAAAAGCTCGGCCTCACCATCGGCGATCCGATCACCATCGTGAATCCGAACGGCGCCAGCACGCCTTTCGGCAAGACGCCGCAGATCCGGTCCTACCCGGTCAATGTCATCTTCAACCTCGGCATGGTCGAGTTCGACAGCCTGTTCGTCTACATGCCGATGCAGGCGGCGCAGACCTATTTCAAGCTGTTCGACGATGTGCTGCGGCCCGGAGCGGTCGAGCCCGGCATCGACGCCACCGACGAAGAAATCGACGCGGCCTATGAGCGCCAGTACCAGGCGACGGCCGTTGAAGTGTTCATCGACAATCCGGACAACGTCACGCAGATGCGCAACCGCATCCAGACCGACGTCGACCGTTCGCTGGTGCTTTATGACTGGCAGCAACGCAACGAGACCTTCTTTTCGGCGCTGCAGGTCGAGCGCATCGTCATGTTCACCATCCTCTCGATGATCATCCTCGTGGCGGCCTTCAACATCATCTCGAGCCTCGTGATGCTGGTGAAGGACAAGGCCAGCGATATCGCGGTGCTGCGCACCATGGGCGCGACGCGCGGCTCGATCATGCGCATCTTCTCGATGACGGGCTTTGCGATCGGCGTGGCCGGCACGGTGCTGGGCCTGATCCTCGGCCTCCTCGTCGCCTCAAACGCCGAGAGCCTGCGGGCCTTCGTGTCCAATCTTACGAATGTGCCGATTTTCCCGCCGGAAGTGTTCTTCCTGTCGAGCCTGCCGTCGCGCATCAATCCGGGCGAAGTCACCACGGTGGCCATCCTCGCGCTGACGCTGAGCTTCCTCGCGACGCTCTATCCGGCGTGGCGCGCGGCCCAATACGATCCGGTCGAGGCGTTGCGCTATGAGTGAGCCACATCTGAGGCTCAAGGGCGTCCACCGGCATTACGGGCAGGGCGAACGCATCGTGCGCGTGCTCGAAGCCGCCGATCTCACCGTCGAGCGCGGCGAACTGGTCGCGATCGTCGCGCCCTCGGGCGCCGGCAAATCGACGCTGTTGCATCTGAGCGGCCTGCTCGAGCGCCCGCAATCGGGCGAGATCGAGATCACCGGCATCCCGACGATGGGCCTTTCCGAGCGCGGCCGGACGCTGCTGCGCCGTACCACCATCGGTTACGTCTATCAGTTCCACCATCTGCTGCCGGAGTTCTCGGCCATCGAGAACGTGACGCTGCCGCAGTTGATCGCCGGCAAGTCGCAGGCCGAGGCCGACAAGCGCAGCAATGAGCTGCTTGAGTTGCTGGGCGTCGGGCCGCGCGCGTCGCACCGGCCGGCCGAGCTGTCGGGCGGCGAACAGCAGCGCATCGCCATCGCCCGTGCGGCGGCCAACCGTCCGCGCGTCATTCTCGCGGACGAGCCGACCGGCAATCTCGATCCGGCGACGTCCGATCTGGTGTTCGCCGCGCTGCAGTCGCTGATCCGCGACGAGGGTGCCGCTGGATTGATCGCCACGCACAATCACGACCTCGCCCGCCGGGCGGACCGTATCGTGACGCTGAAGGACGGGCTGATCCAGCCACTGGAACTCTAGGCTCCAGAAAGCAAAAGGCCCGGTCCAGGAGGTGGAGCTCCGGTCCGGGCCAAGCCAAACGGGCGGCGAAGCCCGATCGACGGCGGGCCCATAACATAGCCATTCGGCGCCGTCGAGCCCGCTGGCGCCCCGCAATTGCCGCCGGTACCGTAAGGCATGGAACTGCTCAGGAAATTGCTCGCGCGACGCGCTGTCGCACCGGCGTGGCGGGAGATCGGCCTCGCGGCGGCGGCCGAGCGCGAACTTGGCGCGATCCTCGGTTTCTGGCAGCGGGAGGCAAGCGACGCGAAGGGCGGGTTCTGGCCGGAGTGGCGGGGTGGACCGAAGCGGAAGGGCGCCAGCGGGGCGCTGCTGACGTCGCGGATATTGTGGACCTTTTCGGCGGCGCACTGGCGCTCGCCGGGGGGCGGCTACCTCGACATGGCGCGGGCGGCCCATGCCGATCTGCAGCGCTTCCGCGATGTGGAACATGGCGGGCTGCTCTGGAGCATCGATGCGCGGAAGGGCCGGCGATCGGCGCGCAAGGAGATTTATGGGCAGGCGTTCGGCGTGTTCGGGCTCAGCGAGCATTTTCGCGCGACGGGCGACGCTGCCGCATTGGAGCAGGCGATCGCGATTTACCGGCTGATCGAGCAGCATGGCCGTGACCGGGAGCAGGGTGGCTATTTCGACAGCCTTGAGGCCGATTGGAGCGGCGTTCGGGCGAATGGCAATCCGGGGCCGAAGTCGCAGAACACGATGCTCCACCTCATGGAGGCCTATGCCAATCTGCTGCAGGTCTGGCCTGATCCGGGGCTGCGCGCCGACCTCGTCGCGTTGATCGAGCTGTTCCTCGACCGCATCGTCGATCCGTCCAGCCACCACCTCGTGATGTTCCTGACGCCTGAACTGGAGCCGGCGACCGACCGGTACTCGCCCGGCCATGACATCGAGTTCAGCTGGCTGATCGTCGAGGCGGCGCGGGTGGTGGGGGATGCGGCGCTCGCGGCGAGAGTGCGCGAGACAGCCCTGGCCGTGGCGGCGGCGAATTTGCCTTCCATCGAGGCGGATGGCGGGATTTCCTACGAATCCGGGCCATCGGGCATTGTCGATCCGCATCGTGCCTGGTGGGTGATGGCCGAGGCGAGCGTGGGCTTTCTCAATGCGTTCGAGCTGAGCCGCGATCCGGCCTACCGCGCCGCGGCCGAGAGGTGCTGGGACTATATCGAGCGGTATGTGATCGACCGGCGCGGGGGCGAGTGGTTTGCGCGGGTGATGCCGGGCGGCAAGCCCGACCGGCGGGCGGCGAAGATCGGGTTCTGGAAGTGCCCCTACCATAATAGCCGCGCCTGCATGGAGATTGCCGGGCGGGCGGGGCGGCTGCATCGCTAGGCGCTCAGCCGGTAGAGCGAGACCACTTCGTTGGCGCGGGCGAAGTGGAGGGGGTCGGCCTCGTCCCTGGCCTTTTTGTGCGTGGGCGGGGCGTCACGCTTTTCGCGGATGGTGAGGCCCGCGGCCTCGATCTTGCGGAGCAATTCGCCGGCGGGGCGGAGGCCGAGGCGTTCGGCGATGTCGGAGATGATGAGCCAGGCTTCGCCGCCGGGCTCGAGATGGTCGCGGGCGCCGTTGAGGAAGCCATCGAGCATGCGGCTGCCCTCGTCATAAACGGAGGCTTCGAGCGGGGTGGCGGCTTTACCCGGCAGCCAGGGCGGGTTGCAGACGACGAGCGGGGCGCGGCCTGCCGGGAAGAGCGGCTGTTCAAGCAGCGTGACGCGATCGGCGATGCCGAGGCGCTCGAAATTGGCGGCGGCGCAGGCGATGGCCACCGGCGAGGTGTCGGTGGCGGTGACGCGGGCGACACCCATTTTCAGCAGCAAAGCGGTGAGGACACCGCTGCCGGTGCCGATGTCGAAGGCGAGAGGGACCTCGCCGAGGGGCGTTGCGGCCATCAAATCGATGTAGTCCTGCCGCGTCGGCGGGAAGACGCCGTAGCGCGGATGGATCTTCTGGCCATCGAGGGCGGCGACGGGAACGCCGTTCTTCTTCCACTCGGCGGCGGAGAGGGCGGCAGCAGCGTCGCGCAGCGGCAGGAGATAGCGCGGCGGCGTTTCGCCGAGCGCGTCGGCGAGGGCTTCGGCGGCGTCCGGGCCGCGGGGCAGGGCGATGCGGCCGTTCTCGACGGGCACGAGCAGCAGCGACAGCATGGCGGCGCGCTGTGCTTCCGCCTGGCGATTGGCATGGAAACGGGCGGCGGGATCGGCGCCGGGGTTGGGAGCCGATTTGCGGCCCTCGATGCGGCGGGCGATGGCCTGCAGCAACTGGCGGGCGTTGACGTAGTCGCCGGTCCAGACGATGGCGGTACCCTGCGAAACGGCGCGATAGGCGCTGTCGGCCGTGATCCGGTCATCGGCGGCGACGGCACGGCGCGGCGGCTTGCCCGGGCGCGCGGCGCGCCAGGGCAGGGTGGCCGTGCCCTTGTCGGTGTCCCAGTTCAGCTCGTCCATGGTCAGCTGCGCATGATCGGGGTGATGTCCGCCATGCCCATGATGCGGTCGAGATAGGTGAAGGTGCCGTGGTCGCGGACTTCGGTCGCGGCGTCGCGGAGGCCGGTCAGGGCGGCACGGAAGAAGGAGCCGCCGACGGAAATGCGGCGGACGCCGGCGTCCTCGAGTTCGGCGACAGTGAAGATGGTGCCCTTGGGGCTCATCACGACGTTCACGGGCTTGCCGAGTTCGCGGCAGATTGTGCGGATCGCGTCGAGGCTGGGGAGGGCCGGGGCGAAGAGCACGTCGGCGCCGGCTTTCTCGTAGGCCTGCAAGCGCTTCAGCGTATCGTCGAGATCGCGCCGGCCGTGGAGGAAGTTCTCGGCGCGGGCGACGAAGGTGAAATCGAAGCCGAGGTTGCTCGCGGTTTCGGCGGCGGCCGCGACGCGCTCGACGGCGAGGCTGAAATCATAGATCGGGTTCGCGGGATTGCCGCTCGCATCCTCGATCGAGCCGCCGACAAGGCCGGCAGCGGCGGCGCGGCGGATGGTTTCGGCGGCGTCTTCGGGCGTCGGGCCAAAACCGTTTTCGAGATCGCCCGCGACGGGCAGGTCGACGGCGCCGGCAACGAGCGCCGCATTGGCGATGGTTTCGTCGCGCGTCACGAGCGCTTCGCCATCCGGACGGCCGAGCTGGAACGCCGTTCCGGCGCTGGTGGTGGTGAGGGCCTCAAAGCCCATCGAGGCGAGGATTTTTGCGCTGCCCGCGTCCCACGGATTGGGGATGACGAAGAGCTTTTCGCGTTCGTGCAGAGCCTTGAAGGCGCGGCCCTTGGCTGCCTGGTCCATGTTCGTCCTCCTCGCGATGGGTTTTCCCGGTCTAGTGCAGGATTGGCCCGAGCGCGAGCCCCGGACCGCCTTTCGGCTCCCGGTTTCGGGGCAGGGCTCCATCCGAGGGGATGGAGCGAGCAGCGGCGAGGGCTTGCCTCGACGCGGGTAGTCCGCAGGAGGTGAGGCTCGCGCCTCGCCGCTGCAACCGGGCTCGCCTCAGGATGGATGGTCTGCCGGAATCTCTCTCCACGTCCGGCGGTGGTTCAGATGCGCCGCCCTACCGGCTCAAAACGCATCCGCTCGACAGGGGTGGTAACTGTCCCTGCCGTCCACCGTGCCGCCA
>SEEL01000042.1 GCA_004144345.1 Hyphomicrobiales bacterium
ATCCCGTCCGGCAAAGCGCGGAGCGTCTTCTTACGCTCCTAAAGCAATCGGAGGCGCTCCGCGCTTTCCGTCCGTGAGACCGCTTGTCTCACGGCAAGGTAACAACCGGGGCCGACGGGCTGCCGGAAGCCTTGTGCTGCGCGGGATATAAAGATATCTTTATATGAACGGAGGCCGATTTGGCGGATGCGGCGACATTGGTGGGGGCGCTCAGGGCGGCGGGGGAAACGACCCGGCTGCGGCTGCTCGCCTTGCTGGCCGATGGCGAGCATTCGGTCAAGGACCTGACCGAGATCCTCGACCAGAGCCAGCCACGCGTGTCCCGGCATCTGAAGCTCCTCGCCGATGCGGGGCTCGTCACCCGCAATGCCGAGGGCGCCTGGGCCTATTACCGCCTCGCCGACGATGCGGCGGCCGACCTTGGCCGCTGGCTGGTGGCGCGGCTTGATGCCGACGATCAGGAGCGCGCCGGCGACCGGCAGCGGCTCGACGCCGTGCGCAATGCGCAGCAGGCGCAGGCGGCGGCCTATTTCGCCAAGGTAGCCGGGCGCTGGGACGAGTTCCGGCGCCTCCATGTGCCCGAGGCGGCGGTCGAGGCCGCCATCCTTGAGGCCGTCGAGGGCAGGGAGGTGGACCTCCTGATCGACCTCGGCACCGGCACCGGCCGCATGCTCGAATTGCTGCGCGATCATTATCGGCGCGCCATTGGCCTCGATGCCAGCCGCGAGATGATTGCCATCGCCCGGGCCAAGCTCACCGCGGCCAATATCGGGCATGCGCAGGTGCGGCTCGGCGACATTGCCGATCTCGATGGCAATGGCGCCGAGGCCGATCTCATCGTCATCCACCAGGTGCTGCATTATTTCGACGATCCGGGCCGCGCCATCGCGCAGGCGCGCCGCGCCCTCAGGCCCGGCGGCGAGATGCTGATCGTCGATTTCGCGCCGCATGATCACGAGTTCCTCCGCACCGAGCACGCGCATCGCCGCCTCGGCCTCAGCGAGGGACAGATGGCGGGCTGGGCGCGCAGCGCTGGCCTGCGCGTCGCCCATCTCACCAGCTTTCCGCCGACCAACACTGCCGAGGGACTGACCGTCTGCCTCTGGCGACTAGAAGACGAACAGGATTCCAGATGACTGCCATTCCCAGCGAAAACCGCGCCAGCCGCCAGTTCGGCGACAGCCGGCCGCCTCATCAGGTGTCGTTCGAATTCTTTCCGCCCAAGACCGACGCGATGGAGGAACGCTTCTGGGATTCCGTCCACAAGCTGGCGCCGCTCAATCCGCGCTTCGTCTCCGTCACCTATGGCGCGGGCGGCTCGACGCGCGAGCGGACGCTGCGCATGGTGAGCCAGGTGAAATCGACCACCGGTGTCGATGCCGCCGCCCATCTCACCTGCGTCGGCGCGTCGCGCGATGAAGTCGATGCGGTGGTGCGCGGCTACAAGGAGGCGGGCATCACCCGCATCGTGGCGCTGCGCGGCGATCCGGCCGAGGGCATCGGCCAGCCCTTTGTGCCGCATCCCGAAGGCTACACCTCAGCGGCCGACCTCGTTGCCGGCATCACCAGGATCGGCGACTTCGACATCTCGGTCGCGGCCTATCCCGACAAGCACCCGCAATCGCCGGACTGGGACACCGAGATCGCCAATCTGAAGCGCAAATTCGATGCCGGCGCGACGCGCGCCATCACGCAGATGTTCTTCGACAATGGCGATTACTTCCGTCTGCTCGATCGGGCGCAGAAGGCCGGCATCACGCAGCCGATCGTGCCGGGCATCCAGCCGATCCATTCGTTCAAGCAGATTTCGAGTTTTGCGGCCAAGAATGGCGCGAAGGTGCCGCGCTGGCTGGCCGAGCGGTTCGACGGCCTTGACGAAGATCCCGAGACGCATGCGCTGGTGGCTTCAGCGGTGGCCGCGGAGCAGGTGCTGGAGCTGGTCGATGAAGGCATCACCGAGTTCCATTTCTTCACGCTCAACCGTAGCAATTTCGTGCTCGCGCTGGCGCGCCTGCTCGGGGTGCGCCCCGACTAGGCGGGATGCGGCGAAAATGCGGCGGGCCCATTCAGGCATCGTTCAGTTGGACCTCCCCATGGTCCGCTTTGGCTTCACAGTATGGCCATGTTTTTCGCCTCAAAGGCGCCATTGGCGCGGGGGCGCTGAGTGAGCGGGTTACAGCAGATGAGACTCAACTCCAAAGTCACCATGGGCCTTGCCTGGACCGGCCTTGCCGTGGTCCTCGCGGTACCGTCGGCCGATTATCTCACCAGTGCCTTTGGCAATGGCGACAAGGCGGCCGTGCTGACCTCGGATATCGAGCAGGCCGTGACCGCCAAGGTGCCGCAGACGAGTGCGGCCAAGCCGGAACTCAAGCCCACCGAGACGGCCGCGATTGCGCCCACCGTCACGACCACCAAGACGTCCAATGGCGTGATCATCACGCCGGCCGGTTCGAGCCTGCCGCAGGACCCGGTCGATAAATTCCTGCAGTCCGGCAAGCCGCTGCCCGACTACATTTCGGGTACGAACGCGACGACGACTCCGGCCAAGCCCGTGCTGACGGCGCCGGCTGCCGAAACGCAGGTCGCCGCGATCGATCCCAAGGTGCCGCCGACGCCGTTCCCGGCCTGGGCCCGCCCGGCCTTCATGCCGGCGCCGGTCAAGGCGATTCCCGTCGCGCCCGCGGTCACCGCGGCGCCGGTCGTCGAGCCCGTCGTCATCATCGACGAGACGACGCAGACCGGCTCGATCGCCGTGCCCACCGGCCCGGTGCCGCCCTCGGCCATCGTCGATGACACGCAGAACTGGGAAACCGAGTCGCTGCGCGACTATCTCGAGCGCCGCGGCATTCTCGAAGGCGGCAGCGAGCGCAGCAGCGCCACTGTGACGCAGCGCAGCAACGACTACGATGCCGACGGGTTTTACCTGAGCGATGGCCCCAATGGCGATCGCGAGACACGCCGCCAGCGCATCCTGCGCCTGCTTGAGGAGAGCGACAGCGATCCGAACGGCCTCACCCTGTTTTGACCTGCCGGACAGGCGCGATTATGGTCCGCGCCGGAATGGAGCTGTGGCCATGGCGTCGGTCTGGCAAAGACTGGGTGAGATTGTTGGATCAGCAAGCGAGCGCACCGGCGTAGCGGGTTCGCTCGCCAATCTGCTCGACCCCGATAAATGGCTGCCCGGCGGCAAGGACGCCGCTTTCACGCTCGCGCTGATCGCCCTGTCGGCGAAGATGGCCGTCGCCGATGGCGTCGCCACCGCCTCCGAGATGCGGGCCTTCAAGCGCACCGTCGAGATCCCGCCCGCCATCGAGCATCAGGTCGATCGCGTCTACCAGCTCGCCCGGCAGGACGTGGCCGGCTACGAATCCTATGCGCGCAAGATCGGCCGTTTCTTTTCCCGCGAACCCGAGACGCTCGAGCACGTGCTCGACGGCCTGTTCTTCATCGCCTCCGCCGACGGCCTCGTCCACGAAGCCGAGCTCGACTACCTCAAGCAGGTCAGCGAGATTTTTGGCTTCGACGACGCGCGCTTCGAGCAGATCGCCAGCCAGCACGTCTATCTCGATACCGACATCGACCCCTATGTCGTGCTCGGGCTGATGCCGGGCGCCGACCGCGACGAAGTGCGCCGCGTCTACCGCCTGCTGGTCGCCGAGCATCACCCCGACCGGCTGATCGCCAAGGGCGTGCCGGAGGAGCTGATCGACGTCGCCACGGCGCGCATGCAGGCCATCAACTCGGCCTATAACCGCATCATCAAACTGCCGGCGCCCAAACCAGCGGCTTGACGCCGCAGCCTTTGGGCCGCACATAGCGCCGGTCAGTTGACCGGGTGGCCGCACCGCAAGGTGAGGAAAGTCCGGGCTCCATCGAAATACGGTGACGGCTAACGGCCGCCGGGGGCGACCCTAGGGAAAGTGCCACAGAGAGCAGACCGCCCATCTCCGGATGGGTAAGGGTGAAAGGGTGCGGTAAGAGCGCACCGCGGGCCTGGCAACAGGACCGGCACGGCAAACCCCACCGGGAGCAAGACCAAATAGGGATGACACGGGGCAACCCAGCCGATTTCGAGGCCTGTCATCCGGGTTGGTTGCTTGAGGTGCCTCGTAACAGGCGCCCCAGAGGAATGGCCATCACGCCGGCGCAAGCCGGCCCTACAGAACCCGGCTTACAGGTCAACTGGCGCCTTCCTCACGCCGCGTTTGCTTAATGAAATCTCAACCGCGCTCGGACAGAGTGAACGCTTAATTGCGTACCGGCCCCCAAGGGCCGGGGTGGAGTAGTCGTAGCGATGGCCAAACCGGACACAGGCGAGCAGAGCGTGCCGCATGTGCCGGTGCTTTTGGCGGAAGTGCTCGACGCGCTCGCACCGCTCCCCGGCAGCCACATCGTCGACGGCACCTTCGGTGCAGGCGGCTATTCGCGGGCGCTGCTCGAAGCGGGCGCCGCTGTCACCGCCATCGACCGCGACCCGTCCGTGCGCCGCTTCGCCGATGCGCTGAGCGCCGAATTCCCGAGTCGCTTCAATTTCGTAGCCGGCGCCTTTGCCGAACTGGATCAACTGGTCAGTGGGCCGGCGGATGGCGTGGTGCTCGATATCGGCGTCTCGTCGATGCAGCTCGACGAGGCCGATCGCGGCTTCTCCTTCATGCGTGAAGGTCCGCTCGACATGCGCATGGCAGGGCAGGGGGAAAGCGCTGCCGACCTCGTCAACACGCTCGACGAGACCGATCTTGCCAATCTGCTGTTCGCCTATGGCGAGGAGCGCAAATCGCGCCGTATCGCGCATTCGATCGTCGCCGCCCGCGCGGCACAGCCGATCGCGACCACCATTGAGCTGGCGCGGCTGATCGAAAAAGCCATCGGCCGCAAGCCCGGCGACGCGCATCCGGCGACGCGCAGTTTCCAGGCGCTGCGCATCGCGGTGAACGATGAATTCGGCCAGCTGGTCGAGGGGCTGTTCGCCAGCGAGCGGCTGCTGCAGGAAAACGGCAGGCTCGCCATCGTGACCTTCCATTCGCTCGAGGACCGCATCGCCAAGCGCTTCTTTGATCCCGACAAGGGCGGTCCGGCCCAGTCGCGGCATTTGCCGCAGACGGCCACCGAAGCCCTGCGCTGGAAAGCGGCGAAGGCGGTGAAACCCTCCGCCGAAGAGATCGCCCGCAATCCGCGCTCGCGTTCCGCAATCCTGCGCGCCGGCACGCGCTCGGCGGATCCGGCGCGCGCCATCAGCTATGCCGGCCTCGGCGTGCCGCGTTTCCGGGGTGCCGCATGATCCGGACACTGAATGTCATGCTCGTGGTGACGAGCATCGCCGCGCTGGTCGGCGTCTATGCGCTCAAATACACGGTGGAGGACACGGCGGCCGAAAAGACCGCGATCCAGCGTCAGATCGAACGCCAGCAGGCTGACCTGTCATTGCTGAAGGCCGACTGGGCCTTCCTCAACCAGCCCGCCAATGTCGCGCCGATCGTCACGCGCCACGTCGCCGAACTCAATCTGCAGCCGCTGGCGCAGGAGCAGTTCGGGCGCTTCGAGAGCCTGCCGATGCGCATGAGGGCGCCGGATTCGTCCGCCCTCGATTCTCTTTTCGAAGCTCTCGATTCCGGCATCGACCCGATCCAGCAACTGATCACGGAGGCCGAGTGATGGCTTCGCTGGCCGATAGCGGCACGACCATTGCCCTCGACGGCGCGCGCAAGACCCGCGGCCATCTGACGAAGGCGCGTATCCGCTGGGTCATTGCCTTGCTGGTACTCGTCTTCGGCGCCGTGGCGGGCCGCCTCGTGCAGCTTGGGCTGGTCGAGCAGGACAACACCATCGAGGGCCAGACCCGCGACCTGATCACGGCGTCGCGTCCGGCCATTCTCGATCGCAACGGCCTCGAACTTGCCGTCGATATCCGCGTGCCGTCGCTGTTTGCCGAACCGCGCCGCATCATCGATGTGGAAGAGGCGGCGCAGGCCATCCATTCGGTGTTGCCCGATATCAACGTCGACTGGCTGCGCCAGCGCCTGACCGGCGACAAGGGCTTCGTCTGGGTCAAGCGGGAGCTGACGCCGGCGATCCAGGAAAGGATCATGCAGCTCGGCATCCCCGGGCTGGATTTCGTCACCGAGAGCAAGCGCTTCTATCCGGGCGGCACGGAATCCTCGCACATCCTGGGCGCCGTCAATATCGATAACCAGGGCATCGCCGGCATCGAAAAGCACATGGACGACGACAGCATCGCGCTGCTGCAGTCGCTCGGGCTTGCCCGCGGCAATGAACTTCAGCCGGTAAATCTGTCGATCGACCTGCGCGTCCAGCACGTCATGCACGATGTGCTTACCGATGCGATGACCCGCTATCAGGCGATCGCCGCGGCGGGCGCGATGATGGACATCAAGACCGGCGAGGTCATGAGCCTCGTGTCGCTGCCTGACTTCGATCCCAATTATCCGGTGACGGCGCTCGAGAAGGATCGCTTCAATCGCATCACGTCGGGCATCTACGAGCTCGGCTCGACCTTCAAGACCGTCACCGTGGCGGCCGCGCTCGACAGCGGCAAGGTCCGCATCACCGACAATTTCGACGCCCGGTTCGGCGTGCGCTTCGGCCGCTTCACCATCGACGATTTCCACGGCAAGCACCGTGTCCTGTCGCTGCCCGAAGTGTACAAATACTCGTCGAACATCGGCACCATCAAGACCATGCAGCAGATGGGCAAGGATGAGTTCCGCGCGTTCCTGACAACGGTCGGCTTCGACAAGCCGGCGCCGATCGAACTGCCGGAGCGGCGTCTGCCCACGGTGCCGGCGAAGTTCTCCGAGATCGTCGCGGCAACGGCCAGCTTCGGGCACGGCCTGTCGATCTCGCCGCTGCACATGCTCCGGGCCATCGGTGGCCTCGTGAACGACGGCAACATGGTCGTGCCGACGATGTACAAGCGCTCGGTGGCGGATGCCGCCAAAACCTATGAGCGCGTGGTCTCATCGCAAACCAGCCAGGAAATCCGCTATCTGATGCGCCTCAATGCGCTTGAAGGTTCGGGCTCCCGCATGAACAAATTCGCGGCCGGTTATCGCGCCGGGGGCAAGACCGGCACCGCCGAAAAGGTGGTGAAGGGGCGCTACGATTCCTCAAAGACGCTGGCCGTCTTTGTCTCGGCCTTCCCCTTGGACAATCCGCGCTATGCAATGATCATCCTCGTCGACGAGCCGAAGGACGAAAACGCGCAGTCCGGTCACACCGCAGGCTGGAACGCCGGCGAAGCCACCGGCCGCATCGTCCAGCGGGTGGCGCCCATGCTTGGCATCAGCCCGGATTTCGCCGATATGTTGGATAAGCAGCTTGTCCCGGCCCAGCTCCGATAGCGTCTTGCGCGAGGAAACCGCTCCGTTGTCATTCGCACTCGCAGAGTTGCTGAAAGGCGCGGGCACCACTTCCCCGCAGCTTGATGTCGAGGGCGTCAACGCCGACAGCCGGGCCATTCGCCCCGGCGAGGCGTTCTTCGCCATTCCCGGACTGCACACCCATGGCGACGCCTTCGCCAGCCAGGCCAAGGCAAAGGGCGCTTTGGCAATGATAACCGACCGGGCGCCTGACGCCGATCCGGGGATGCCGGTCGTGGTCGTCGGCGATGTGCGCCGGGCCTATGCCCAGGCGGCGTCGCGGCAGTACGCGCCGCAGCCCGAGGTGATCGTCGGCGTAACCGGCACCAACGGCAAATCCTCCATCGTGTCCTTTGTCCGGCAGATCTGGTCGGCCTGCCATTTCAATGCAGCCAGTGTGGGCACCGTAGGCATCGAGACGGCGGAGGGGCTGATCCCCGGCGAGCTCACCACCCCCGATGCCCTGTCGCTGCATCGCGATCTTGGCAAGCTCCGCGAGCAGGGCATCGATCACGTGGCGATGGAGGCCTCCAGCCAGGGGCTGGATCAGCGCCGGGTCGATGGCGTGGCGTTCAATGCCGTCGCCTTCACCAATCTCAGCCGGGACCATCTCGACTATCACGCCGACATGGCCGCCTATCGCGACGCCAAGGTGCGGCTGTTCGCCGACCTCATCGCCGATGAGGGAGCCGCCATCGTCAATGTCGATGATCCCGAGCATGAGGCCTTCATGTTCGCGGCGCTCGGCCGCGGTGCGACACTGATGACCGTGGGCCGTGAGGGCGCCTGGTTCGAAATGCAGTCCGTGGTCAACGAGGGCTATGGGCAGCGTGTGACTGGCCGGCTCGTCGGCGAGCCCGTGGAATTTCATCTGCCGCTGACCGGCGCCTTCCAGGCCAGCAACGCCGTGGTCGCGCTAGGCCTCGCCATGGCGACCGGCGCCCCCAAGAAGGGCGCCATCGAGTCGCTGTCGCGGCTCAAGGGCGCCCGGGGCCGGCTGGAACTGGTCGGCGAGCACAATGGGGCGGCGATCTTCGTCGACTATGCGCACAAGCCGGTCGCGCTGGAGACCGCGCTAGCGGCGCTGCGGCCCTATGCGAACAACAAGCTGCGCGTCGTGTTTGGCGCCGGCGGCGACCGCGACAAGGGCAAGCGCCCGATGATGGGCGAGATCGCCGGCCGCATGGCCGATGTTGCCGTGGTCACCGACGACAATCCGCGCACCGAGGACGCCGCCACGATCCGTGCGGAAATCCTGGCCGCGGTGCCCGGTGCGACCGAAATCGGCGACCGGCGCGAGGCGATTGCGCGGACCGTGAAATCTCTTCAGCCGGGCGATGTGCTGCTGATTGCAGGCAAGGGCCACGAGGACTATCAGATCGTCGGCCACACCAAGCACCACTTCTCCGACCATGAAGTGGTCGCGGAGACCCTGAAGGACTTTTGATGCACCCACTCTGGACCGTCGCCGAAGCTGTCGCCGCTACCGGAGGACGGCCAGAGGGACTGTCTGACGGGCCGCTGCACTCGGTCTCTATCGATTCCCGCGAAATCGGGCCGGAAGCCCTGTTCGTCGCGATCAAGGGCGACAAGCTCGACGGCCATGACTATGTCCGCGCGGCGCTCGATGCCGGTGCGGCCGCTGCCATCGTCTCGGAAGCGTGGTTCGCCACAAATCGATCCGACCGCGTCATCGTCGTGCCCGATACGCTTGAGGCGCTGCGCCTGATGGCCAAGGCGGCGCGGCTGCGCAGCAAGGCGATGTTTGTCGCCGTGACCGGCAGCGCCGGCAAGACCACCACCAAAGAGGCGATCCGCACGGTGCTCGGCGCGGCCGGCGAGACGCATTACTCGATCAAGTCGTTCAACAATCATTGGGGCGTGCCGCTGATGCTGGCGCGCATGCCGCGCGAGGCGCAGTTCGGCGTGTTCGAAATCGGCATGAACCATGCCGGCGAAATCACCCCGCTGACGCGGCTCGTGCGGCCGCATGTGGTGGTGATCACCACGGTGGCGGCGGCGCATCTCGAATTCTTCAAGTCTGTCTCGGAGATTGCTGAGGCCAAGGCCGAGATATTCCTCGGCGTGGAGGAGGGCGGTACGGCCGTTCTCAACGCCGACCACCCGTATCTCCACATCCTGTTTGCCAAGGCGCGGGAGAGCGGCATCCGCAAGGTCATCACCTATGGCTATGACGAGGAGGCCGACTGGCGGATCGGCGAGCCGGAACTGGCTGGGGCGCGCACGTTTGCCCGGGTGACCCATGGCAACGACACGCTCGACCTCAATCTGCAGGTCCGCGGCCGCCATATGGTGGCCAATGCGACCGCAGCGCTCGCCGTGGCGGCGCTGGCCGGTGTCGACCGCTATGCCGCGCAGCGCGAACTGGCCGATTTCGGCGCCCCCGAGGGGCGGGGCGAAACGACGCGTCTTGGGCCTGCCGACAAGCCGCTGGTCCTGATCGACGAGAGCTACAACGCCAACGTGGCCTCGATGAACGCTGCGATGGAGGTATTTGCCGGGATTCACCCGCCGGGCGGCAAGAAGCTGCTGGTGCTGGGCGATATGCTGGAGCTCGGGCCGCAGGGGGCAGAGTTGCACCAATCCCTGAGCAAGGCCGTGTTGGGCACTGGCGCAACACAGGTATTTCTGGTGGGTCGGGCCATCGAATCGCTGGCTGAAGTGCTTGGCGACGACCGTGTCACCGCCAAGGCGTGGCGCGTGGAAGACGTGATGGAGCCGATCCTGTCGAGCCTTGCCTTGGGCGACGCTGTTATGATCAAAGGGTCAAAAGGTGTGCGCCTGGCGCTGCTGATCGAGGCGATCAAGCGGCGGTTCGCGGCGACAACCTAGGGACGGAGACGTTCAGCGTATGCTCTATTTCCTCGGCCAGTTGGGCGAGAGCCTCACGGCGTTCAACGTCTTCCGCTACATCACTTTCCGAACAGCCGGCGCCGTTGTTACGGCGCTGTTTTTCGTCTTCCTGTTCGGTCCGGGGATGATTTCGGCGCTGCGCATCCGCCAGGGCAAGGGTCAGCCGATCCGCGAAGACGGTCCCGCCGGCCATTTGCTGACCAAGAAGGGCACGCCCACCATGGGCGGCCTGATGATCCTCGCCGGCGCGGTGATGTCGATCCTGCTGTGGTCGAACCTCAGCAATGTCTATGTCTGGGCCGTGCTGTTCGTGACGATCAGCTTTGGCGCCATCGGGCTCTACGACGACTACCTCAAGGTCACGAAGATGTCCCACAAGGGCTTTTCGGGCTGGCAGCGTCTGGCGATCGAAGCGGTCGTGGCCCTGATCGCGGGCTACATCATCGCCTCGATCACCGATCCGGCGATCTCGACGCAGCTGATGTTCCCCTTCATCAAGGGTTCGGGCGTCCCGCTGTCCTACGCCTTCTACATCTTCGCGGCCTTCATCATCGTGGGCGCGGGCAATTCGGTGAACTTCACCGATGGCCTCGACGGCCTTGCCATCGTGCCGGTGATGGTGGCGGCGGCCTGCTTCGGGCTGATCGCCTATCTGGTGGGCAACGCCAATTTCGCGGAATATTTGTTCATCAACAATGTCCCGGGTACGGCCGAGCTGTCGGTTGTCTGCGGTGCCTTGATCGGGGCGGGGCTGGGCTTTCTCTGGTTCAATGCCCCACCGGCCCAAATTTTCATGGGCGACACCGGCTCGCTCGCCCTGGGCGGCGCACTCGGTACCATCGCCGTCGCCACCAAGCATGAGCTGGTCCTCGCCATCATCGGCGGCCTGTTCGTGCTCGAAACGGTGTCGGTGATCGTCCAGGTCGTGTCGTTCAAGCTGACCGGCAAGCGGGTGTTCAAGATGGCGCCTATCCACCATCATTTCGAGATGATGGGCTGGACGGAAAGCCAGGTGGTGATCCGGTTCTGGATCATTTCCTTCGTCCTGGCACTGATCGGGCTCAGTTCGCTGAAGCTGCGCTGACTCGCAAATCGCAATGACGGTCACTCCTTGCTAACCAAGCCGGTCGTAGACTGGCGAGGTTCGCGTTAGGGAGCCGCCGGGCCGGGCGGCTGGAAGTCATGTTCGCACGGGATCGCAAGACTCCCATCGCCGAGTGGTGGTGGACGATCGACAAGCAAT
This sequence comes from Hyphomicrobiales bacterium, assembly GCA_004144345.1. Lineage (GTDB taxonomy): Bacteria > Pseudomonadota > Alphaproteobacteria > Rhizobiales > Devosiaceae > Devosia_A. The sequence goes on from SEEL01000042.1 coordinate 11,497, forward strand.
TGCTTGCCGCGCTGCTGCTGCTTATGGCGGTCGGCATGCTGCTGAGCTTTGCGGCGAGCCCGCCGGTCGCCGAGCGCCTGGGCCTCAGTCCCTGGCATTTCGTCATCCGCCACGCCGTGTTCGACCTGCTGGCGATCCCGGTGCTGCTGGGCACGTCGTTCCTTACTCACCGGCAGGCCCGCATTCTCGGCGTGGTCGTGCTGGTCGGCAGCGTTGTCCTCCTCTGGCTGACGCTGCGGCTGGGTGTCGAGGTCAAGGGCGCCAAGCGCTGGGTGTCGCTGGCCGGTAATACCGTGCAGCCGTCCGAATTCGTGAAGCCGGCCTTCGCGGTGATCGGCGCCTGGCTGTTCTCGGAGGCGATGCAGGGGAAGGGCGTGTTCGCCCGCAGCATCGCCACCGGGCTGATGTTCATCATCGTCGCCGGCCTCCTGCTGCAGCCCGATATCGGCCAGACGGCGCTGATCCTCGCCACCTGGGCGGCGCTGTTGTTCCTCTCCGGCATTTCGTGGTTCGTGATCTTCGGCCTTGCCGGGGCGGGCGTCGGCCTGCTGTTCGGCGCCTATTATTTCTTCCCGCACTTCGCCAAGCGCATCGACACGTTCATCAACCCGGAAGGCGGCGGCAACACCTACCAGGTGGACAAGGCGCTTAACTCTCTGCTCGAGGGTGGTTGGTTCGGTCGCGGTCCGGGTGAATCGATGGCCAAGAAAGTCATCCCCGACGCCCACGCCGACTATGTGTTCTCGGCGGCGGCCGGTGAGTTCGGCATCCTGTTCTGCCTCTGCCTCGTGGCGCTCATCGCCTTCATCGTGCTGCGCGCTCTCTCAGCGGCACAGCAGCAGCAGACGCTCTACGCGCGTCTCGCCGTATCGACGATCGCCATCCAGTTCGCGCTGCAATGCGCGATCAATCTGGCGGTGAACCTCAACCTCATTCCGCCTAAGGGCATGACGCTGCCGTTCGTCTCGTATGGCGGCACGTCGACCCTCGCGATTGCCTTTGCCATGGGTCTGATGCTGGCGCTGACGCGCATGCGTCCGGAGGAGCGGATGGCGACCGGCCTGCCGATCTATCGCAATCCGGCGGCAGTTCCCGCCGAATGAGTATTTTCGTCCTGATGGCGGGGGGAACCGGCGGCCACCTTTTCCCCGCAATGGCGCTGGCGCAGGAGTTGCAGCGGCGCGGTCACACGATCGATCTGATGACCGATCATCGTGCCACCAGTTATGGCGACCAGTTTCCGGCGCGTCAGATCCACATCGTGCCCTCGGCCACGCCGTCGGTGCGTAACCCGCTGAAGTTCGCGGGTGCCTCGGTGAAGATCGCCGGGGGCATTGCTGTTGCCAATGGCATGCTCGGCAAGATCAAGCCGGATGGTGTCGTGGGCTTTGGCGGCTATCCGATCTTTCCGCCTTTCCTCGCGGCGCGGATGCGCGGCATCCCCGGCATATTGCACGAGCAGAATGCAGTGATGGGTCGCGCCAACAGGGCGCTCGGCCGTTTTGCTTCGCGCATCGCCCTCAGCTTCGAGGAGACGCAATTTGCCGGCGCGTTTGCCTCGAAGTCGGTGCTGACGGGCAATCCGATCCGCGACCGGGTGCGGGGTGTCGCCAGTACGCCTTATCCCGAACTGGAAATTGGCGGGCCGATCCGCCTCGTGGTGTTCGGCGGCAGCCAGGGCGCCCGTGCCTTCGCCGACTTCGTGCCGCCGGCGATCGCCGAATTGCCGGAGGCGTTGCGCCACCGGCTGCGTCTCGTCCAGCAGTGCCGGCCGGAGGATCTCGACCGGGTGGCCGAAGCCTATCGGGCGGCGCATGTGAATGTCGAACTGCAGCCCTTTTTCACTGATCTGCCGGAGCGGATGGCGGCGGCACATCTGGTGATCGCCCGCTCGGGCGCCTCGACGATCGCCGAACTGACCGTCCTGGGCCGCCCGGCGATTCTGGTGCCGCTGCCCGGATCGATCGACGGCGACCAGAAGAACAATGCGCGCGTCGTCGATGCCGCAGGGGGCGGCTGGATTGTGGAGCAGGCCACCATTTCGCCACCTTCGCTCGCCAATCGCTTGGCCTCACTTTTCGGTGATCCGGGGACGCTCGAGGCCGCAGCGGCAGCAGCCAAGACACTCGGACAGCCGCTTGCTGTCGAAAAACTCGCCGACCTCACGGAAGGTCTGGCGGGCAAGGGGAACGTCCTATGAAAATGCCGCGCAATATCGGCCCCGTGCACTTCGTCGGCATCGGCGGCATCGGCATGAGTGGCATTGCCGAAATCCTCCATGACCAGGGCTACAAGGTTCGCGGCTCGGACAGTGCCGAGAACCCGAATGTGCAGCGTCTGCGCAGCATGGGGATCGAGGTCGAGATCGGGCAGCGGGCAGAGAACCTCAAGGACGCGGCTGTCGTCGTCATTTCGTCGGCCATCAAGAAGGGCAATCCGGAACTTGCTGCGGCGCGTTCGCGCGGTTTGCCGGTGGTCCGCCGGGCCGAAATGCTGGCCGAAATCATGCGCTTCAAGAACGCCATTGCAATTGGCGGCACGCATGGCAAGACGACGACTACGACGCTCGTCGCAACGCTGCTTGATGCGGGTGGTGTCGATCCGACCGTGATCAATGGCGGCATCATCAATGCCTATGGCACCAATGCGCGCCTCGGGCAGGGCGACTGGATGGTGGTCGAGGCTGACGAGAGCGACGGCACATTCGTGAAGTTGCCGGCAGACGTTGCTGTCGTCACCAATATCGATGCCGAGCATCTCGATCACTATCAGGATTTCGAGCACGTCAAGCAGGCGTTCCTCAACTTCGTCGAGAACGTACCCTTCTATGGCTTCGCGGTGATGTGCATCGACCATCCGGTGGTGCAGTCGATGATCGGCGAAATCCGCGATCGTCGCGTGATCACCTATGGTCAGAACCCGCAGGCCGACGTCCGGCTGGTGGATCTCGAGATCAAGGACGGCCAGAGCCATTTTGCCGTCGAGATCCGCGACCGCATCCGCATGACGCATCTGCGCATCGAGGGGCTGACCCTGCCGATGCCGGGCGAGCATAATGCGCTGAACGCCACTGCCGCAATCGCGGTGGCAGATCAATTGAAGGTGCCCGCCGAGGCCATCCGCAAGGGGCTCCTCGGCTTCTCAGGCGTGAAGCGCCGCTTCACGCGGACTGGTATCGTCGGTGGCATCACCATCATCGACGACTACGGGCATCACCCGGTCGAGATCTCCGCGGTACTTCGCGCGGCCCGGCAATCGACGCGGCGCGACGTGATCGCGGTCGTGCAGCCGCATCGTTATTCGCGCCTCCACGATCTGTTCGATCAGTTCGCCACCTGCTTCAACGATGCCGATACGGTCATCGTGGCGCCGGTCTATGCGGCCGGCGAGCAGCCGATCGATGGGGTGACGCATGAGGAACTCGTGCTGCGCATCAAGGCGCGCGGGCATCGCGATGCCCGCGTCATCGACCGGCCGGAAGCGTTGGCACCGCTGATCGCCAGCCGGGCGCAGGAAGGCGACTATGTCGTGTGTCTCGGCGCCGGCAACATCACGCAGTGGGCAGGTGCGCTGCCCGCCGAACTCGGCAAGCTGATCGGCCGGGAGCCGGAACTGCCATGACCGAATGGCCCGATTTGATGCCGCGCCTCCAGCCCTGGGTGGGCGAGGTGCGGGGACAGTTGATCCCCAACCAGTCGCTGGCTGAGATGACGACGCTACGCGTCGGCGGGCCGGCGCAGCTGTTCTTCCGCCCCGTCGACGAGGACGACCTTAGCTTCTTCCTGAAGAACCTGCCCGACGACATAAGGGTGACCGTCATCGGCCTTGGCTCGAACCTACTGATCCGGGACGGCGGTCTCGACGGTGTGGTTATCCGCCTGCCTGCCAAGGGCTTCGGCACGATCGAGATCCTCGATGGCCATCGCGTTCGCGCGGGCGCGGCGGTGCCCGATGTAAAGGTGGCGACCGCGGCGGCTGAAGCCGGCATTGACGGGCTGTGGTTCTATCGCGGTATTCCGGGCGGTATCGGCGGGGCGCTCTATATGAATGCCGGTTGCTACAAGACCGAGACGACCGACCGCATGGTCGAGCTTCGCGCGGTCCTGCGCAATGGCGAGATCGTGACGCTGAGCCATGCCGATATGGGCTATCGCTATCGCAAGTCGAACGGGCCGCGCGGCGCCGTGTTCGTGTCGGGGCTATACCAGGGCTTTGCTGGCGACGCGGCGACGATCCTCGAAGAAATGCGGACTGTGACAGAGCGGCGCGAGAGCACACAGCCGACCCGCGCCAAGACGGCGGGGTCGACGTTCAAGAACCCGGAAGGTCATTCCAGCTGGAAGCTGATCGACGAAGCCGGCGGCCGGGGCATGACTTTTGGCCGCGCGCAGATGTCAGAACTGCACTCGAACTTCCTCATCAATATGGGCGAGGCGGACGCGTTCGAGGTCGAGACGGTTGGCGAGATGGCCCGGCAGCGGGTGCGCGACAAGCACGGCATCGAGCTGCGCTGGGAAGTTCGACGCATCGGCCATTTTGTGCCCGGCAGGGAAGTGCGTGAATTCATGGACGGCGAACCGTTCACAGGAGCTGTGTAATGGCCAAGCACGTTGCGGTCCTCAAGGGTGGTGTGTCGAACGAGCGATCGGTGTCGTTGAGTTCGGGCCAGCAATGCGCGCAGGCGTTGCGCAATGCGGGGTTCGAGGTCACCGAGGTCGACGTTGGCTATGACATCGCCGAGCGGCTGCGCGAGCTGAAGCCGGACGTGGCGTTCAACGCTCTGCATGGCCGCTTTGGCGAGGATGGCACGATCCAGGGTGTGCTGGAGTTCCTGCGCATCCCCTATACGCATTCCGGCGTGCTGGCCTCGGCACTGGCCATGAACAAGCATCAGACCAAGATCATGTTCAAGGCGATCGGCATTCCGGTCACCGACCATCTGATCGTCGATCGTGCCGATGTGGCGCGCCAGCATGTGATGGCGCCGCCCTATGTGGTGAAGCCGGTGTCCGATGGATCGAGCGTGGGCGTATTCGTCGTCAAGGCCGACCAGAGTCACCCGCCGCAGGAAATCCTGCGCGAAGACTGGAACGCTGGCGAAAGCGTGATGGTCGAACGCTATGTGCCCGGCCGCGACCTCACTTGCGCGGTGATGGGCGATGTGGCGCTGGGCGTCACCGAGATCATTACTGACCTCAGCTTCTACAATTTCGAGGCGAAATACGCCAAAGGCGGCTCCAGCCATATCCTTCCTGCGCCTGTGCAACCGAAAATTTACGACAAAGTGCAGAAGATAGCGCTCAAGGCGCATGCTGCGCTTGGGTGCCGAGGCGTGACGCGGACGGATTTCCGCTTCAACGACAGAGCAGGCGAGGACGGCGAACTCGTCTGCCTCGAGATCAACACCCAGCCAGGTATGACCGAGACTTCATTGGCTCCCGAACAGGCCCGGCATGCCGGCCACTCGTTCGAGGATCTGGTCACCTGGATGGTGGAGGACGCGAGTTGCAACAGGTAGGCGCAAAGGGCTTCGCCAATGCCCAACTCGTCGATCCACGCCAACTTCCCATTCCCCTGAGCGATCTGTCCCGTCGTGCGCGGATCAATTTCGGCCACGCCTGGGTTCTGCACCGCAAGATCATTGTCCGCGCCGTTGCGGCCGGCGTCGTGCTGTTCGGTGTCGTCGGCGCCTATGAGGCGCGCGAAGCGATCACGGCGGGCGCCATTGCCGTCTCGAACATGGCGCAGGGCGAGTTCGCCCGCGCCGGCTTCGGTATCGCCAAGATCAACATTACCGGCCAGGTGCTGACCAGCGAAGCGACCATCCTCAAGGCACTGGCACTCGAGGCGGGCACGTCGACGCTCAATTTCGACGCTGATGCGGCGCTGGAGCGGATCGAGCTAATTCCCTCGATCAAGTCCGCGACGGTCCGCAAGATCTATCCAGGCGAACTCGTGGTCAGCGTCGAAGAGAAGGTGCCTATGGCGCGTTGGCGCATCGGCGACGCGACCTACCTGGTTGACGAGAATGGTGGACCCGTTGCGCGCGACGATGGCAGCTTCCGCGAGTTGCCGCTCGTTGTCGGCGAGGGGGCCGCAGACGATGCGATGATCATGATCCGCACGCTCGACCGCTATCCGGCGTTGACCGCCGACCTCGCTGCGCTCAGTCGAATCGGCGACCGGCGCTGGGACCTGATCTTCTATTCGGGCCTGCGCGTGCAATTGCCCGAGAGCGGCGTGGCGCAGGCGCTGAACCAGCTCGACATGTACCAGGCGACCGGCCAGTTGCTCGACCGCGACGTCAATGTCATCGATATGCGCGTCCCCGGCATGGTGTCGCTGAAGCTCGGCGACCTTGCCAACAGGGCCATCGCCGATGCCGCGAAAGCCGCAAAGACAAAGAAACCTGCGGCGCCCGTCGACGCCGACTATGAAACGCCCGCCGAGCGCGCGGCGGAGGCCAAGCCGCAATGATTTCCGACTCGATGACTGCCCGCCTCAAGCCGGTCCAGCCCGGCCGCACCACCCTTGTCTCCGTGCTGGATATCGGCTCGACCAAGGTCTGCTGCGTTATTGCGCGACTGGTCCCCCGTCCCGAGGGGAAGGCTCTGAAGGGACGCACGCATGTCGCCGAAGTCATCGGCTTCGGCTATGGCGCGTCGTCGGGAATCAAGAGCGGTGTCATCACCGATCTCGACCAGGCGGAACAGGCGATCCGCACCGTTGTCGGCATGGCCGAGCGCGCCGCGGGGCTCACCGTGCAATCGGTGGTGGTCAACGTGACCGCTGGGCGGCTGGGATCGGAGACCTTCTCGGCGACGGTCGATCTGGGGGCGCAGGAAGTCGAGACGTCCGACATCCAGCGCGTGCTCCGTTCGGTCAATTCGCGCAGCGTTCGTCCAGAGCGCTCAATCGTCCATGCGCTGCCGATCGGCTATTCGCTGGACGGGCAGAGGGGCGTGAAGGATCCGCGCGGGCTCGTTGGCGAAAAGCTCTCCGTTGACGTGGCGGTGATCAGCGCCGAGACGCTGGCGATGCGCAATATCGAACTGGTGCTTAACCGTTGCCACCTGCAGATCGAAGCCCTCGTCGCTACACCCTACGCTTCGGGTCTGGCGGCGCTGGTCGACGATGAATCACAGCTCGGCGTGGCCTGCATCGACTTCGGCGGCGCGACGACCACGGTTGCGGTGTTTGCCGACGGCCACCCGGTCTATTGCGATGCGCTTGCCATCGGCGGCCACCATCTGACGCTGGATATTGCACGGCAGCTGTCGGTGTCGGTTGCCGACGCCGAGCGGCTGAAGACGGTCTATGGCAGCGTGCTGCCGGGCCAGGCGGACGAGCGCGAGATGATCTCGATCGTGCCGGTTGGGGCAGGGGCGGACGAAGCGCCCGGCATGATTCCGCGCTCGCATCTGACGCGCATCCTCCGGCCGCGGGTCGAGGAAATTCTTACCGCCATCCGGGATCGCATGCAGGCGACGGGCATGATGGACGTCTGCGGCCGGCGTTTTGTGCTGACCGGTGGCGGTTCTGAACTCACGGGACTGCCCGAAGTGGCACGCCGGGTGCTGGCGCGTAACGTTCGCAACGGGCGGCCGATGGGAATCTCCGGCCTGCCGGAAATGGCGCGCGGCTCGGCTTTCGCCACGATCGCCGGCATGCTCATCTACCCGCAGGTCTGCGGGCAGGAATTCGTCGAACCCCGGATGACTCCCAAGCTTACCGGGACGGACGGCTATTTTGCCCGTATGGGAAGCTGGCTTCGCGCCAGCTTCTAAGGCTCCACCTTAAGGTCAACCTCTCGTAAACACCCCTTGATGCAGCGTTGCAATTTGCATCGGATGTTAACGGATCGGTTCGAATTGTTAGGGTCCGGTTAACGAATTGGCGACTACCTTGGGGGCCATACCGCCATTCCATGGGGCCACCATGACGATCAATCTCACCATCCCCGACATTCAGGAATTGAAGCCCCGGATCACCGTATTCGGTGTCGGCGGCGCCGGCGGTAACGCCGTCAACAACATGATTTCCTCGGGGTTGGACGGCGTGGACTTTGTCTGCGCCAACACCGACGCACAGGCGCTGGCGCTGGCCAAAGCGCCCCGCATCATCCAGCTCGGCGTATCTGTTACCGAAGGTCTCGGTGCTGGTTCGCACCCGGAAGTCGGCCGTGCCGCGGCCGAGGAGAGCTTCGACGAAATTAACGACCACCTCAGCGGCTCGCACATGGTCTTCATCACCGCGGGCATGGGCGGTGGTACCGGTACCGGCGCAGCGCCCGTGATCGCGCGCGCTGCTCGCGAGCAGGGCATCTTGACCGTCGGCGTGGTGACGAAGCCGTTCACCTTTGAAGGCAATCGCCGTGCCCGTCTTGCCGAGGACGGCATCGACGAGCTGCACCGCCATGTCGACACGCTGATCGTCATTCCGAACCAGAATCTGTTCCGGGTCGCGAACGAGAAGACCACCTTCGCCGATGCCTTCAAGATGGCGGACCAGGTGCTTTATTCGGGCGTCAGCTGCATCACCGACCTCATGGTCAAGGAAGGCCTGATCAACCTCGACTTCGCCGACGTGCGCGCCGTGATGCGCGGCATGGGCAAGGCGATGATGGGTACGGGCGAGGCTTCGGGCGAAGATCGTGCTCGTCACGCTGCGGAAGCCGCCATCGCCAATCCGCTGCTCGACGATGTGTCGATGCACGGGGCGCGTGGGCTGCTGATCTCGATCACTGGCGGTCCGGACCTCACGCTTTATGAAGTCGACGAGGCTGCGAGCCGCATCCGCGAGGAAGTGGATCCCGACGCCAACATCATCCTTGGCGCTACCTACGATCCGGAAATGAGCGGTACGATTCGCGTCGCCGTCGTTGCCACCGGCACCGACGCCACGATGGTGCAGGCGCTTGAGCCGATGAAGGCGAATGCGTCGCGTGCCCCACTCGAAGTGCGCCAGCGCACCATCACATCCGAACCGGCGCCGCAGCCGGTCCAGCAGCAGCCGCACCAGCTCGAAGCCGATGTGCGCCAGGCCGTGGCCGAGGCGATCACGTATCAGGATCCGGCCTATGATGACTACCAGAGCGACGACGGGGTGACGGTCGAGCCGTACATCCCGAACGCTGCGGTCGACCATCTCGACGAGCCGGTTCGTGCGGCCGAGCCCCCGATTCCCAGCGTCTACGTGCCCTCCCATGCGGAACGCCCGGAGGGCCGCCAGCGGATGCCCCGTACGGAGGAACTTCCGGCTGTTGCGCGGAAGACACTGCCTGTCGAAGAACGTCACGAAGCCGAGCCGAGGAATGCCCGCGCGCTGTTCAAGCGCCTCGCGTCAAATGTCGGGCTCGGGCTCCGTCCGCCGGTGCAGCAGAGCCGGGACGAAACCGGCTACACGGCCCATGACGACGCCGCGGCGCGGACCGCCATTGAGGCTGGACATGCCCGGAATCCGGGTGTTTCGCAGCCGCTCGAAGGTGCCACCGGCAAGCTGGATGCGCATGGCCGGGCCGTGCCGAACCGCGAACATATCGAAATCCCGTCCTTCCTGAGGAAGCACGGTTAGGTCTGCGCAAGCAGAGGTGCATGAGACAGCCGGCGCGCTTCCGCGCCGGTTTCTTTTTCGTTAAGAGTCGGTCGGGTCATAGCGGTCGGAGTAATACTTTATGCAAAACCTGTCGGCGCGGCAGCGCACCGTTGGCGGTGCCGTGGAGTTCAGCGGTTTTGGCGTACATTCGGCCCTGCCTGTTACCCTGACCATCGAGCCCGCGCCGGTCGATAGCGGCTACAAGATTCAGCGCAAGCTCGACGACGGCACGATTGTCGGCCCCGTCGCCGTGCATTTCGCGCGCGTCATCCGTACGACCCTGTGCACGACCATCGACCTGGGGGACAGCGTCTCCGTGGCGACGGTGGAGCATGTCGTTTCGGCCCTTTCGGGCCTCGGCGTCGACAATGCGCTGCTGACCATCACGGGCCCGGAATGCCCGATCATCGACGGCAGCGCGGCGCCCTTCGTCGAGGAAATCCTCAAGGTCGGCCTCGAAATCCAGGGCAAGTCGCGCCGCTATATCAAGGTGATGCGCCAGGTGCTGGTGCGCAACAATGACGCCTCGGCGGCGCTCGAGCCCTATAATGGTCGCGTCTTCGACCTTGAGATCGACTTCGATTCGAAGGTGATCGGCCGCCAGCGCATGATTTTCGACTGGACGCCGCGCAAATACGTGTCCGACGTGGCCAGGGCGCGCACCTTCGGGTTTGTGCGCGATGCCAAGATCCTGCGGCAGGCGGGCTATGCGCTCGGATCGTCGCTCGACAATTCCATTACTGTGCATGAGGACGAAATCCTCAATCCCGGCGGGCTGCGGTTCGAGGACGAGTTCGTCCGCCACAAGCTGCTCGACGCCATTGGCGATCTGGCCCTGTGCGGGCTGCCGATCTATGGGCGCTTCCGCTCGTACAAGGGCGGTCATGCGCTGAACGCCCTGGTGCTGCAGGGGCTGTTTGCCAGCCCGGCAAATTACGAGATCGTCTATGCCGAGGATCTGCCGCTGGGCTATGACGCCCTGAACGACATGCCGGATGGGCTCGAAGTTCGCCCCTACCTGCGGTCGGTCGGCTGAAACAGCCACAGTTTTGATGGATTTGATGCTTAGGCCGCAAAGCGGTGCTAACATGCTGCAACCATTAGGGGCGGGGCGTTCGTGACGAATTCTGGATTTGCAGCTTTGGCTGGCCGTGTGAGCCGCGTTGTGGCTGTCGGGCTGCTGGTGACCTTGTTGGCCGCTTGCTCGATGTTTGGGCCGACCAAGATCAAGGAAGAGCCGATTGTTCCGGCCGAGACGCTGTACCAGACGGCGCTCAAGAACATGGATTCGCAGCGCTACAATACGGCGATCGAGGATCTGAAGAAGCTGGAGCGCCAGCATCCCTATTCGGAGTTCAACGAGAAGGCCAAGCTGATGCTGGTCTACTCGAACTACCGCATCGGCAAGTTCGACGAGGCGATCCTCGCCGCTGATCGCTACATGGCGCTGTTCCCGTCCTCGGACGAGATTCCCTATGTGATGTTCCTCAAGGGCACGGCCTACTTTGCCCAGATCACCGACATCACGCGTGACCAGCAGCTGTCGCGGAACGCCATCGAGACCTACACGATGCTGATCGCGAACTATCCCAAGAGCGATTACGCCAAGGACGCGCGCGAAAAGATGGTCATTGCCTATGACCAGCTGGCGGGCAAGGAAATGTCGGTCGGCCGCTACTATGCCGGCAACGGCCAGTATGCCGCCGCGATCAATCGTTTCCGCGTGGTGGTCGACAAGTACCAGACCTCGACTCACATCGAGGAGGCGCTGTTCCGCCTGACCGAGTCGAATCTGGCGCTTGGCCTCACCAATGAAGCGCAGACGGCGGCCGCCGTGCTCGGGCACAATTATCCCTCGAGCAGCTGGTACAAGGAATCGCTGGAACTGCTGCGCAAGGCGGGCCTCGAGCCCAAGATCAACAGCGCGAGCCCGCTGGCGAAGTCGCTGCAGGGCTAGGCAACAGGCGCAAGAGTTGCTATTTTGTTCTGGCCCGTGCATCGAAAGTGCGCGGGCCATTTCGTCTCTGCCGCCGGAGCTTGAAACGCTGTGCTGAGCGCGCTTTCCGTACGGAACATCGTGCTGATTGATCAGCTCGATATCGGTCTCGAAAATGGCCTCACGGCGCTGACCGGTGAAACCGGCGCCGGCAAGTCGATTCTCCTTGATGCGCTGACCCTGGCGCTGGGTGGACGTGGTGACGCGGCACTGGTGCGCAACGGCGCCGACAGCGGGCAGGTGGTGGCGGTGCTGCAACTGCCGGAGGACCATCCGGCGCGCGTGGCGTTGCGCGAGAACGAGATTGCCGACGATGCCGATCTGATCCTCCGCCGCGTGCAATATGCGGACGGGCGGACGCGGGCATTCATCAATGACCAGCCGGTCGGCGCGGCGCTGATGAAGACGATCGGCGCGAGCCTTGTCGAGATTCACGGACAGCACGACGACCGGGCGCTGGTCGATGCCGATACGCACCGGGCGCTGCTCGATGCCTTTGGTGGGTTCCAAGCGGATGTGAATGGCACCGCCGGAGCGCATGCGTCGCTGGTGGCGATCGAGGCCAATGTGGCGCAGCAGCGAGCGCTGATCGCGGAGGCCATGGCGCGCGAGGATTATGCGCGGCATGTGGTCGAGGAACTGGCGGAGCTCGCGCCGGAGCGGGGCGAGGAAGACGGTCTCGCCGAACGCCGTGCCCGGCTGATGCAGCTTGAGAAATCGGCCGACGAAGTGCGCGAGGCCGACGAAATCCTGAGTGGGCCAAGTGCGCCGGGGCAGGCGCTTGCCGGCCTGATGCGGCGGCTGATGCGCAAGGCCGACAGCGGGCAGAGCGTGTTCCAGCCGCTGATCGAGTCGCTCGACGAGGCGCTCAATGCGCTCGACCGGACGAGCGAGGCGGTTGAGACGCTGAAGCGCGAGATGGCCTTCGATCCAGCCGAGCTCGAGAAGGTCGAGAGCCGGCTGTTTGCCCTCCGTGCGGCGGCGCGCAAGCACCATGTGGCGGCCGACGAACTGCCAGAAGTGCTGGCGAAGTTTCGCGCCGAGATCGCGGCATTGCAGAGCGGCGAGGCGACGCTGGCCAAGCTTGAGGCCGACGCTGAAGTTGCCCGCGAGACCTATCGCAAGGCGGCGCGCAAGCTGAGCGCTGCCCGCACTAAAGCCGCCAAGGCGATCAGCAAGGCCGTCGAGGCCGAGCTGCCTGATCTGAAGCTTGGCACGGCGAAGTTCATCGTCGACCAGCAGGTGGATGAGGAACGCGTGGCGGCTTCGGGTTTCGACCAGATCGCGTTTCATGTGCAGACCAATCCGGGGACGCTGGCCGGTCCGATCATGAAGGTCGCATCGGGTGGCGAGCTGAGCCGTTTCCTCCTCGCCCTAAAGGTGGTGCTGGCCGATCGCGGTTCGGCGCCGGTGCTGATCTTCGACGAAATCGACACTGGCGTCGGCGGTGCCGTGGCCGATGCCATCGGGCGGCGGCTGCGGCGGCTGTCGAGCAAGGTGCAGGTGCTCACCGTGACCCATGCGCCGCAGGTCGCGGCCCGGGCCGACACGCACCTCTTCATCGAGAAGCAGGCGATTGCTTCGGGGGCGTTCGTGCGCACCCATGTGAAGCCCCTCGACGGTGCTGCCCGCAAGGAAGAAGTGGCCCGCATGCTGGCCGGTGCCACGATCACCGCAGAGGCTCGCGCGGCGGCCGGGAAGCTGCTATCGGACGTCGCATGAGCGGCGCCGAGCGGGAAATCGAGAGCTACTCCGAAGCTGAGGCACGGGCGGAAATTGACCGCCTGCATGAGCTGCTGAGCGCGGCCGATCGCGCCTATTTCGAGCAGGACGCGCCCGACATTACCGACGCCGAGTATGACGCCATGAAGCGTCGCTATCAGGTGTTCGAAGTGGCGTTCCCGCAGCTCAGGCGGCAGGACAGCCTCAGCGACAAGGTGGCCGGCGCGCCGGTCGAGGGTTTTGCCAAGGTGCGGCACGAGGTGCCGATGCTGAGCCTCGCCAAGGCCTTCACCGATCAGGACGTGATCGACTTCGCCGAACGCGGCAAGCGCTTCTTCGAGCGCGACAAGGACCTCGAGCTGGTGTTCACCGCCGAGCCCAAGATCGACGGGCTGTCGGCGTCGCTGCGCTATGAGAACGGCGTTTTTGTCCGGGGTGCGACGCGCGGTGATGGCGCGGTGGGTGAGGACATCACGGCAAACCTCAAGACCATCAAGGATATTCCGCACAAGCTTAAGGGCAAGGGCTGGCCGGCGGTGATCGAAATCCGCGGCGAGGTCTACATGACCATGGCGGAGTTCGAGGCGCTCAAGGCGCGCTCGGCAGCGGTGGGCGGGCAGGAATATGTGAACCCGCGCAACACGGCGGCGGGCTCGCTGCGGCAGAAGGACCCCTCGGTCACCGCGAGCCGCAATCTCAGATTCTTTGCTTATGCCTGGGGCTCCTCTTCGGAAGAGCCCGCGTCGACGCAGTATGATGCCGTGCAGAAGTTTGGCGAATGGGGCTTTGCCATCAGTCCGCTGATGGTGCGGGCGCGGTCGGTCGATGAACTCGTGGCGCAGTACAAGAAGATCGAAGAGCTGCGCTCGTCGCTCGGCTACGACATCGACGGCGTCGTCTACAAGATCGACGATCTGGAACTGCAGCGCCGCTGGGGCTTTTCGAGCGGTGAGCCGCGCTGGGCCGTTGCGCACAAATTCCCGGCAGAGCAGGCATTCACGACGGTGCGGGCCATCGACATTCAGGTCGGGCGCACGGGTACGCTGGCGCCGGTGGCGCGGCTGGCACCGGTCGGTGTCGGTGGCGTGGTGGTCGAGAATGTGACGCTCCACAATGAGGACTACATCAAGGGCATCGACAGCAACGGGCTGCCGATCCGCGGCGACGAGCCGATCGATGTGCGTATCGGGGACACGGTGGTGATCCAGCGGGCGGGCGACGTGATCCCGCAGATCGTGCGCGTGGTGCTGGAGAAACGTCCCGCCGATGCCGTGCCGTATGAGTTTCCGCATGTCTGCCCAGTCTGTGGCTCGCCGGCGATCCGTGAACTCAACGAGAAGACGGGCAAGGAAGATTCGCGCCGCCGCTGCACGGGCGAGTTGATCTGCGCCGCGCAAGCGGTGGAGCAGCTCAAGCATTTCGTGTCGCGTGGCGGGATGGATATCGAGGGGCTCGGGGCCGAGAATATCGATGTGCTGTTCAGCGCCGGACTGGTGAAGACGGCGGCCGACATCTTCACGCTGCGCGAGCGCCGCGCGAAAGTGCAGGCTGCATTCGCGGCGCGGCGCGAGGAGCAGTCGCGTTTGCGCGAGGAAGCATCTGGCAAGGCCCGGAAGGCGACGCGCTCGGTCGAGGAACGAAGCTTCGAGGGACTCGACAAGCTGTGCGCGGCGATCGACGCGCGGCGCGAGCCGGAGCTGGATCGGTTCATCTTCGCGCTCGGCATCCGCCATATCGGCGAGACGACGGGCGCTGTCCTCGCCAAGACGTTCACGAGCATGGCGGCGCTGCGCGAGACCGGGCTCAAGGCTGCTGCAGCCGGAGGCGATCTGCATGAGGTGTTCCCGTCGGTGAACGGGCTCGGCGACACGGTGTGGGAAGCGCTGCGCGATTTCTTTGCCAATGAGCGCAATGTGGCGGTGCTCGATGCGCTGCTCGGGCAGGTGACGCCGCGGGAGTATGTCGTCACCGTCTCGGCAGACTCGCAGGTGGCCGGCAAGACGGTGGTGTTCACCGGCACGCTCGAAAAGATGACGCGCGGCGAGGCCAAGGCGATGGCCGAGCGGCTGGGCGCCAAGGTTGCAGGCAGCGTGTCGAAGAATACCGACATTCTGGTCGCCGGTCCGGGGGCGGGGTCGAAGCTCAAGACGGCGGCCGAATTGGGCATCCTTGTTTTGGACGAAGATGGGTGGCTTGATCTCGTCGGCCGCTGAGGCCGCAAGGGAGGGATCATGCTCAGATCGATACGGATGGCCATTGCGGCGTCGCTCATCGTCACCGCGCCGGCCGCGGTAGCGGCTGGGATCACGCTCTACCCGCCGCTCGACGGCAAGAATGACAGTCAGGCCGAGCTCGCCATCAAGATGGCGCTCTGGTTCGGCGACCTTGATACCGGAATGCGGACCCTCGAGCAGCTCGCGGCGGCCGATGATCCTGAGGCATGGTTCGGGATCGGTGCGCTCAAGCTGGCGCAGACCGCGGAGCAATTGAGTCAGGCGCTGTATCGGCACGGCTTTGCGTTGCCCGATACCTCCAATGCCATCCTCGGACCGGGCGCCAGAATCCCGCTGCAGGTCAATCCCAATCCCGAGCCGCTCGACTATGCCGGCGTGCGCGTCATGCTGAGCGACTTCGTGACGGGTATGGACGAGGCGCGGGCGGCCTTTCTTTCTGCGGCGCCGGCCGGGGATTATGTGATCGACATCAATCCGCTGCTGGTGCGCATCGACGCCAATGGCGACGGGGCGATCGGGGACAATGAGAGCCTCGGCTGGCTGTTTGCGCTGATGAGCAATGTCGATATCGACGAATTGCTGGCGCCGCCCAAGGATGGATCGCCCCAGTTCGAGCATATCGGCTTCGACCGCGCCGACGCGTATTGGCTGGCAGGCTACACGCAGGTGCTGGCGGGGCAGGCGGACTTTCTCCTCGCGCATGATTTCTCGTCGTTCACCGATGCGCTGTTCCACCGCCTGTTTCCGAAGGCCGGGTTTCCGATGCAGGACTATGCCGAAGGCGGCGTGCTGATGATGGACCCCGAGACCGATACGGCCATCGCCGATCTGGTCGCCGGCATTCACACGCTGGACTGGCCGGTGATCGAGCCGGCGAGGCTTGCCGGGGTGCGCGAGCGGATGAAGTCGGTGCTCGATCTGTCGCGGCAGAACTGGGACGCGATCCTCGAGGAGACGGACGACGATCACGAATTGCTGCCGTCGCCGAAGCAGACAGCGATGATCCCTGGCACGTCGATCACTGAGGCCAAGGTAGCGGCCTGGCGGGTGACGCTGGATCAGGCGCAGCGGGTGATCGATGGCGAATTGCTGATCCCGCATTGGCGGTTCAGGCAGGGGTTCGACCTCAGGGCGTATTTCGAGACGGCGACAGAGACGGACCTCGTGATGCTGCTGACCGGGGCCGGGGCGATACCGTTCCTGCGGGACGGACCGGTGGCGCAGCCGCAGGACTTCCAGCAGATGGAGGATGCGTTCGGGACGGACTGGCTGGGCTACGTGTTCTGGTTCAACTAGGTCACGATGCCGCCGCATCGCACCGCTAGTCAGCCGCAGTTTCCCTGCTGGGAGTTTTGGCGATGCGTGCCGTCCTTGCCCTGATCTTTGCGCTGGCTGCGTGGCCGGCGCTGGCGTTCGATAATCCCAAGGCATTGGTGGAGGCGATCTATGCGCCATACACGACCCTTGGGGCAGCGACGGCGCAAGATCCCGCACAATACTACTCCGAGCGTCTCAGGGGATTGGTGGCCCTCAATGCGGCGGGCGCCGAAGAGGCGGCGCCGCTTGAGTTCAATCCCTTCATCGGAGCGCAGCAATCGCTGCTGCGGGACGTCGCGATCGGCGAGCCGGTGGTGTCCGGCTCGCGGGCGATGGTGACGGTGTCGTTCCAGAATTTTGGCCAGACGAGCCTTCTCAGCCTCGCCCTCGTCAATGAGGGCGGGGCGTGGAAGGTCGACGACATCGCGTCGCTCGGCGAGGGTGAGAACTGGCTGCTGAGCTGGCTGCTGCAGTACGACCCGTTCGCCATCAGATAGAGCGCGTCGCCTCCTTCAGCCAGGCCTTGACGTCGCCCTTGAGCGACGGGCCGATCTCCTTGAAGACGCGCTTGTGATAGGCGTTGAGCCAATCGCGCTCGGCCGGCAACAGTAGCTTGTCGTCGATGAGGCGCAGATCGATGGGGCAAAGGGTGATGGTCGCGAGTTCGAGGAACTTGCCCTCGCCGACAGGGCTCTCGACCACGGTGACAAGGTTCTCGATGCGGATGCCGTAGGCGCCGGCTTTGTAATAGCCGGGCTCGTTCGAGATGATCATGCCGGGCTCGAGCGGGATGGGGTAGCGCGGCGAAAAGCCGATCGGGCCCTCATGCACGCCGAGGAAGGCGCCGACGCCGTGGCCGGTGCCGTGATTGTAGGTGACGCCATCCTGCCAGAGGAACTGGCGGGCGAGCACATCGAGCTGGGCGCCGGAGGTGCCGCGCGGGAAACGGGCCTGAGAGAGCGCGATCATGCCCTTGAGGACGCGGGTGAAGCGATCCTTCTGCTCGGCCGTGGCCTTGCCGGTGAACAGGGTGCGCGTGATGTCGGTGGTGCCGCTCAGATATTGCGCGCCGGAATCGAGCAGCATGAGCTCGCCGGCCTTGAGCGTGCGGTTCGAGCGCTCGTCGACGCGATAGTGGACGATGGCGCCGTTCGGGCCCGAGCCCGAGATGGTGTCAAAACTCGCATCGATGCAGGTTTCGTCTTCGCGGCGGAAATGCTCGAGCGCTTCGACGATGCCGATTTCGGTGAGCTTGCCCTTGGGCGCTTCGGCATCGAACCAGTGGAGGAATTTGGCGAGGGCGAGGCCGTCGAGCTTGTGGGCCTCGGACATGCCGCCGAGCTCCGCGTCGTTCTTTTTCGACTTCGGCATCAGCACCGGATCGCGCTTGGCGATGATGGTGGCGTCGCTGACGCCCTCGACGGCCGAGACCAGCGCCTGGGGCGCGGTGGCGGGATCGAGCCAGACGCGCTTGTCGGCGGCGCCGAGCTTGCGCAGTTCGGCCATGAGCGTCACAGCATCGGCGATTTTGGCGACGCCGCTGAGGCCCTTCTTCAGCTCGGGGGTGATCTTGTCCTTGTGGACGAAGAGGGTGGGCTGGCCCTTTTGCGGGACGATGGCGAAGCTCAGCAGCACGGGGACGTTGGGCACGTCGCGGCCGCGCATGTTGAACAGCCAGTTGATGGATTCGGGGAGGCTCAGCACGACGACGTCCGCCCCTTCGGCGGCGAGGATTTTCCGCAGCTCGGCGAGCTTGTCCTCGGCGGTGCGGCCGGCGCGGTTGTGGCCGAGGAATTCGACCGGGCCATTGGGCGGCGCCGGGCGGTCGGTCCAGATGGCATCGACGAGGTTCCTCGTGGGCACCAGCGTTGCCTTGCCGGCGAAGCGCTCGGTCAGATCCTTGATCTCGCCCGGCGTATGGAGCCAGGGGTCGAAGCCGAGCTTGCCGCCGGCGGGGATGAATTCGACGATGCGCGGATCGGCGCCGCCCTGGCCCGCCTCGATGACGGTGATGAGCTTGGTGTCGGTCTCGAGCGGCGCCTGCAGGGTGTAGCGGCTATCGACGAAGAGGCCGGCCTTCTTCAAGCCGACGATCGCGAGCCCGGCGGAGCCGTTGAAGCTCGTGATGTAGCCGAGGCGCGCTTCGCTGGCGGGGACGGATTCGCCGCGATGCGCGTCGGCCCGCGGTATCAGGAAGCCATCGAGCCCGGCTTCGGCGATGGCGGCACGCAGCGCCTTGAGGCGCGGCGCGACGGTCGCGGGCGTCGTCTTGGCGGCGAATTTCTGGAAGCGGGCGGGGCCGAAGGCGTTGGCCATGATTCAGTTCCTGTTAAGGCGGGTTGCGAGACAGGCATGGCTGGGTTGCCGGTATGCCGCCTAGTCCCGGGGTTGGTGACGACCTATGTAGCACTCGCCGCAGGAGCGGCAGCGACGAAGTATGAATCGAGAAGCGACTAAAATGAATTTGAGCAGCCAGCATTTCGGCAGGGCCCTCGACGGCGTGATCAGCGCGCGGAGCCGTGAAGCGACGCGCCAGGTTCTGCGCGCCAACGAGTTCCAGCTGATCGGCGCCATCACCAAGCGCCCCAACTGAGAGCTTCGGCGACTCGCTCTGGCCGAGCGATCCGAAGACGGCTCGCAGTGCCAACCGCACTAGCCCCTTTACCTCCGCGCCCCATGCAGGCGATTGGCGAAACCCCGGATGACCTCCGGGGTTTTTGTTTGTCATAGCTTTTCCAGGATCAGGGTGGCCCAGTCGCCGCGCTCGAGCCGCTGGCGCAGGATCATGCCCTGACGCGCATAGGCACCGGCGACACGGGGCGCCTGGGTGACGAGCAGGCCCGACAGGATGATCGTGGCGCCACGCTCAGCGGCGCGGCCCATGGCCGGCGCGATGGCGACCAGCGGGGCGGCGAGAATGTTGGCGACGATCAGATCGTAGGGCGCGCTGCGAGCGATCGACAGATGGTCGAGGCCGGGGGCGGTGACGGCGTTGATGAGATGGCCGACGCCATTGTCGCGCGCGTTCTCGGCCGTGGTCTGCGTCGCGATCGGGTCGATGTCGCTGGCAAGGACGGGGAGGCGCGTGCGCTTGGCGAGGGCGATGGCGAGGACGCCGGTGCCGGTGCCGACGTCGATCATCTTTTTCGGCTTGGTCCGCTTCAGCGTCCGCTCGATGGCTTCGAGGCAGCCGGTGGTGGTCTCGTGATGGCCGGTGCCGAAAGCCTGGGCAGCTTCGATTTGGATGGGGATGAGGCCGGCGGGCGGCACGCTCTGAGCGCTATGGCTGCCATAGACATAGAAGCCACCGGCGCTGACGGGCTGCAAGCCCTCGAGCGATTTGGCGACCCAGTTGGTCTCGGCATCGAGCGGGGTGACGGTGAAATCGACATCGCCGCCGAGCAGCTCGCGGGCGAGCGTCTCGAAGGCGGGGAGATCGGGCAGCATCTCGCAGGTGGCCTCGAACACCCATTCGCCGGTGGTGGCGTCTTCATGGGCGGAGGCGGTGAGGGCGAGATCCTCGCGTTCGCTGACGGCGTCAACGAGGGCAAAGGCCTGGTCGCGGGTGAGGGGGGTGGAAATCTGGCTCAGGGTCATGCGGGGTTTGTTGCCGGGGAGGGGGTTCGTGTCAACTTTTTGCGCTCTGGAGCCAGCGATCGCGAGAGTGCTCGCTTGCTAGCTTTCTTCTGGCTCTGTCCAAACGAGCCGGAAGACGGCTCGCTTGTCCAACCGTGGCTTCTTTGCGCTCTGTCCGACCGAGCCCGAAGAGGGCTCGCTCGTCCAACCGCTGGTTGGGGCATGCGGAGGCTTCCGGCGACCCGTCGGCCCCGGTTGTTACCTTGCCGTGAGACAAGCGACCTCACGGACGGAAAGCGCGGAGCGCCTCCGATTGCTTTAGGAGCGTAAGAAGACGCTCCGCGCTTTGCCGGACGGGATGTGAGGAACCAGTGGGGCGCGCGAGGGCTTATTGCGGGTCTGGCG
>SEEL01000112.1 GCA_004144345.1 Hyphomicrobiales bacterium
CCCGTCCGGTGGCATTGCCGTAAACCGTGCGCTGTAGGGCGTATTTGAAGTAAATTGGCGGGGTGGGAGTTCCACTTACGAAAGTCTCCCGTGTCCAATCTGACGCTGCGCCAAAGGATGTCCGGCGCCAGGATTGGATAAATGGTCGCCAGGATCGCACCATCGCCGATCACTAACTCCGTCGCCATTGGCGACGCGATGGCGCATGCGCCCGAGTTGGCGGCGCGGCGCAACGAGCAGCAGCGCACACACTCCTCAGGCGCCTTCTCCGAATCGAGCCATGAACAGCAGGCAGCGGAAGCCCCGCCCCCGCCGACCCCTCCGGGCGAGGCGTTTGCTGCAGCAGTGATCAGCGGTCAGCTGGCCCCCCGGCCATTGACCACTGAGGAACTGCGCCAGCGCATTGGCGTGGCCTGGCAGCCCCCCGCGTCGCCGCTGCGCCTGATGGACAAGCTCGCCTAACGGTTTATTTACCGGGCGGGATCACACTTCAGTTACCTAACCTATTGGGAGTCTTTTGAGGCTCAGCGCGCAATATCGGGCCTTGCGCTCGAAACGCGCGACTATCGACGAGGCTTAAATGTTTCGAAATCGCCAGACACTACCGTTCGGAAGACGACCGCTCGGAATTAGTCCGAATTTCGAGACAAGCTTATCAATCGACTTAACGCGCAGTTCTCAGGGATGTCGCAAAACGTAGGCGTGGTTCTCAGGACGAGACCTACTGACCAGATACCCCAGAAAGGGACATAGAATGTCTGATATCACTCTCTCCAAAGCTGTCCGTTCGAATCTGCTGAATCTGCAGAGCACGGCGGAACTCCTCGGCAAGTCTCAGGAACGCCTGTCGACCGGCCTGCGGGTCAACTCGGCCCTCGACAATCCCACCAACTTCTTTACCGCCCAGGGCCTCAACAGCCGCGCCAACGACCTCAGCCAGCTCCTCGACTCCGTGTCGAATGCCGTGCAGACCGTCGCTGCCGCTGACAAGGGCATCTCGGCGATCACCAAGCTCGTTGAATCCGCTCAGGCAACTGCCCGCCAGGCTCTGCAGACCGCTGCGACCGTCCCGGGCACGACGACCACGACTGCGGCAACCATCACTGGCAGTGACACCTCGCTCACGGACTCCGACATTGCCGGCCTCGATGGCCATACCATGTCGGTGTCGGTGAATGGCGGCAGCGCCCAGACGATCACCTTCGCCTCGGCCGGCATCAATACGCTTGCCGAATTCGAAGACGCCCTCGAGGGCCTCACCGGTGCAACGGGTACCGCCGGCGCTGGTGGCGTGACGATCACCGCCGACAACACGACCGATACGCTGCAGCTCTCGTTCAGCAACGCGGCGGTCAGTACGGCGCTTGGCCTCAACACCACGCTGACCAGCCCCACCACGACCACGGGTTCGCCCGTCGCCAATCCGAAGCGCGACGAACTGGTCGACACGTATAATGACCTGCTCGGGCAGATCGATGCGCTCGCCAAGGACGCGTCGTTCAACGGCGTGAACCTGCTGAACGGCGACGATCTGTCGGTGCTGTTCAACGAAGACGGTTCGTCCAAGCTGGACATCAAGGGCGTGACCAACAACGCGGCCGGTCTCGGCCTCACGGCGCTCGCCGACGGTGCGTTCAACTCGAACGCCTCGATCAACTCGACGCTCGACGGCCTCAAGGGCGCCATCGACACGCTGCGCACCCAGGCTGGCAAGTTTGG
>SEEL01000043.1 GCA_004144345.1 Hyphomicrobiales bacterium
ATCTGAACCACCGCCGGACGTGGAGAGAGATTCCGGCAGATCATCGATCCTGAGGCGAGCCCGGTTGCAGCGGCGAGGCGCGAGCCTCACCCACTGCGGACTACCCGCGTCGAGGCAAGACCTCGCCGCTGCTCGCTCCATCCCGGCGGATGGAGCCACTGCCCGAAGCCGGGAGCCGAAAGGCGGTCCGGGGCGAAAACACGCCGGAACATCCCCCTTCCCTCAGCCGTTTCACAGCAAGGAGAACGCGTCATCTGCAATGTTCTTGTTTTGTTCCGTTCGCAATGCTATCTCTTAAGACCCGTTAACTTTGGGACGAGTCGTCCCCATCTGGTGGTGATCATGGCGATCCAGACCGCACCTTCTTTCGAGCAGCTTGAACGGCTCAAGGACACGCGCGACGCCGATCTCATCAATCGGCAGACGCTCGATCCCAAGCGCAACCGTGGCCGCGGCGCGCAGACCAACAAGTCGAGCCGCTTCGATACCGAGAGCCGCGAGCGCTTCGATGATGGCTGGGGCGAGGTCGAGGAACTGAAGCCGTTCGAGACGGTCGAGCATATCGAGCGCGCCAAATCGATCATCACGCGCAACGAAAGCCCGGACATCGGCTTCGACCGCTCGATCAATGCCTATCGCGGCTGCGAGCATGGCTGCTCCTATTGCTTCGCGCGACCCACCCACAATTATCTCGGCCATTCGGCGGGGCTCGATTTCGAGCGGCAGATCTATGTGAAGGTCAACGCCGTCGAGCTGCTGCGCCGCGAACTGGCCGACAAGCGCTACAAGCCAAAGCCCATCGCCATGGGCACCAACACCGACCCGTACCAGCCGGCCGAGCGGACGCACAAACTCACGCGCGGCATCCTCGAAGTGCTGCTCGAGACCAAGCACCCCACGACCATCGTCACCAAATCGGCACTCATCGTGCGCGACCTCGATATCCTCAGCGAGATGGCCAGGCTCGGCCTCGTTCATGTCGGGCTGTCGGTCACCTCGATGGACCACATCCTCAGCCGCAAGATGGAACCGCGTGCTTCGACGCCTGAGAAGCGGCTCGAGGCGATCCGGCTTCTGTCTGCGGCTGGGGTGCCGACCGGCATCATGGCGGCGCCGATGATCCCCGCGATCAACGATATGGAGATGGAGCGCATCCTCGACGCCGGCGCCGCGCAGGGCGCGCAATGGGCCGGCCTCGTACTGCTGCGCCTCCCCGGTGAAGTGCGCGAGATCTTCCGCGAATGGCTGCTGCGCTATTACCCGGATCGGGTGAAGCATGTGATGTCGCTGGTGCGCGATACGCGCGGCGGCAAGGATTACAATTCCGCCTGGGGCGAGCGCATGACCGGCGAAGGCGCCTATGCGACGCTGATGCAGCAGCGCATGGCGCGCGCCAGGGAACGCTACGGCCTCGACAAGAAGCTGCCGGCGCTGCGCACCGATCTGTTCGAGCCACCGCGGCTCGAGGACAAGCAGCTGAGCTTGTTCTGACATGGAGGGCGTGGGCATTGTGCTGGAGATGCCCCGCGATTCGACCAGTACGGAACCCGCCCCTGCCCCGACCCTCTTCTATGAGAAGCGGGCCGTGCGCCGCGGCGCGTCGATCGTCGCCGGCGTCGATGAGGCCGGCCGCGGGCCGCTCGCCGGGCCGGTGGTCGTCTCTGCCGTCATCCTCAATCGCCGCCGCATCCCCGACGGGCTCAACGATTCGAAGCAACTCGGTCCCGACGCCCGGGCGCGCCTCCATGACGAGATCGTCGCCAGCGGCGCGCATGTGTCGGTCGTCGCGGCGCCGACCTCGATCATCGCCGAGCTCAATATCCTCTGGGCCACCATGTGGGCGATGCGCCGGGCGGTGCTCGGCCTCGGCCTCGCACCCGATCACGTCCTTATCGACGGCAACCAGATCCCCAAGGGCATGCCCTGCGCCACCGAAAAGGTCATCGGCGGCGACGCCCTGTCGCTCTCGATCGCGGCGGCCTCGATTGTCGCCAAAGTAACGCGCGACCGGATGTGCGAGATCATGCATTGCGAGGAGCCGCATTTCGGCTTCGACAGTCACAAGGGCTATTCGGCGCCGCTCCATTTCGCCGCGCTCGACAGCCACGGACCGGGCCGCTTCCACCGCATGGACTTCGCCCCCTGCGCCGATGCGGCCGAGCGGCGGCGTGGTAATCTCTCGGTAACCCTGTAGCTTAAATCGCCTTTAACTCTAACGCCTTACAACCAGCGTCGTTAGTGCTGCGTTAGGGTTACGAGTATGTTGCGTACCGCGCTTATGGCCCAGTCGGCCAATGCGGAAAGGGCTTCGCTGCCCGTCGACACAATCCTTGTCGGCGACTGCATCGCCCACATGAATGCCTTGCCGGCCGGCTCGGTTGACCTCATCTTTGCGGACCCCCCGTACAATCTCCAGCTCGAAGAGGGCCTCACCCGCCCGGACCAGTCGAAGGTCGACGCCGTCGACGATGACTGGGACAAGTTCCAGAGTTTCGCCCATTACGACGCCTTCACCCGCGCCTGGCTGGCTGCCGCCCGCCGCGTGCTGAAGCCCGATGGCGCCCTGTGGGTCATCGGCAGCTACCACAACATTTTCCGGGTCGGCGCGGCGCTCCAGGATCTCGATTTCTGGATGCTCAACGACGTGATCTGGCGCAAAGCCAACCCGATGCCCAATTTCCGCGGCACGCGCTTCACCAATGCGCATGAGACGCTGATCTGGGCCGCCCGCGACAAGAAGAGCCGCGTCACCTTCAACTATGAAGCGATGAAGCAGGCCAATGAGGACACGCAGATGCGCTCCGACTGGCTGTTCCCCATCTGCACCGGCGCCGAACGCCTCACCGACAAGGATGGCGACAAGGTGCATCCGACGCAGAAGCCGGAAGCCCTGCTGATGCGCATCCTCAATGCCACCACCAAGCCGGGCGACGTGGTGCTCGATCCCTTCTTCGGCACCGGTACCACCGGCGCCGTGGCCAAGAAGCTTGGCCGCCATTTCATCGGCATCGACCGCGAGACCACCTACATCGCCGCCGCCCTGAAGCGCATCGCCGCCATCAAGCCGCTCAGCGCCGAAGCGATCGAGCCGGCCATGTCGAAGCGTGCTGCACCCCGGGTTGCTTTTGGCTCGCTGATCGAAATGGGCCTCATCGTGCCCGGCACCGAACTGGTCGATCACCGCCAGCGCTGGAGCGCCATGGTGCGCGCCGACGGCACCCTCTCCTCGGGCCAGCATTCAGGCTCGATCCATCGGGTCGGTGCACTCGTCCAGGGTGCCGAGGCCTGCAATGGCTGGACCTTCTGGCACACCAAGAATCGTGGCCGTCTCGCCCCTATCGACCTGCTCCGCGCCGATATCCGCGCGCAGATGGAACGCCTTTCAGCCTGAGCCAAGACCTCCAGTCTTCGGGCAAAACTGCCGCCGCCCCAGCAATGGTGCGGCGGCAATTTCTTCATCCCGAGGAACTGGCAAGGAACAGGATCAACGCGAAGACCGCGATGATGCCGAGGCCGACCTTCCACGGCAGGGCCTGCCGTGCTGTCTGCGCGGCGATCCGCTGGGCCCACAAGTCTTGCATATCGTTCCCCCATGACGGACAGTCGTGGCCATCAACTGTTGCATAGTTGTTGGAAGCCGGATCATGGTCGAACAGGCTGGCGGGGGCGGCCCGCATGACGCATCGGTTCAACGGACTCGATTTCGGGCCAGACATGCGCGGCGTCGTGCTCGCCGACGGGCGCCGCGTGGAGTTCACGCGCCAGGAACGGGCCGTGCTGCTTGAGTTGGCGCGGCGGCCGGGTACGCTGATCCTTCGCGACCGGCTGCACACAGTGATCGCGGGCGCCGCTACGGATACCAGCGCGCGCAATGTGGATTCCCTGATCAGCCGCCTTCGCCAGAAACTTTCCGATAGCGCCCGGAGCCCGGCATTCATCGCCACCCAGCATGGCGAGGGCTATGTGTGGGTCGCCGAAAGCTCGGCACCATCGAGACAGCAAGGCATGATCGCCATCGGGGCGATTCTGGGAACAATGCCGGCCGATGGCGGCGAAGCGGCACTGGTCAATGGCCTGCGAGAGCACCTGGCAGATCAGGACACAGCCGGCGCCTCGCCATCCACCGACGGACCGCCCTTCCTTGTCGAAATAGGCTTTGGCGGCAGCGAGAAGGTGCTCGACTGCGCCTTTGCGTTGCGGCACGCGGGGTCGGGCGAGATTCTGGCGACGCGACGGGACAGCCTGAACACCAACGCTCCGAACCTCGACCTCGCGCGCGGAATAGCCCTCTGGGCGCAGGAGGCGATCTGGGAGCATCTCGTGGCGCCTGCCACACGTGGCCGTGCCGCACCGGCCGACGTGCCGCTCGAACTTCACCTGCACGATACGGCTTCGACGCTATGGCGGCCGGCCGACGCCTCCCGGGAAATGGAACGGCAGCTCGACCGGGCCCGTCGCGCGCATCCCGAGGATCCACGGCCCGCCATCATGTGGGGGCTCGCCGTCTACACCCGAATTGCCGTGTGGCCGCCGAGCGAGGTGCTCACCGATGCTGACAAACGCGAGGCGTTCCAGGCGGAAGTCGGCGAGATCGCCCTACGTCACATGGATCGACTGGACGACAACTCGCTGCTCAAGCTCGGGGCGGCAAAGCTACTCTGGCTGTCAGGCGCGCACCATCTGGATCTCGCCGAGAGGCTGGCTCTGGACGTCTATCGCAATGGTACGGCATTCGCCGCTGCGCACGCGACGCGCGGGCAGATCGCCATGTATCGCGGCGACATCGAGGCCGCGGCGGAACTCTATGATCAGGCCGCGCAACTCGCGAAGTACGGATCGGAGTTCCACGTCTACCTGCTGGTCCTCAAGTGTACGGCCCTCCTGGCGGCCGGCGATCGCCCACGCCTGCGCCAGGCGATGGCCGAGATGTTTGTCGCCAGTCCCTCGACGCGCAGTACCGCGCCGATGATGCTGCCGGAGGAGGAGTCCGATCTGAGCGATCAGGAAAAGGCGCTGCTGGCCGGCCTTTCCGAACAGACAATGCGGACGATGCTGGGCTATCTGTTCCACGCCACAGCGCGCTGGTTCGTGCGGCGGGAACATCGCGCCAACATCCTACGCCCCATGGTCCGGCATGCCCGGCGCCTGCATGGCCCCGGAATTGTCAGCCACGAGATCGCCCAGAGCTTCGTCCCCTAGAGTCCGGCCGCCGCCAGCGCCTTGCGGAACACGGTCGGCAGCGCCTCGGCGTCCAGCCGCCTTGGATCGGCCCACCACCCATCGGCCAGCGCCTCCGGTTGGGCGACGGTCACCGACCAGACCTCGAGTTCCAGCCGGAAGTGGGTGAAGACATGCACGATCTGCCCGTGATGCCGCCAGTCGGCGGCCACCGGGAAGTCGGGCTCAGACTTGGCCGAAACCCAGTCCGAGACCGGCGGTTCGGTCATCTTCGCCAGCAAACCCTTGTCGGGGCGGGAGCGCAGGAACACGTCGCCATCGGCGTCGCGCATGATGAAGGCGTGACCGTAACGCGTTGGGCGTTCGGGTTTTTCTGCCTTTACCGGAAAAGCCAGTGGCTCGAGGCGGCGGCCGGCGCAGCCTTGGCTCAGCGGGCAAAGCAGGCAGTTGGCGGCGCGCGGGGCGCAGATGGTGGCGCCGAGGTCCATCAGCGCCTGGGCGAAGTCGCCTGACCGTTCTGGAACCGCGGCCTGAACTGTGTGGCGGATCAAATCTTTGGCGTCGCGGACGGGGACGGGCAGCGCGAGGTAGCGGGCGAGGACGCGGTCGACATTGCCGTCCACCACGGCGACGCGCTCGTCATAGCTGATGGCGGCGACGGCTGCCGCGGTATAGGGGCCAACCCCCGGCAAAGTCAGCAGTTTTTCGGCACTGTCGGGGAAGGTGCCGGTGTGGTCGCGGACCACCGTCTGGGCGCAGGCGTGGAGGTTTCGGGCCCGGGCGTAATAGCCAAGGCCGGCCCATTCGACGAGCACATCGTTCAAAATGGCCCCGGACAGCGCCGCAACAGTTGGCCAAAGAGCGGTGAACCGCGCGTAATAGTCCCCTACCGTTGCCACGGTTGTCTGCTGCAGCATGATCTCGCTCAGCCACACCCGGTACGGGTCGGGCCGGACGCCTTTGGCGCGATCGGCCGGGGAGACCCGCCACGGCAAGGTCCGGGCGTGGCGGTCATACCAGGCGAGGACCGCGTCGCTGTCGAGCGGGATCACCTGTTGCGCTGGCGGTGGTTTTGGCATCATGGGGACATGAACCAGCCGGGCGACCGGCGCAACCGGATTTGACGTGGCCAGCAAAGCCAAGGAACCAGCGCCGCCCAAGCGGCTCAACCGGGCGGTCGGCGTCGCCGAAGCGCTTGGTGGCGTGCTGGATTCGGCGCTGAAGAAGCGCGGCTTTGCCACGCGCGACATCCTCGCCAACTGGGCGGCGATCGCCCCGAAGCCCTACGATCTTGCGGCGATGCCCGAACAGCTCAAATGGCCGCGCGGCGCCGGGCACGAGGGGGCGACGCTCTATCTGCGCTGCATCGAGGGGCAAAGGCTGGCGCTGGCGCATGAAGGGCCGCTCATCGCCTCGGCGGTGAACCGCTATTTCGGCTATTTCCTCGTGCGCGAGGTAAAACTCTCGATCGAGCCATTCAGGCCGGGTTCAGCGCCCAAGGCGCAGCCTCAGGCAACGCTACCGGAGGTGGCGAAACATGCCGGCCAGGCGGTGGCCGAAGTCGACGATCCCGCCCTCAAGGACGCGCTCAGGCTGCTGGGCGAAAAAGTCCTCGGCAAGCGCGCTCGCTAGAGCGTTACCCAACCTTACTGTTTGGTCACTTGCCCCGCCACATTGCCTGTGTAACTTGCCCGCGAAACAAGGAGTTCTGTCGTGAAACTGACCCGCCGTGAGACATTGACCCTGGCCGCCGCTGCGACCGCCCTGAGTGTCGTCGGCCTCCCTTCGCTCGCCTCCGCCAAGGAAGGCGACATGATCGATCTCGCCAAGCTGATGGACGTGGCGATTCCCGACAAGGTCGCCGGCAACCCGGATGCCAAGGTGACGCTGATCGAATACGCGTCGCCGACTTGCCCGCATTGCGCCGCCTTCTCAAACGTGGTGCTCGGGCCGTTCATCGAAAAATACGTCAAGACCGGCCAGGTGAAGCTCATCCTGCGCCCGTTCGCCCGCAACACCATGGACGCGGCGATCTTTATGCTGGCCGAAGCCGCCGCCAAGGCCGCCGATGCCGGTGCAGCCCCTGCCCCGGCCGACCCGTCGGCTTCGAGCTCGGAAGCACCTGCCGATACGGCAGCCCCTGCCGCAGGCTTCTCGGAAGCGGCGATCGCCGCCTATGAGAACGTCATCGCGACCTTCTTCAGGACGCAGGATACCTGGGGTGTTTCGGACAAGCCGCTCGACGCCGTGAAGGCCGTTGCCTTCCAGCTCGGCTTCTCGGAGGCGTCCTTCCAGGAAGCGCTGACCAACCAGGAACTGTTCACGGCCATCGAAACCATGCGCAATCAGGCGCTGAATGATTTCGGCCTTGAGGGCACGCCCACTTTCTATTTGAACGGCAAGACCTTGAGCGGCGATAAGTCGCTGGAAGAACTGAGCGCCGAGATCGATCCGCTGCTCTAACAACTCAATTTCCACAAGGTTCGGTGGCCTAACGCGGCCCGTCGCTTCCTAGCGGCGGGCCGCTTCGTTATTTGGAATGCTATGAAGTTCTCGCGTCTCAAGCTCCATGGGTTCAAATCCTTCTCCGACCTGACGGAGCTTTACCTCGAGCCGGGTCTGACCGGCGTGGTCGGGCCCAATGGCTGCGGCAAGTCCAATCTGGTGGAAGCACTGCGCTGGGTGATGGGCGAAAGCTCGTACAAGGCCATGCGCGCCTCCGGCATGGACGACGTGATCTTCAACGGCTCGGGCAACCGGCCGGCACGCAATTCCGCCGAAGTGACGCTGGTGCTGGACAATTCCGACCGCACCGCCCCGGCCACCCTGAACAATGCCGATATCCTCGAAGTCACCCGTCGCATCGAGCGGGAGGAGGGTTCGGTCTATCGCGTCAATGGCAAGGAAGTCCGCGCCAAGGACGTGCAACTGCTGTTTGCCGACGCCTCGACCGGCGCCCACTCCCCCGCCCTCGTCCGGCAGGGCCAGATCGGCGAACTGATCGCCG
Organism: Hyphomicrobiales bacterium; assembly: GCA_004144345.1. Classification (GTDB taxonomy): domain Bacteria; phylum Pseudomonadota; class Alphaproteobacteria; order Rhizobiales; family Devosiaceae; genus Devosia_A. The sequence continues at coordinate 8,186 of SEEL01000043.1, forward strand.
CCAAGCCGACCGCCCGCCGCGCCTTGCTCGAAGAAGCGGCCGGCATCTCCGGTCTCCATTCCCGGCGCCATGAAGCTGAGCTCCGGCTCAAGGCAGCCGAGCAGAATCTCGAACGCGTTGACGACGTCATCGGCCAGGTGACGACTCAACTGGAGCAGTTGAAGCGCCAGGCCCGACTCGCCACCCGCTATCGCGGCCTCAGCGGCGAAATCCGCAAGGCCGAGGCGACTCTCTTCCATATCCGGTGGATTCAGGCGCGGGCCTCCGAGAAGGAGACCGAGGCCGAACAAGGCACGCTGATCAACGATCTTGCCGACGCGCAGCATGTCGAGCTTGAGGCGCAGAAGGTCGTGTTCATGGCCGATCAGGCCGTGCAGCCCCTGCGCGACAAGGAAGCCGCCGCCGGTGCCGCGCTGCAGCGCCTGACCATCCTCGCCGAACAACTGGCCGAGGAAGCGCGCCGTGCCGAGCAGCGCCGGGCCGAACTGACGCAGCGGATCGAACAGACCACCGCAGATGCGGGCCGCGAACGCGCGCTGCTCGATGAAAGCGATGAAGCGCTCAAGACCGCCGCCGAGGAAAAGGCGCGACTCGAGGCTGAAGCCGCCGGTGAAGCTGAATCCTTCGCGACCGCCAAGGCGGCGGCCGAGGAAGCATTGCAGGCGGTTCGCGCCGCCGAAGCCGAGGCGCGCATTGCCGCCGACCTCGAAGCCCAGGTGAAAGCGCGCCGCGCCCAGGCGAAGCGCGGCACGGAAGATGCGGCGACGCGCATTGCCCGCCTCCGCCAGCAGATTGCCGACGTCGAGCGCGATGCCGCCAATGTGGCCGCGCAACTCGAAGCCGATGATGGGGTGACGGCGCGGCGCGCCGGCCTCGACGCCGCGCAGGCGCTTTCGGCTGAAGCTGAAGCAGCCGCCGTGGCCGCTGAAGAGGCTACCCGGCAGGCGCAGGCGACGCTCGATGCGACGCGCCCCAAGGTGCAGGAAATCGAAGCGCAGGTGAACCGGCTCGACTCCGAGGCACAGACGCTGAACCGCATCCTCAATGGTGGCGCCAAGGGCCTGTGGACGGCGATCGCCGACGAACTCAAGGTGGATGCCGGTTTCGAAACCGCGCTCGGCGCGGCACTGGGCGACGACCTCGAGGCGTCCTCGGATGCCGGTGCGCCCCTGCACTGGGCCGGCCCGATTCCCACCGATGGCGATCCGCAATTGCCGGGCGGCGCCGTGCCGCTCAGCGCGCATGTCTCCGGCAGCCCCCTGCTCCGCCGCCGCCTCGACCAGATCGGTCTTGTCGAAAAGGCGCAGGGCGCGGCCTTGCAGCCGCAGTTGAAACCGGGGCAGCGCCTCGTCACCCGGGAAGGCGACCTCTGGCGCTGGGACGGCTTCGTTTCGGCCGCCGATGCACCGAGCGCCGCCGCGCAGCGCCTCGCGCAGCGCAACCGGCTGGCCGAACTCGACGCCGAGCTCGAAGACGCCCGCGCCGCACGCAACTCCATGCGTGCCGATGCGCAATCTCTCAACCAAGGCCTCGAGCAGATGCGCAATGCCGAGCGGCAGAAGCGCGAGATCTGGCGCAATGCGCAGCGCGAGATCGCGACGGCGCAGCAGGCCCTCGACCGGGCGACCAAGGCAATCAGCGAACTGGCGACCCGCCAGAGCACCCTTGAGGAAGCGCGCGTCCGGCTGGCCTCGTCACTTGCCGAAGCCGAAGCCATTGAAGCCGATGCCCAGAAAGCACTGGCCGAGGCTGGCGACGAAAGCGAAGCGGCGACGCTGGTGCAGGCCAAGCGCGTGGTGCTCGACGAGGCGCGTGGCCTTGCCGACCAGGCACGCCTCAAGCTCGGCTCATTTGAGAATGCGGCGCAGTTGCGCAATGGCCGGCTGGGTCAGATCGCCAACGAGACCGCCAATTGGCAGCGCCGCCGTGCCGGTGCTGACTCGCAGGTGGCAACGCTGGACAAGCGCCTCGGCGACCTGACGCAGCAGATGGAGGCGATGAACAATTCGCCCGCCGGCTTCGACGAGCGGCAGGTGGCGATCGACGCCGAAATTGCCACGGCACGTACCGCGCATGGCGTCGCCAGCGATACGCTGGCGCAGGCGCAGAGCCAGTACCGCGACGCAGACAAAGCACAGCGACTCGCGGCCGAGGCCCTGAGCGGCTTCCGCGAGAACCTGGCGCGCGTCGAGGAACGCCTGAAGGGCCTCATCGCGCAGCGTCACCAGATCGAACGCCAGGTGCAGGAGACGCTGGACATCCAGGCTGCCGATACGGCTTTCGCCGCCGGCATCAAGCCGCAGGACGCCCTGCCCGATGAAGAATCGGTGGAGCGCAAGGTCGAGCGACTGAAGAACGAGCGTGAACGCCTCGGCGGCGTGAACCTCGCGGCCGAGACCGAGAGTGTCGAGGTACAGGAAAAGCTCGATACGATGGTGAAGGATCGCGACGATCTGATCGCCGCCATCGCCAAGCTGCGCTCGGGCATCCAGAGCCTCAACAAGGAGGGCCGCGTGCGGCTCGCCGAGGCCTTCGACAAGGTGAACGCGCATTTCCAGGAGCTGTTCACGACGCTGTTCGGGGGCGGCACGGCGGAACTGCAGTTCGTCGAGAGCGACGACCCGCTGGAAGCCGGGCTCGAAATCATCGCCAAGCCGCCGGGCAAGAAGCCGTCGACCATGACGCTGCTGTCGGGCGGCGAGCAGGCGCTGACGGCGATGTCGCTGATTTTTGCGGTGTTCCTCACCAATCCGGCGCCGATCTGCGTGCTCGACGAAGTCGACGCCCCGCTCGACGACGCCAATGTCGAGCGCTTCTGCCAATTGCTGGATGCGATGGCGACCCGGACCGAAACCCGCTTCGTGGTGATCACCCACAATCCGATCACCATGGCCCGGATGAATCGGCTGTTCGGCGTCACGATGTATGAGCGCGGCGTCAGCCAGCTCGTGTCGGTCGACCTGACGGGCGCGACGCAGGTGCTGGAGTCGAAGGTCGCGGTGTAAGCCCCGCGACTCTTCCGGCCCTGCGAAAGCGCGACATGACTCGTTGTCGCGCCTCCTTCTTCACCTGAAAAAACGAATAATATCAGGATGTTACTAGCACTCCAGTTCCCTTGACACCCCAATGTGTCACCACTATGTTGCGCGCGACTTCAAGGGGGTCTTTTCCTTAGGGTTTCCGGGGCTGACGGAGTGACGCGTTGACCAAAATGCGTGCCGACGGCAACGGAGAGGAAGAGCGGGTGCGAGAGCAGTCGCGAATTCTCAAGGACAAGATTGCCCGCGCTCAGAGCGCTCGATCCCTAGACATGGGAACGGGAGCACAGGCGACCCGGGATATGACCGGAATGAGCCGCGGCTTGCGGCTCGGAACCGAGTTTATCGCGGCGATCCTGGTGGGTGCGGTTGCGGGTTACCTGCTGGACCGGTGGCTGAATACGTCGCCCTGGATCATGCTGGTAATGCTGATGATAGGATTTGCGGCCGGCGTCCTGAACGTCGTGCGGGCCGCCGGTGATTTGAACAGGGCGTCGCCACCGCCGCCCGGCTCGGACCTCGGTCCGGGGATTGATGACGAAGACTAGAATTGGGGACCGTTCTTGGCCGATCCGAATAAAGTCGACCCGATCCACCAGTTTCTGATCACGGACATCGTCCGTTTCGGAGAAGGCGGCTTCTCCTTCACCAACTCGGCACTGTTCATGGTGCTGACCGTCGGTGTCATCCTTGCCTATCTGATCTTCTCCACGAGCCGCCGCGCCATCGTTCCAGGCCGCGCCCAGCTCGTCTCGGAGATGGCTTACGAGTTCGTGGCCAATATGGTCCGAAGCTCCGCCGGCACCGCCGGCATGAAGTTCTTCCCCTTCGTGTTCGCGCTCTTCATGTTCGTGCTCGTCGCCAACATGTTCGGCATGATCCCCTTCTTCTTCACCTTCACCAGCCACATCATCGTCACCTTCGCGCTGGCGCTGCTCGTGTTCGCCGTGGTTATCGTCTACGGCTTCTACAAGAACGGCCTGAAGTTCCTGAAACTGTTCGTGCCGTCGGGCGTGCCCGCCTACGTGCTGCCCATCGTGGTGCCGATCGAGGTCGTCTCGTTCCTGTCGCGCCCGATCTCGCTCAGCGTTCGTCTGTTCGCCAACATCCTCGCGGGTCACATCACGCTGAAGGTGTTCGCCGGTTTCGTGGTGACGCTGGGTTCGCTCGGCTTCCTCGGCTGGCTGGGCGCGCTGCTGCCGCTGGTCATGACCGTCGCGATCACGGCGCTCGAATTCCTCGTGGCTGCCCTGCAGGCCTATGTGTTTGCCGTGCTGACCTCGATGTACATCAATGATGCGATCCATCCGTCGCATTGATCTAGACCGGTTCACAGTGAGACGGCGGCAAGCGCCGTCAACCGGTTGCAAAATGGAGCAGACTACAAATGGAAGCTGAAGCAGCAAAGTTTATCGGCGCGGGCATCGCGGCGATCGGTATGGCCGGCGCCGCCATCGGCGTGGGCAACATTTTCGGGAGCTTCCTGTCGGGCGCCCTGCGTAACCCGTCGGCCAGCCAGAGCCAGTTCGGTAACCTGATCTTCGGGTTCGCCGTGACCGAAGCTCTCGGCATTTTCTCGTTCCTCATCGCGCTCCTGCTGCTGTTCGCAGTCTGATTTCGCGCTGAAACGAATAACAGGGTCCGGCACGCCGGACCCTTGACCCGAATGAGGACGCAGACCCATGGCGGGTAACACCTCCCCCATTATTGTTGTGGCGCAGGCTGAGGGCGATGCCCTCCAGCAGGGCGTCGTCGTGGACGAGCACGCGGTCGAGACGACCACGGGCGAAGTGCATGCGGAGGATCACTCCGACATCTTCCCGCCGTTCGATCCCTCGACCTTTTCGACCCAGCTGATCTGGCTCGCGATCACCTTCGCAGTCCTCTACTTCATGCTGAGCCGCGTCGCCCTGCCCCGCATCGGCGGCATCATCGACGCGCGCAAGGCGCGCATCGAGGGCGACCTCAAGGAAGCCGAGCGGCTGCGCCAGGAAACCGACAAGGCCGTCGTGGCCTACGAGACGGCCCTCGCGGAAGCCCGCAAGGACGCCAGCAAGATCGCCGAAGACACCCGTCAGAGCATTCGCGACGATATCGACGGCAAGCGCAAAGTGGTCGAAGCCGACCTCGGTGCCCGCATGTCGGAGGCCGATGCCCGCATCCAGGCCAGCAAGTCCGTGGCGCTGGGAAGCGTCGAGGCCATCGCCGCTGAAACCGCCCAGGCGCTCGTTGCGCAGCTGGGTGGCGGTGCCACCGAGGCCGAGGCGCTCGCCGCCGTGGCTGAAGCGAAGGGAGCCGCGTGATGCTGAGCTTCGGTTTTGACGCCACCACCGGCGCGACCATCTGGGCGACCATTGCGCTCGTCATCTTCATCGGCATCGTCCTCTATGCCGGAATCCACAAGACCATCGCCAAGATGCTCGACGACCGCATCAAGGCGATCGAGACGGAACTGGCGGAGGCCGAGCGCCTGCGCCTCGAGGCGAAGTTCCTGCTCGAGGAATATGAGAGCAAGCGTCAGGCCGCTGCGAGCGAAGCCGAGAGCATCGTCGCCGCTGCCCGCGAAGAGGCGTTCCGCCTCACCGCCGACGCCAAGGTTTCGCTCGAAGCGCTGATCGCCCGCCGCACCAAGGCAGTGGAAGAGAAGATCGCCCAGGCGGAATCGCAGGCTGTGGCCGAAGTCCGGTCGCGCTCTGCCGACGTCGCCGTGGAAGCGGCCCGCGTGCTCCTGACCAAGCAGATGGGCAGCAAGGGCGACGCCCTGGTTGACCAGGCGATCAAGGACGTGGGTGCCCGCCTCAACTAAGAGCGGTGACCTAGTTCGAAGAGTTTGAAGGCGGGCCTGGTGCCCGCCTTTTTCATTTGCCCGCCAGCCGCGGCAGGAACATGCCGGTCCGTGAACGATAGGCAGCGTACTCGGCGGCCATCGAGGAGTTCGAGAACTTCCGCTCCTCATCGCGCGCCGCCAATGTGTACATGCCCACGATCAGCAGCAGGACGGGAATGGCCCACAAGGACCATGTCGAGATGGCCATGCCGGTCCAGAAGAGCAGATAGGACGCGTAGAAGGGGTGGCGCACCAGCCGGTAAGGACCGGCTGTGACCAAGCTTACCGGATGCTCCACGTCGAAGGCAAAATGCAATGCACCGTCGCGCGAAGCGGCGACCGTGCGATGGAACAACCAGAGCGAGACGAGCCCTGCCCCTAGTCCGAACAGTTGCGCGGCAAGCGGCGATTCGTGGGTCCAGAGCAGAAGCAAGTAGACAGCCAGAGCCAGCAGGACTGCCACCGCGACGAGATTGGCGCCCGGCGGCATTTCCCTAGACTTGAAATGACTTTTGCCGACCACGGCATGCGTGCCAATAACGAAACTACTTAGTGCCGTTAGTAGGACGTCCAAAATCAACTGCATGGTCCAAGACTAGACGTTGACCCCACCGGCTGACAAGCGGCTGCGCGCGTTAGTGAGTTGTTAAGCGTACGCGTAAACGCGACGTGCGCCGGAGCGGGGCTAGGGTGCAGCAGAGTTTCAAAGGCTGTCCCTATGCTACGTCAATCTACAATTGTCACCACAGCAGGCCCGGTCCGCGTGACCGAGAGCAACGGCACCGGCACGCCTATCCTGATGATTCACGGCACCGGCAGTTCGAGCCTCGCCTTCGGCCATCAGTTCGACAGCCCGCTCGCCGACGCGCACCGCCTGCTCGCCATCGACCTGCCCGGTCACGGCCAGAGCGCCGACGCTGCGAACCCGTCGACCGACTATACGATGCCGGGCCTCACCAGCGTCGTGCGTCAGGTGATCGAAGAGCTGTCGCTCACCGATCTCACGCTGGTCGGCTGGTCGCTGGGAGGGCACATCGCCATCGAGTTGCTCGACCATCCTTCGGTAACCGCGCTGATGCTAACGGGCACGCCGCCGATCGGCCGCGGGACGCTCGCGATGCTGCGCGCCTTCCAGCCGAGCTGGGATGTATTGCTGGCGTCGAAGGAACATTTCTCGCCGCGCGATGTCGCGCGCTTCGTCTCGCTTTGCTTCGCCTACGGCACCACGCCGGAACTGCTGGAAGCCGTGCAGCGCTCGGACGGCAGGGCACGATCAGCGGCCGTTCGCTCGATGTCGCATGGCGAAATTTCGGACCAGCGCCGTGCCGTCGAGGAATCGACCAAGCCCGTGGCCATCGTCCATGGCCGGCAGGATCCGCTGCTGCGCATCAGCTATCTCGAGAGCCTTCGCAACCTTTGGCGGGGTACGCCCCATATCATCGAGAATGCCGGTCATGCCGCATTCTGGGACCAGCCGACGATCTACAATTCGCTGCTGACGAGTCTCGCTGCCGATGGCCGCTCTTTTCGCAGCGACAGCAACCAGCAGCTTCGCAAAGCCAGCTAGGCCCACTGGGCCCAGCGGCCGTGGAAATCGCCACGGCCGAGAGTGACGGTGCCGCCGCTCGGCCAGACCGTCAGGTCGATCCTCGCGCTTCCCGGTGTGTCGTCCGGCTCAATGCTGAGCCGGGCAAAAGGCGCATCTGCCGTGGCCGCGCTTGATACCCTAGATATGGTCGCCTCGATTGCCTGCTTCGACGCGGTGGGGATGTAGGGCCACACGATCGTATGAAGCAGCACCCGGGTCACCCCGCGCCTGGGGGCAGCACCCAGCCGATCTGCCAGCCAGTCCACGGCATCGGCCTTGTCGGCGCGACGATGCTCGGCCGCCGCCAGATTGAGGGCGGCCTCAGTGCGCTCCAGACGGTGAACCTGGTCGGCCCAGATGTAGGAGAGCAGCCGCTCGCGGTCCTCATGCCGATTTGGGTCGAGCGGATTGAGATCACAGCCCTGCCGAGACGTAACGCTGAGCGGCGCCTTGAGAGGCGGCTGACCACCTCGCCAGCTGCAATCGATGGTCAGGGGCGCGTTCGCCCTGCCCCAGTGCTGTCCGCCGCCAAAGTCGTAGCGGTATTGATCGAAGCCGAGATTGAGCCCCGCGCTGGCACCGATCTCGAAGATCTCGAGCGGCAGCCCCGTCACCTCTGCGATAGTCAGCATGCCGCCCAGGATCAAACCGGAGCGGGCCACTTCGTTTGTCTGAGGCGCGCTCGACAGCCGATCGGTGAGGAAGGCGTCGTTGTGGTGAAGGGCATCAGCCAGAGCCGCCCAGACGGCGTTCTCCGATGTCGGATTGGGCGGGTAGGCGCGCGTCAAATTCGGCTCCCACCCGGAGCGGGCAAGCGCGTGCACCGCCCCGCAGGCCCTCAGCGCAACATTGTCGGCGTAAGGGTCTCCCTCCCACTGGAGGATGCGCCGACCAAAGCGTGAGCGATCGTCAAGACGACGCGCGAGGATCTGGCAGAGACGCGCGGTAAAGGGCGAGCCGAGTTCCTCGCAGGCGGCGGCCTGGTCGGCAAACTGCTTCAATACGAGTTCGGTTTTGGACACGGCGACTCCCCGGCGGCAGGATAGCCTTAGGGGAATCGCCGTCTAGTGTCCCGGGTTCCCTATTCTGCGGCCTGCGGCAGCATCTCGGGCCGCTCCCATTTGAGCCGCGGCTGACGCGCCGCCCGGGTTTCGTCCAGCCGGCGGCGCGGCGCGCGCGTCGGGGCGGCCGTGAAGCGCCCGGCGTTGCCGCCCCTGGCATCGGCGGCAAGCTCAAGCATCACGTCACAGAAGTGATCGAGCGTCTGCTTCGGTTCGCTCTCCGTAGGCTCGATGAGCATGGCGCCATGTACGACCAGCGGGAAGTACATGGTCATGGGGTGGAAGCCCTCGTCGATCATCGCCTTGGCGAAATCGAGCGTCGTGACGCCGGTGCCATCGAGGAAGCTGTCGTCGAACAGCGCCTCATGCATGCAATGGCCCGCCTCCGCAAACGGTGCCGAGAACACGCTGCCCAGCCGCGACTTGACGTAGTTGGCATTGAGGACAGCATCCTTGGCGGCGCGCGCAAGGCCGTCGCCGCCATGGCTCAGCATGTAGGTGAGGGCCCGCACATACATGCCCATCTGGCCGTTGAAGGCAGTGATGCGGCCGAGGTGCCCAGCTTCGGCGTGCTCAACCAGTTGGCCATCACGTACGAAGGGCACCGGTGCGAACGGCGCAAGCGCTGCGGACAGCACGACCGGACCCGCGCCGGGACCACCGCCGCCATGGGGCGTCGAGAACGTCTTGTGCAGATTGATGTGCATGGCATCGATGCCGAGGTCACCCGGCCGCACCACGCCCATGATGGCGTTGAAGTTGGCGCCATCGCAGTAGAAATAGGCGCCCGCCTCGTGCACCGCAGCGGCGATGTCGATGATCTGCGGTTCGAACAAGCCACAGGTGTTCGGATTGGTCAGCATGATCGCCGCCACGTCCGGACCCAGCGCTGCCTTGACGGCAGCGGCGTCGACAGTGCCATCGGCCCGCGCGGGAATGGGCTTTACGGTGTAGCCGAGGAAGGCCGCCGTGGCGGGATTGGTGCCATGGGCGCTTTCAGGCACCAGAACAACGTTCCGGTGCGCTTCGCCCTTGGCGGCCTGAGCGGCCCTGATGGCCATCATGCCGGCCATCTCGCCATGCGCGCCCGCCTTGGGCGTCAGGCAAACGGCCGCCGTGTTGGTGAGCGTCATCAGCCAGTGAGCCAGCTCGTTCATCAGGTCAAGCGCACCAGCCACCGTCGACACCGGCTGCAGCGGATGGATGTCGGCAAAACCCGGCAGGCGCGCCATCTTCTCATTGAGGCGAGGGTTGTGCTTCATCGTGCACGAGCCGAGCGGATACATGCCGCTATCGATGGAGTAGTTGAGGCGCGACAGCCGCACATAGTGGCGCATCGCCTCGGGCTCCGTCAGGCCGGCGAGATCTAGCGGCGTCTTGCGCGCAAAACCGCCGAGGTATTCATCGCCGACGGTGGTGTCGGGGAGATCGACGCCGGAATGCTCGGTGTCGCCGATCTCGAAGAGCAGCGGCTCATTGGGCAGCAGCGACGAGCCCGAGGTCGCCGCATAGCCGGAAGTTCCCGTCCCCGTCGGACGGCCCTGGGTGTTCATGCTCATGCTGCTTCCTCGCTCAGGACGGCGTGCAGGCATTCGCCCAGCATGTCGATGTCCTGATCAGTCGTAAGTTCGGTGGCGGCGACGATCAGCAAGTTCTCCACCGCCGGATCGTCGGGGATCAAGCGGCTCACCGGCACGCCGGCCAGCACATCGGCGCGAGCCAGCAGCTCAACGACAGGCGCTGCGGGGATTGGCAGGCGGATGGTCATCTCGTTAAAGAAGGTCTGGTTGAGCAGTTCCACGCCGGGCACGGCGCGCAGCGCCTTTGACAGGCGGATGCCGCGTTGATGGTTCAGCCGGGCAAGCCGCGTCAGCCCCGCCTCGCCCAGCAGGCCGAGATGGATCGAGAAGGCCAGCGCGCAGAGGCCGGAGTTGGTGCAGATGTTGCTGGTCGCCTTCTCGCGGCGGATATGCTGCTCGCGGGTGGAGAGGGTCAGCACGAAGCCGCGATTGCCATCGGCATCGACGGTTTCGCCACACAGGCGACCCGGCATCTGGCGGATGAATTCCTTCTTGGTCGCCATCAACCCGACATAGGGGCCGCCGTAGTTGAGGGCGTTGCCGATCGACTGGCCCTCGCACACGACGATATCGGCCCCGAGCGCGCCCGGCGCTTCGAGCAGGCCCAGCGAGACGACCTCGGTGACCACCACGATCAGGAGACCACCCTTGGAATGGATCGCATCGGCGGCACGTTTCAGGTCGCGCAGATGGCCGAAGAAGTCGGGCGTCTGGATGACGATGGCGGCGGTGTCATCATCGATGCGGTCGAGGATGTCGCCCTGCCCTTCCGGGGACGCCGGCAGGCAGATCAAATCGTCGGAATTGTCGAGATAGGTGCGGACCACGTCGCGGTAGTGCGGGTGCAGACCACCGGAGAGGATGATGCGGTCCTTGCGCGTCAGCCGCCGCGCCATCAGCGCCGCTTCGGCAGTGGCCGTGGAGCCGTCATACATCGAGGCGTTGGCGACCTCCATGCCGGTGAGGTGCGCGACCTGTGTCTGGAATTCGAACAGCATCTGCAAGGTGCCCTGTGACACCTCGGGCTGGTACGGCGTGTAGGCGGTAAGCCACTCGCTGCGCTGGATCAGGTGATCGACGGTTGCCGGCACGTGATGGCGATAGGCACCGGCGCCGACGAAGAACGGTCCGTCGCCGGCGGCGCGGTTCTTGCCCCCGAGCGCGCGCATCCGAGCCTCGACGAGAAACTCAGGCGAGTGCGACGGCAGATCGACGGGCCGGTCGAGCAGTGCGGACTTCGGGACGGCGCTGAACAGCGCTTCCGCAGAGGTCGCGCCGATGACGGCGAGCATCTCGGCCCGCTCGGCATCGGAATGGGGGAGGTAGCGCATGGATATCCTCAGGCGGTGTGCTTGGCGTAGGCCGCGTCGTCGAGCAGCTGGTCGAGCTCGGCGACATCATCAATGCTCAGCTTGTAGATCCAGCCATCGGCATCGGGAGAAGTGTTGATGAGGCCCGGTTCGCCGGTGAGCGCGTCGTTTACGGCGGTCACGGTGCCGGAGACGGGCGCGTAGATCTCGGACGCGGCCTTGACAGATTCCACGACGGCAGCTTCGCCGCCCTTCTTCAACTTCTGGCCGACTTTGGGGAGTTCGACGAAGACGATGTCGCCCAACTGGTCCTGAGCATAGTGGGTGATGCCGACCGTTCCGGCCGCGCCCTCGACGCGGATGTATTCGTGGTCTGGGGTGTATCTGGTTGTCATGGCGTGGCCTTCCGGACGTAGCGATGGGGAACAAAGGGGAGAGTGGTAACTTCCGTCGGCTGCAGGCGGTCGCGCACGGCGACCTGAAGCCTGGTGCCGGGCGCTGCGTGGTTGGGCAAGACGAAGCCGAGCGCGATGGCACGGCTCAGCGATGGCGAGAAGCCGCCCGAGGTCACGCGGCCGATGCCCTGGCCGTGTTCGTCGACAATGGTCGCACCCTCCCGAGCCGGTGCGCCTTCAACGAAGAGGCCGACGCGGACGCGGGTGAGATTGCCGGTGAGTTCAGAGAGGATGCGCTCGGCGCCCGGAAAATCGCGGGCTTCGCGGCGGCGCTTGCTGACCGCGAAATTGAGCCCGGCTTCGATCGGCGAGACGGTGTCATCGAGGTCGTGCCCGTAGAGCGGCAACCCGGCCTCGAGGCGAAGGCTGTCGCGGGCGCCGAGGCCGATCGGCTTGACGCGCTCGTCGGCAAGAATTGCATTCCACAATTGGGTAGCGAAGGCCTTCTCGCAGAGGATCTCGAAGCCGTCCTCGCCGGTATAGCCTGAGCGCGAGATGATGAGGCGCGTGCCGGCCCATTCGAACGGGCCGTAGTGCATGAAGCTCAGTTGGGCGACGCCGGGGACAATAGCATCGAGCACGGCGACCGCCTCGGGGCCCTGCAGCGCCAGCAGCGCGCCATCGTCGGCGCGTGTCAGCTTCGCCTTGCCGCCAAGCGCGGTGCTGATGTGGGCCCAGTCGACTTCCTTGGTGCCGGCGTTGACGATCACGTAGAGCGATCCGCCGAACAGCGGCGAGCGGCCGACCATCAAATCGTCCCGGATGCCGCCCTCGTCGTTGAGCAGCAGGGTGTAGCGCAACTGGCCCGGTTTCAGGCCGGCGAGATCACCGCTGACCAGCGGCTCGACCAGCGCGGAGACGGCCGCATGCCCCGCCTCCGGGGTCTCGGGCGTACCTTCGATGACCACGAAGCTCAGCCCCATGTGCGAGACATCGAACAGGCCGGCATGCTCGCGGGTCCATTTATGCTCGGCGATGATGCCGGTGGGGTATTGGACGGGGAGCGAATAGCCGGAGAACGGCACCATACGGCCGCCGAGCTTCACATGCTCATCGTTGAGTACGACAGTCTGGAGGGAAGAGGACTCTGACATTGGAACACCGGGGTCAATTGCACGAATGCCCGCCACTCGCGTGACGCGCCGTGCCCCCTCTGTCCGCTAACCTGAGAGATTTCCTCGCCGCCTATGGGCGAGTTGCTCCGTCGGTGAGGCTGTTTGCCGGAGTTCGCCTGCCGAAAAGTTCACAACTTTTCGGGGCTTGCCCTGACGCCTGCTTTCCAGAGTTCAGTCCGACTGCGGTCCTTTTGCCTGAGCGTTTCCGGGGCGGTTGCGCCTTCGGCTCCGAACACGAAGTTCGGTATCTCCCGCGGTCGAGGCAACAAGATGAGATCGGCGCGGCAGAGTCAATCTGCGGCGCCGGGTTTTCAGCCGTTGGAGTCGAAACCGACCCAGATAGTGATGTCGTCACCGGCCACGTAGGGAATGGCGACGTTCTCGACCACCTTGACGAATTCGGTGGCCTGGCCGCCGCCCGCAAGCGTTACCGGGATCTGGTATTTTTCGGAGAACAGCGGCGCCTCGTCGCGTTCCACGGCAAAGCGCAGCGGGAGGTCGACGCTGCTCTGGTTGCCCGAGGGCCCGAGCATGAAGCGACCGACGACGCCCATCTTCACCGTGATAAGGCCGTTCGAGACGACGCAATTGCGCGACTGCTTGTCGATGACGGCTTGGTACTGAAGGTCCTTCGGGTTACCGACCTGGCCCTTGCCGTAATAATAGATCGCCTCGGCACCGGGGCGAACCTTGATCGGCGGGCATTCGGTGGCGATGGCGGGCAGCGCCGGGCTCTGGGCGGCAATCTCGGCCGGGCTGACGGCAGCGGTCTGCAGCTGCTGCGTCTGCGCCGACGGCGCGCCACTGAGCCCGCCCATCGAGCAGGCCGACAACGCCAGTCCGAAAGCGGCGACGCCAGCGAGGCGCATACCGAAGGTGGTGGAACGCATAACTATCCCCCTCGTCACGATACTGCTTCCCCTTGCAGGGCCAGCAGAATGGCAGGAGCGCCGCTGACTGTCACGCCTGCCACGTCCTGCACGAAAAGATGCTCGACCACACCATTGCGGGCGACCAGCGCGAAACGGGCGTAGCGGTGGCCGAGCCCGTCGAAATCCTTAGCAAGACCAAGGGCATCGGCGAATCGCGCGGTGGCGTCGGCGATGAAGTCGATCTTTCCGAGCGCTTCGCTGCGCTCGGCCCACGCCTTGGTCACGTGATGATCGTTGGCGGTGGCACAGACGATCCGGTCGATGCCAGCAGCCCGGAGCTTGCCCGCCGCGCCGACGAAGCCCGGTAGGTGGCTCGTGTCGCAAGTGGGGGTAAAGGCGCCGGGAACGGCGAAAAGGACAATCCGGCCAGTTCCAAGGATTCCAGCCGTATCGGCATCGGCAATGCCGTTGGCGTCGACGAGTTTAACAGGGACGGACGGCAGCTTGTCGCCGGTTTGGATCATTCAGCAATTTCCGCTTGTTGTTTGGGGCCGACAGCCGGGTCAGGCAGGATCGCTCGAGACGATCGTGCGGGTGACGGCATATGGACCCGTGGGGGTAAGGAATGTCAATTGAACAGGACTGCCCTCCAGCCCTTTCGTGTCCGCTCCCCCGAGCGGCTTCAGGGTCCATAGGTTTCCATCCGGGCTTTTTTGCGGCGTTTCGAAGAGGATGGCAGGGTCGCCCACGTCGGCAATGAACTTTGCCGGATCGAGCGCTGGATTGGGGGCTTCGATATAGAGCGAACCACTCGGGCCCAGCGTCACGACAGAGACCGGCTCCCCGGGCTGATCCCAGAGGACCGGCGTCTGAGCCATGGCCTGATCGAGGCGAATGGTCTGGGCCGAGTCGGGCCCGGCGAAGGTCAACGGCAGCGTGAACCTGGCGGTGGCGGGAACACAGATGTCAGAGCAAATCCCGAGGGTGACAATTGTGTCGAGGACTGCGCCCTCAGACACCTCCAGCTCGACGGGAAGCACGACAGTCCCATGATAGACGTAGTCCATATAGCCTTGGCTGGTGTCGATCTCCGGAAACGGCCAATGGACCGTCGAGCCTGTGACGGCCGTTGAAGCAGAGAAGTCGAACTCGGTGGGAATGCCGGTCTCGCCGGGGATGCGCCAGTACGTCTTGGTGCCCGCCGGCATCACCAGTTCGAGCCCTGCCATGGTGAGGCCGTCCGACAGCGTGTCAGAGGAGATGAGGCGCGCCGTTACGCCGGGCGCAATCTCCTGCCAGTCGGTGGCGCCCGCCAAGACTGGCGAGGCGAGGAGCGTCACAGACAGAGCGGCGATCATTCTGAACATGCCCGCCCGGATACAACGGAAATGGCCCCGAATGAAGGCTTGGCAGATCAGCCCTTCGTGACCGGCATATTGCCGCCATGCTGCTGTGCGGTAAATTAGTGGACGACGGAGGCGCGAATGGAATCCCTCAAAGGGCAGTTTCTGGTGGCGATGCCCGGCATGGGCGACGAGCGCTTCCGCGACACGGTGATCTACCTCGTGGGGCATGGCGACGAGGGCGCCATGGGCCTGATGGTCAACCAGCCGCTCGACGACATGGGCTTTGCCGACGTGCTCGAGGAGTTGGGGCTCGGCGAGCGCGACGAGATGATCCGCCTCCCCACCGTGCGCGACCGGCAGGTCTTGCGTGGCGGGCCGGTCCAGCGTGGCCGTGGCTTTGTGCTGCACTCGCGCGACTATTTCCGCGAGGAGAACTCGTACGAAGTCAGCGACGATGTGTGCCTGACGGCGACGCTTGATATTCTCAAGTCGATGGCGTTTACCGCCGAGCCGGCTGAGGCCGTGTTCGCGCTCGGTTATTGCGGCTGGGCGCCGGGACAACTCGAGAGCGAACTCGCGCTCAATGGCTGGCTGACCGTGCCGTTTTCGCGAGACCTGCTGTTCAGCACGGCGCCGTCCGACCGCTACGATGTGGCACTCGGCCAGTTGGGTATCACCCGCGCCAGCCTGAGCGGCGCAGCCGGGCACGCCTAGCGCCCGAGCTGGGCGGCCAGCTTCTTGCCAAAATCGGCTCCGCTCATGGCGGCGCCAAAGGCGAAGCCCTGAGCGAACTGGCAGTTGAGTTGTTGCAGGCGCTCGATCTCTTCGAGCGTCTCAACGCCCTCAGCGATCACCATCAGATCGAGTTCCATTGCCAGCGAGACGATCGAGCGAATGATCGGCACCTGGGTGTGCGACAGGCCGCTGTCGTCGGCCATCTGCACGAAGGCAGCTGGGATCTTGATCGTGTCCACCGGGAAGCGGTGGAGGTAGCTTAGCGAGGACTGGCCGGTACCGAAGTCGTCGAGCGCGAGGCGCAGCCCCATCGCCTTGAGAGCATGCAGCATATAGGCCGAATGCTCGGGGTTGCTCATCACCTGGCCCTCGGTGATTTCGAGCTTGAGGTGCGAGGCGACCTGGCGGTTCTCGCTGACCAGCGCCCGCATGTCGGAGAGGAGCGTCTCAGTCTGCAACTGGCTTGGCGACAGATTCACCGACACGAAGAAGTCGTCGGTGAGGGGCAGCGTACGCAGCCAGTCGCGCGTCTGGCCGGCAGCCTGCTCGAAGGCGAGGCGGCCAAGCCGCTCGATCATGCCGGTACGCTCGGCCAGCGGCACGAACTCCTCTGGAGGCACGATACCGCGCTGCGGATGGTTCCAGCGCATGAGCGCTTCGGCGCCGGCGATCTCGCCCGAATGGATGTCCATGATGGGCTGGAATTGCACTTCCAGTTCGCCATGGCGCAGGCCGCGGTCGAGATCTTCTTCACTCGCGCGGGTATAGGCGGCAATGGAACGCGCCGACGCGCGGTAGGCTTCGATGCGGTCGCCACCGAGGCGCTTGGCGTAGTACATCGCCAGTTCGGCGTCGCGCAGCACGTCGTCCGCCGTGGCGGGATTGCCGTCATAGATGGTGACGCCAATCGAGGCGGTGAGCGACAAGTCGCGATCGCCGAAGTTGAAGGGCGACTTCAGCGCTTTGCGGATTTGCTCGGCCGTCTCAGCGATCTTGCCGGCCGCCGCTTCGGAGGCGAGGATCACGGCGAACTGGTCGGCGGTGAGGCGAGCCACCGTATCGAGCGGGCGCATGATGCGGGCGACGCGGCGCGAAATGGCGAGCAGCACGGAATCGGCAGCCGAATGGCCGACGCGCTCCTCAAGCTCCATGAAGCGGTCGATATCGATGAGGAAGACCGCCGGCTTGATACCGTTGGGCAGCTTGGCGCGGGTCAGCGAGCGCTCGAGACGGTCGAGGAACAATTGCTTGTTCGGCAGACCGGTGAGGCTGTCATGCACAGCGTCGTGCAGCAGGCGGTCGCGGCTGGCGCGATCCTCGTTGACGTCCTGCAGAGTGCCGACGATGCGGGTCACCTGACCATCGCCACCGAGTACCGGCTTCACGCGCATGCGGAAGGTACGGAAATTGCCGTCATGGGTGGTCAGCCGGATATCGGTGGACACCTTGCCGCGACGCAGTTCCACGAGCGTGTCGAACGCCGTGCGGAAGCGGTCGCGATCGTCATTGTGGATGCGGTCGAGCCAACGCTTGATGGCGCCGCGGAGCGCGCCGCGCCGTTCGCCCAGACGCACTGCAAGTTCGTCGGAGACGCTGACGCGGTCGCGTTCGATATTCCAGTCGAAGACGAAATCGCCCGAGCCGGTGAGCGCCAGGGCGCGGCGCTCGACTTCGCTGAGCGTGCCGATGGACACCTGCCCTTCGGAGAAGGCGTGCTGCACCGAGGTGAAGCCCAGCAGCATGACGATGAGGACGAGGCCACCGGCGACAGCGGGCTGCGCGACGTCGTTCGACACCTGCCCGGTGATCACCAGCCAGCCGTAGAAGATCCAGGCGATGTAGATGATCCAGGTCGGCACCAGCAGCACGGCGCGGTCGTAGCCGCGCAGGGCGAGCAGGAGGATCAGGAAGAAGCCGGTGAGCGCCAGTAGCGCCAGGACCAGACGCGCAATGGTTGCGGCGACCGCGGGCTGGAAGAAGGCAAAGCCGAAAAGGGCGAGGAACACCACGGTCAAGGCGAGCGCCAGCGTGATGAAGCGCAGATGCCAACGGTGGAGGTTCAGATAGATGAAGAGGAACGCGAATAGCGTTGTAGCGATGCCGGCTTCCGCTGCGGCCCGGAATGGTTGCGTCGCGCCATTGGAGAGGCCGAGCAGCGGGCCAAACACGCCGAAGTCGATCAGCAGATAGATGAGCACGGCCCAGGCGAAGGCAGCCGTGGCGGGAAATATGCCCCTGCCCCGCACCACGAACATGATGGTGAGGAACACGGCGGATAGCGCGGCAACACCGAGGACCACGCCGCGGAACAGCGTGAAGGAGTTGACGTAGTCGCGATAGGCGTCCGGCTTCCACAGATAGAGTTCGGGGAGCGTCGAGCCGCTGAGTTCGGCGACAAAGGTAACAGTGGCGCCGGGGTCGAGTGTGACCTCGTAGACGTCGGCTTCACGGTCGGGCAAGCGGACCGGCCGAATGCCGGCGCTCGGGGTCAGCGCGTTAATGCGCAGGGCACCGAGATCGGGGCGGAAGACACCGGAGCCGGGAAGGCGAAAAAACGGCGCGACGAGCAAACGGTCGATCTGCACGTCGGAATCGTTGCGCAGCGCGAAGAGCGCCCAGTTCGGGTTAGTGCCGTTCTGGTTGGCGAGCACTTCGATGCGGCGGATGATGCCGTCTTCACCCGGGGCGGTGGAGAGCTGGATGCGCCCGTTCTGGCCGGGGAGCACATTAACCGCCGAGGTCAAATTGACAGCGTTGATGTCCTCAGGCGCGGGAACGATCCGCACTTCCTGGGCGACCACCCCGGTGAGCAGGGTGAGAAAAAGCAGCAGCGCGAGGGCAATTGATTGACGCATGCTGTGGAAAATCGGCCCGCCCGCGAGATTGGTTCGCCCTAGGTAACGGGGTTTGCCCATTGCGACAAGCATTCAGCGCCCGCCGGCGCGGCGTTGCGCATCCCAGCGCTCGCGAGTCAGGGCAAACAGCACGTGGTCGGCCCACTTCCCGTCGATCTGGAGATAATTCTCGGCGTAGCCCTCTTCCCGGAATCCGTTTTTTTCAAGGACGCGGCGGCTGGCGCTGTTGTGGGGCAGGAAAGCCGCCTGCAGGCGGTGGAGACCGAGCCCCTCGAAGAAGAACGGCAGGAGCAGTGCAACCGACTCGGTCATGAGGCCCTTGCCGGCAAATTCCTCGCCCATCCAATAGCCGAGCGTGGCGAACTGGGCGGCGCGGCGGCGGACATTGGAAATCGTGAGGCCGCCGACGAGGATTTCCTTGCGGCCGGTCTTGTCGAAGAGAAGGAACGAATAGTCGGTGCCACGGCGGGCTTCCTGCCGGCCGCGCAGCAGGCGGGCGCCGAAGGCCTGGCGGTTGAGGTCGGCTTCGGTCCAGCGCGGCTCGTAGGGGCGGAGGAAATCGCGGCTGTCGCGGCGAAGCTGGCGCCAGGCCTGGTAGTCGCGCGAGCGCGGCGCACGCAGGACGACACGCTGCCCTTCAAGGACAGGCGTCGGGTCCGGCGCGAACCAGCCGAGCATGACCATCAGTTCTTCAGACGGGACGCGATGGCGTCGTAATCGGGAAGCTTGGCGACGGGGCCAATGCCGGCGAGCGAGAAGCGCGATTTGTCGAAGATCTGCGCCGCGATCTGCTTCACGCGATCGGCGGTGATGCGGTTGATGCGGTCGACAGTTTCCTGCAGCGGAATGGGACGGCCCCACAGGATCTGCTGGCGGGCGAGCTGGCCGGCCCGCGAGCTCGGGCTCTCAAGCGACATCAGGAGGCCGGCGCGAATCTGGTTGCGAACGCGCAGCACTTCCTCGTCGGTGATGGTCTGCGTTGCCTTGAGCAGTTCATCGAGGACGACGGGGATGAGGTCGGTGACTTCGTCTTCGCCGGTCGAGGCGGCGACGCCGAAGATGCCGCTATCGGCAAAGGCCCAGTGGAAGGCGTAGACCGAATAGCAGAGGCCGCGCTTCTCGCGCACTTCCTGGAACAGCCGCGAGGACATGCCGCCGCCGAGGATGGAGGCGAGGATCTGCGCGGCGTAGAAGCCATCGGAATTATAGGCACGGCCCTCGAAGCCGAGCACGATGTGCGCCTGCTCGTGGTCGGAGAGAATGCGTTCCTCGCCACCGATATATTTCGCCTTCTGCGGCACCGGCGCGCCGCTGGGGCGCAGATCGTGCAAGCGATTGTTGGCGATATCGACCAGCGCGTTGTGATCGACATTGCCGGCGGCGCAGACCACCATCTGGTCGCCGACGTAATTGCGTTCCATGTAGTCGCGGATGCTGTCGGGCGAAAAGCTCTTCACGGAGTCCACGGTGCCGAGAATGGTGCGGCCGATGGGCTGGTCCGGATAGGCGGCCTGCTGGAACAGATCGAAGACGTGGTCGTCGGGATTGTCGCGCGCCGCGCCGATCTCCTGGACGATCACCTGCTGCTCGCGATCGAGCTCGTTCTGTTCGAACAGGGAGTTCTGGAGGATGTCGGAGAGGATGTCGGCGGCGAGCGGCACGTCTTCCTTGAGCACGCGGGCGAAGTAGCCGGTGTGCTCGACCGAGGTCGCGGCATTGAGATCGCCACCGACATCTTCGATGGCTTCGGCGATCTGCAGCGAGGTGCGGGTCTTGGTGCCTTTAAAGGCCATGTGCTCGAGGACATGGGAGATACCATGCTCGGGCAGCGTTTCGGAACGGGAGCCGGCCTTGACCCAGATGCCCAGCGAGGCGCTCTCGAGATGCGGCATGTCATCGGTAATGACGGTCACGCCGTTATCGAGGGTGGTGGATCGTACGCTCAAACTAGCTCCTCCCCGCCCGGGACCGCTGGCGAATGAAGGCTTCGACAGCACCCTGGTCGTTGGCGAGAACGTCTAGCCGCTCCTGCCGCTCGTATAGATCAGACAACCATGCCGGGAGGGCCGGTTCAACACCCGTCGCGGCCTTGACGGCAGCGGGGAATTTGGCGGGGTGGGCCGTGGCGAGGGTCACCACCGGGGCGTCGCCGAGGCTCAGCGTGCGGGCGACGGAGACGCCGACCGCCGTGTGCGGGTCGAGCAGATAGCCGGACTGGGCGAGCACGTCGGAAATGGTGGCGGACGTCTCGGCCTCGCTGGCGCGGCTGGCGGCGAAGCCTTCGCGGATGCTGGCGAGAGCCTTGGCGGGAACGGTGAAGCTGCCCGATTGCTGCAGCCCGTTCATCAGGCGCTTGAGCGCCGGGGCATCGCGATCCAGCGCTTCGAACAGCAGGCGCTCGAAATTGGAGGAGATCTGGATGTCCATCGACGGGCTGATGGTCGGCAGCACTGAGCCGGTCTCGTAGACGCCGGTCTCGAGCGTGCGGGCGAGGATGTCGTTGGAATTGGTGGCGATCACCAGATTGGCGATCGGCAAGCCCATCCGCTTCGCGCAATAGCCCGCGAAGATGTCGCCGAAATTGCCGGTGGGGACGACGAAGTTCACCGGGCGGTGCGGCGCGCCTAGCGAAACGGCTGCGGCGAAGTAGTAGACGATCTGCGCGACGATACGGCCCCAGTTGATCGAATTGACCCCCGACAGGTGCATCTGGTCGCGGAAGGACGGGGCGCGGAACAGGCCCTTCACGATGTTCTGGCAGTCGTCGAAGGTGCCTTCGAGCGCGATGTTGTGGACGTTGGCGTCGAGCACCGTGGTCATCTGCCGACGCTGCACTTCGGAGGTGCGGTTGAGCGGATGGAGGATGAAGATGTCCGTGGTGTCGCGGCCGCGGAAGGCCTCGATGGCGGCCGAGCCGGTATCACCCGAGGTGGCGCCGACGATGGTGGCGCGCGTCCCGCGCTGGGCGAGGATATGGTCCATGATGCGGGCGAGGAACTGCATCGCCACGTCCTTGAAGGCCAGCGTCGGCCCGTGGAACAGCTCGAGGACGAAATGGTTGGGCGCGATCTCGACCAGCGGCGTCACGGACGGATGCCGGAAGGTGGCGTAGGACGCATCGATGATGCCCTTGAGCGTCGCGTCATCGATCTCGCCATCGACGAAGCGCGAGATCACGGCGAAGGCCACATCCGCATAGGGCTTGCCGGCAAAGGCGGCGATCTCGGCGGACGAGAACTGGGGCCAGGTCTGGGGCAGATAGAGGCCGCCATCGCTGGCGAGGCCCGAGAGGACCGCGTCGGAGAAGCCGAGGACCGGCGCTTCGCCGCGGGTCGAGACGAATTGCATCAGGCTGCTGTCCCAATGAAAAGTTGGCGGAACTTAGAGAAAAGGGGATGCCGGGGCAAGGCGGACGGCTAGGGAGCCGGCCGGAACTGCCGGAACACCCAGAAAGCCAGCAAAGCCGGGGTCAACAGGGCAAAGCCGAACCAGGTCAGGGCGTAGCCCAGATGGTTATTGGGGAACTCGATGACCGTCTCGCCGCCCTGCGGCAGCGCGCCGGGATCGCCGGCAGGGGCATCGAGGATGAGGCCGAATACCGGCGGCTCGACACCGGCCATGGCGGCCAGGCGGACCGGGTCGCGGATCCATTCGATGCGGTTGGCACTGTCGGGACCGGGGGTGAAGGCGCCGGCGGCCTCGGGCTTCATGGCGATGCCGGTGAGGCTCACCTGCCCTGCCGGCAGCACTTCGCCGCGGAACGAGGCGGCCGAGGTCTGCGGGATGAAACCGCGATTGACGAAGATGGTGCCGCCCTCGGCCGAGGTGAGCGGCGTCATCACCCAATAGCCGGGGCCGGAGAATTTGCCCTTGGCCTTGGGGAGGCCGGTGAACACCAGCACGGTGCGGCTCGGATCATAGGTGCCGGTGACGGTCAGCGGATGATAGGCGTAGGGCTGGAGGTCGAGGCCGTCCCACTGGGCCACGGCCGGCAGATCGTAGGGCGGCTGGGTGAGCTGCCGGTCGACTTCGGCGACGAGCAGTTCCTTTTCGGCGAGCCGGTCCATCTGCCAGACGCCGAGCCAGGCGAAGAGGCCGGTCAGCGCCAGCATGAATAGAACGAAGCTCCAGAAACCGAAGCCGAGTTTGGCGCGCGGCATGGTGGTGGTCACGCGGCGCCCGCCTGTCGCTGATATTGGAGCGCGATCATGACCGCTTTGAATGGCCTGAGGAGCAGCAGCGAGAAGATGATCACGGCGGGGATCCAGAGCACGAGGTGCATCCAGGGCGCCGGGTGGAAGAGGTTCTCGACGATGAAGGCGAGGATGATTACCAGCGGCGCCACGGCGAAAATGACGAAGACGGCCGGACCATCGCCGCTATCGGCAAATTTGAGGTCGAGGCCGCAGCTCTCGCAACTGGGAGCGACCTTGAGGAAGCCGGCATAGAGCGCGCCCTCGCCGCAGCGCGGGCAGACGCAGCGGAGGCCGGCAGCGAAGGGGGAAATCAACGCATCAGTCATTGGGGCCTTATAGCGCGCCGCGCGACCCGGGCGGTAGTTTTTGCTGCGTGCTCCGGTGACGCAGCCTGGTCCGGAAACAGAACACAGGGCGAGCGGAAGTGGCTTCCTTGCGCTCTGTCTGAGCGAGCGTGAAGAGCGCTCCCTCCAACCGCTGAATAGCGGACGTGCAGAGACGTCCGCCGGCCCTACCGGCGATGTCAAAGAACCCTTGCTCTTGCCCTGCGGGCGAGAGCGAGCAGCGGCGAGGGCTTGCCTCGACGCGGGTAGTCCGCAGGAGGTGAGGCTCGCGCCTCGCCGCTGCAACCGGGCTCGCCTCAGGATCGATGGTCTGCCGGAATCTCTCTCCACGTCCGGCGGTGGTTCAGATGCGCCGCCCTACCGGCTCAAAACGCATC
>SEEL01000004.1 GCA_004144345.1 Hyphomicrobiales bacterium
CGAACTGCCCAGTTCCAGCATGATCGCGCGCCGCATCGGCACCTATGCGCTGGTGCTTGTCGCGAGCCCCGCCTTCATCGCCCGCGAAGGCGCCCCGGCGCATCCCGGCGATCTCGCCAGTGCCCGGTGCCTCCTCAACCTCAACATGTCGCCGCGCAACCGCTGGCCGTTCAGCCGGGGCGCCTTCGCGGGCGATGAAGGCGGGGCTCGCGACAAGCACCAGCGCATAGGTGCCGATGCGGCGCGCGATCATGCTGGAACTGGGCAGTTCGCCGATGCGGACGGCGAAATCAAAGCCGTCGGCGATGAGGTCCATGCGCCGGTCGGAGAGCACCATCTCGACCGTCACGGCCGGATTGGCGCTCTGGAAACGGGCGACGATCTCGGCGAGGCGCGAGACGCCGAGGGTGGCGGGGCCGGTCATGCGGATGCGGCCTTCGAGGCGGCCGGGGGCGCTGCTCATCGCGTCGTCGAGCTCGGCAGCGGCATCGAGCACGGTTTCGGCGTGGCGGAGGAAGGCATCGCCGGCTTCGGTGAGGCGCTGCGCCCGCGTGGTGCGCTCGATCAGGCGGGTGCCGTAATGCGCCTCGAGGGCCTGGATGCGGCGGCCGATCATCGCCGGGGTGACGCCAAGCGCCCGCGCCGCCGCGGCAAAGCTGCCGGTGCGGACGGCGGTGACAAAGGTTTCGAGCGCGTCGAGATCAGCCATTCGATACTCAGATGATATTCTGAAGTGCAACCGGGTGCAATTCAGTTCCTTCTCGTATCGATCTATCTGGAGGTCATCGCAATTCACTTCTCAGCAAGGAGACTGCAAATGACCATCGCTATCCTCGGAACGGGCAATATGGGTTCGGGTCTCGCTTCCCGCCTCGGCGGCAAGGCCGTGCTCGGCTCGCGCAACCCCAAGGACGGGCAGTTGAGCTATGCCGACGCCGTCGCCAAGGCCGACATCGTCGTGCTGGCGCTGCCCTATGACGCCGCGCTCGAAGCGGCCGCGACGCTGAACCTCGCAGGCAAGGTCGTCGTCGACATGACCAACCCGGTCAAGGAAGACTTCTCGGGCCTCCGCCTCGGCACCACCACCTCGGCCGCCGAAGAGATCCAGAAGGCCGCGCCGGAAGCCAAGGTCGTCAAGGCGTTCAACACGATCTTCGCCGGTGTGTTCGCCGCGCCGCGCAGCGAAACGGCCAAGGTGCCGGTGTTTGTCGCCGGCAATGACGAAGCCGCCGTGCAGCAGGTCGCCGACCTCGCAGTCGAAGCCGGCTTCGGCGCCGAAACCGCCGGTGGTCTCGACGCCGCCCGCTTCATCGAGCCGGTCGGCATGCTGAACATCCGCTTCGGCTACGGCCTCGGCAAGGGCACCTCGATCGCCCCGGCCTGGGTGAAGGTCGCCGCCTAACTCCCGCGGTTGGTCAGGCGAGCTACTTCAGGCTCGCTTGGTCCAGAGCAAACAAAAAAGGGCGGCCCATGGCCGCCCTTTGTCATTTCCAGCGATGTGCGGCGCTCACTTGGGCGCCAGCACCATCACCATCTGGCGGCCTTCCGAGCGCGGGCTCGATTCGACCTTGGCCTTTTCGGCCAGTTCGGCCTGCACTTTGACAAGCAGGCCCATGCCGATGTCCTGGTGCGCCATTTCGCGGCCGCGGAAGCGCATGGTGACCTTCACGCGGTCGCCATCATCAAGGAAGCGGTGCACCGCCTTCATCTTGGTCTCGTAATCATGCGTGTCGATATTCGGACGCATCTGGATTTCTTTGACCTCGATGACCTTCTGCTTCTTGCGCGCCTCGTTGGCTTTCTTCTGCGCAGCGTATTTGAAGCGGCCAAGATCGAGCATCTTGGCAACCGGCGGCGTCGAGTTGCCGGCGATAATAACCAGATCGAGGCCCAGTTCCTGGGCCTGAGCCAGCGCTACGCGCGTATTGATCGCGCCTTGATTGACGCCTTCGGCGTCGATCAGCTGGACTTCGGGGGATTGAATGTCTTCGTTCGAGAGCGGCCCGTCTTTCTGGGGCTGCACCGGTCTCATAGGTCTGCGAATGGCAGGGGTCCTTCAGTTGTTGATGGTCTGGCGGAAAGCGCGGCTAAAATCGTGACTTGTGGCCAAGAAGTCAATGCGCCACTGCCGCCGGAAATGCAAATGTGCGAGCCGGTCTCGTGGTTGCCGCAAGGAAAGCATTTTGTCTGAATTTATCGATGCCGGCGGTCGCCCGATTGCCGTCGAACGCCGCTCCGGCCGGGCCCCGGGCCTGTTCTGGCTGGGGGGCTTCCGCTCCGACATGACCGGCTCCAAAGCCATGGCGCTCGACCGCTTCGGCGCCGAACACTCCCTGGCGGTGACCCGTTTCGACTATTCCGGCCATGGCAGCTCGGGCGGCGACTTCAATGAGGGCACGATCAGCCGCTGGCTCGAGGAGGCGCTGGCGGTGTTCGGAACGACCACGGGCCCGCAGATCGTCATCGGCTCGTCGATGGGCGGCTGGCTGGCGCTGCTCCTGATCCGCGAACTGCGGCGGCGGGGCGACAGCCGGGTGTTCGGGCTGATCCTGATTGCGCCCGCCACCGACATGACCGAGCTGATGCTGGCGCAGATGCCCAAGAAATATCGGAAACTCCTCGACCAGCAGGGCTTCGTCGAGGAACCCTCCGCCTATTCAGCCGAGCCCTATCGCATCAACAAGGCGCTGATCGAGGACGGGGCGCAGCATCTGCTGTTCGGCCGCGCCATCGAGACGGGCTGCCCGGTGACGATCCTGCAGGGCGCGCGCGACAAGGACGTGCCCAAGGAACATGCGCTGAAACTGGTGCAGCATCTGGTCAACGACCCCGTGACCTTCACGCTGGTGCCCGATGGCGACCACCGGCTGAGTCGCGACGAGGATCTGGCCCTGCTCGGCCGGACCATCGAGGGGCTGCTGGCGCATTACTCGTAGAACAGCGTCACCACCACGGTGTCGGTATAGGCGCCCGTCGCGGCCTGTTGCGGCGGGATGCGGCCATAGACGGAGTATTCGTGCGTCTCGCCGTCGCCATCGCCGGTGACCATGTCGGCGTCATCCATGCCCCAGCGGGAAGTGCGCTCGGCATTGGAGTAGAGATCGTAGCGCACGCTGTTGTCGCCCGCGACCAGACGGCGGTTCGCCGGATCGCCCGCGCCGCCGCCATCGATGGCGATGCCGTAGCCCGTGCCGGCGGTGCAGATGAGGTCGAGGCCGGTCTCGGCGTCGATATTGTCGCCGATGCGACCGGTGGTGCCGAAGCTGAGGTCGCTGGTTTCGAGGCGGCAATTGGCGACGATGGCGGCATCGACCGAGAAGCTGGCATTCGCCACGGAGGCGCCGCTCAGGCTGGCGCAATCGTGGTCGCCCTCGTCATAGGTGAAGGCGACGTCGGTGGCGCTGAAGCCGGCATGGTAGGTGCCAACGGGTGCGGTGGCCTGGCCGCCCGGCACTACGGCGTGGAGCGTCGCCTCGCCGGTGGCGCTGCCATCGGTGACATTCAGCGTGAAGCGATTGGGCTGGCCGAGCGCCGGTGTGCCGCTGCTGCCCCAGGCCACACCGCCGCTCGAAGACGTGAGGAAGCCGAAGGCCAACTCGTCGGGTCCGGAGCGGGCGAGGCGGTAGCTGCCCGCTATGCCGCCATCGCCGGCGCCGATATGGCCACAGACCGTGATAGTGCTTTCCGTTGCACCGTCGCACTGGATGGTGATCTCGGAGGTCGAGGTCTTCTCGGCATTGCCGATGGCGTCCACATCGCCCAGATCGATGTCGCCGATATCGACCGAGCAGATGGCCGCCTGCGCCGCCGGAACGGACAGCAGGATCAGCGTTGTCACCAGCAGGATGCGCAGCACGGGCTTGCCCTTGGAGCTAGACGGGAAGGCAGACGATATCGGCAATGCTCACGAGATTGCTACCCTCGTCGGCATAGGGGATCTCGGCAATGCAGCTGCCGCCATCGGCGAGTGCGATGGTCGCCACATTGTCGGCGCCGAGCCCTTCGAGCAGCGCTTCGCCATCATAGCCGACGGTGAATTCGCCGCCGCCATCGCCGATGCTGCCGGTGCTGGCGAGCGGCAGGAATTCGCCGGCGGCATCGCGGAAGCTGACCAGCGCCGTGCCGCCCGAACTGTGCTTGCCGAAGCGCACGACGACGCCCGAACCTGCCGCCGGAATGGCGATGGCCGTGGTGTTCTCGACCATGAGGTCGAGTGGCAAATTGGTGGGGTCGATTGAAATGCGGTTCTTCTCATAGGCAGAGAGGCCGGGGACCAGCAGCTTGCCATTGGCGCCGGTGACGCCCACCGGACGGTTCTGGTAGAACACCGGTATATTCGGCGCGCCCACATCGACGATGGCGAAGGCATCCCTGATGCGGTTGGCGATAAACAAGCCGCCATCGGCCGCGACGACCGCACCGCTCATCTGCGCATTGAGCGTGGTGCGCGCGTCGCGATGGGTGAGCCGGCCGCGCACGCTCGCCACCGGCAGCTTGGTGCGCACGGTTGCGGCGTAACTGGAGGATTTGCCCTGCTCGGTGTTGAGCAGCCAGCCGACATCGCCCACTTCGCTGCCGCCGCCATTGCCGAGGCTGGCAGTGAGCACGGTGCCGGTGTCGGTCTGCCGCATCGAGGCGCGGGTGGACAGATTGTTGCCCAGCGGCATCCACAGGCCCAGCGACGCGCCATAGCGGCCGCTCTTGAGGTCGGCAT
Source organism: Hyphomicrobiales bacterium (assembly GCA_004144345.1). Classification (GTDB taxonomy): domain Bacteria; phylum Pseudomonadota; class Alphaproteobacteria; order Rhizobiales; family Devosiaceae; genus Devosia_A. Next base: position 4,715 of record SEEL01000004.1, read on the forward strand.
AGGCGGAAGCGGAGCCGCTGCCGCCGAACAGTTTCTGTCCGTAGCTCGCGGCAATGAGCTGCGCCGGATCGCCCGAGGCAGGTTCGAGATGCGTATAGCTGAGGCTGGCGCGGCCGCCATTCTCGAACGGCATCGGCAGCGACAGCGACAATTGGTAGAGCGAGGACGGCGTGCCGCTGCTGCGATCGGTGATGCCGGGCGCCGTGTAGGACGCGATGTCCTCGAAGCGCCCGAAGCTTTTCTGGGCGCGGGCGCCGACCGCAACATTGCCGAAGCTCAGCTGCAGCGAGCCGGTAACCTGCGCGCCTGTCGCTTCGGCGGTCTTGCTGGCGGCGACCGAGAACTGGCCGATGCCGAGCCGGCCGAGCGTGGCGACAACGCCGCTGCCGGCGCTGATGAGGTCGAGGCCGCCTTCGGCGTGGCCTTCCCAGGTCAGCCAGTCGGTGACGCCGGCGCGGATGCTGCCCGAGCCCATCAGGCGGCGGTCATAGGTGTCGGTATTGGTGCCGAAGCCGGTGCGGGCAAAGCCGATCTCGGCCGAGTAATCGAACAGCCCCGGCTTCAGCAGCTGGGGCGAGGCGAAATAGTCGGCCTTGGTGGTGACCTCGTTGCCGGCGGCGTCCTTGACCACCAGTTCGATCGTTCCGGCGCCGGTGACGATGGGCAGGTTGGCGATCTCGAACGGCCCCTCGAGCACTTCGCCCGAATAGCGGTTCTTGTCGTTGATGTAGATCTCGACGGCGGAGGGCAAAGCGGCGCTGCCGGTGATCGAGGGCACCGGATAGGTGACGATGTCGGAGCGGAGGCCGAAATCGTTCTGCATCTGGATGCCGCCGAGCCGCGTCGGCCGCGTCCAGCCCAGCGCGCTCGTGACGATGTCGCCCGCCCGCCAGGTGCGCATCGCCGCCGGATCGGAGGTGGACCAGGTGGTGTTGAGGCGGCGGAAGTTCAGCGGCTCGGTCTGCACCGAAAAGCTCTGTTCGAGCAGGCCGAAGGGGCCGAACAGCTTGGCCTCGAACGACCCGGCAGGCGCTGGCGCCGTGAACGCCCCGCCATTGGTCACGCTGGCGCTGGCATAGATGTCGTAATTGAGGACGGCGCCGAACGTGGTGGTCGGGCCATCGGGATCGTCTTCGGCAGGAGCGGCTTTCGACCTGCGGGCCCTCGCATCGATGATCTGACGCGCGCGCGCCGTTTCGGGCGCGAAGAAATCGATGGTCTGCTCGATTTCGTCGAACACATAGGTGACATCGGGCAAATCGGCGAGCGCGATGCGCGCCTCGGGTGACGGGTCGCCGGTCTGAGGTGCCATAAGGCCGATTGCGGCAAGGTCGCCGCGCGTCGCCGAGAGGGTACCATCGGCCCCGTGATGGATGGCGACGATCTTCTTGCGGCGCTGGCCGTTGATCAGGACATCGAGCCAGAGATCGTATTCCAGCGGCTCCTCGATCAGCAACTGGTCCGCCGCCGCATCGGTCTCGGCTCCAGCTTCGGGAGCGGCGTCGATATTGGCGAAGGGATCGATGGTGGGCGTCACGGTTTCGGGCGTCACGGTCTCCATCGCCAGATCGGCAAACGGATCAACCGGCTCGTCGAGAATCTGCAAAGCGGTCGCGGCCGTCGGCAGGACCATCAGTCCAGCCGCGGCCAACGCCAGCCAAAAATGTGCTCGTGCTCTGCTACTCGAAGTAGAGCGGGATTGCATGACGCACGAGGACGTTCACCACGCCTGCCTTCTGCGCCTTGGGATCGGGTAGCTGATCCACAAGCACGCGGTAGGCTTCACGCTCGGTGATTGGAGTCGTCGCGACCCGCACGATGCGGATCAGATTTTCGGCGCCCGGCTTCAGCGAACTGATCGGGGGGCTGACCACGACGTCCTTGGTCGGGGTCAGAATGTCCTCGCCATTCTTGCGGGTCCAGCGGAAGACGCGGACCTGGATCTTCACCGCGGCCTTGTCGGTGTTCCATACCCGCAAGGTCGTGGTGGGTTGTGCGGCCGAGGCCTCGAGCCGCACCGGCGAGACGCGGAGACTAGCCGCGCCTACGTCGGTGACAGCAAGGCAGGCAAAGGCAAGCATCGCGGCAATAACGCGAAAACGCATAGTCAGAAATTCCCCCGAATAGACTGTGCTGGACGGCTTACGGCAGGCCCGCGCCGTACCAGATGGTCGCCGTGATGACGTCGGCATACTCGCCGGCCGGGGCGTTCTGGTGATCCTCGATCCGTCCGTAGATCGTGTGCTCTTCCGCCTCGCCCAGGGCGCTGTCCGAGTCGACGGTGTCGGTGCCGATCGTGTGGCCCCATTCGGTATCGAAGGTGCCGTCCGAATAGAGCTGGTAAGCCAGCACGTCATCGGCCTGGCCGCCGTCCAGCTTGAGCTTGCGGTTGGCGATATCGGTGCCGCCGGCATTGACGCCGGCGCTGAGGGCGATGGCGTAGGCGGAGTCACGCGTGCATTCGATGGTGATGGTCGTCGAGGCGGTGACGTCCTCGTCAACGATGCCGGTGTCGCCGAAGGCCAGCGGCTCGGTTGCGAGGACGCAATCGTCCTCGACCGTCAGGCTGACGGCGATCGTGCCGGTATCGGAATCCGTTTCCACCCAGGCGGCGAAGGCCGGCGAGCAAAGCGCGGTCGTGGCAAGGATTGCCGCTGCGATTCTGTAGCGATTCATGAGGTTCTCACTTCCCTGTTTGACGCAGATCGGTGAGCCCCCATTGGCGCGATCGGCGGAAGGGCGGGGAGTACTTTCTGTATCCGTGGCCCATCGCATCGACGCTACGGCCGGTCACCATAACAATTTGTGTATGACTTGAAGTATAGCGGGAGGCCAATACTTGCGGTTAACCAATCACGGAGTCAGGTCGTTAACCATAAGTACTGTCGAATGTCCTTGCGGTCCTAGGGCGAAGAGTCAATCGCCACGGCGCCAGAGTCGTCGCGTTCTGCGAAGCCGCTCATATCTGGGTAACTCTATGGCAAAGAGGGGCGGCGTTTACTTCTTGCCGCGTTACTTGCCGAGCCCGTTCAACTGCCGTCCGGCGGCGTCGAAATTAGTGGGATCGAGCCAGCGCTCGAAGCGGGCCTTAAGGGCCGGCCACTCGCTGTCGAGCATGGCGAACCACGCCGTATCGCGGTTCTGTCCCTTGACGATCATGTGCTGGCGGAAGACGCCCTCGAAAGTAAAGCCGAAGCGCCGTGCCGCGGCTTTGCTTGGCTCATTGAGGTCGTTGCACTTCCATTCGAAACGGCGATAGCCGAGTTCGTCGAAGATATAGCAGGCGTGGAGGAACAGCGCCTCGGTGGTGACGCGGCCGCGCGCAATGGCCGGACCCCAATAGATGCCGCCGATCTCGATGACGCCATGCTCGGGCGTGATCCGCATCAGCGACTGGCGGCCCTCGGCGCGGCCGCTGGCCTTGTCGATGACGGCGAAATAGAGCGGGTCGGTCTTTTGCGCGGCATTGGCCACCCATTGTGCCATCGCCCCGGCATCCGCCGGGCCGGGCTCGGCGAGATAGGTGAAGCGCTCGGGCACGGCGGCCGCGAACAGCGCATCGGCATGTGCCGCCGCCAGCGGCTCGAGCCGCGCGTAGCGGCCCTCAAGCACGAGGCGTTCGGGCCGCCGGGCGGGCTGCGGCGCGCTCATGCGGCGAGCCGGCCGATGGCGTCGAGGCCATCGCGATAGGTGGGGTAGAGCAGCTCGATGCCGAGTGCCTGCCGGATGGCGGCGTTCGAGACGCGCTTGTTGTCCGAATAAAAGCTGCGCGCCATCGGCGTCATCTCGGCCCCCTCGAACGGAATGTCGGGCGGCACCGCGACGCCGAGCTGGCGCGCTGCATATTCGATGAGATCCTGCGGCGGTGCCGGTTCATTGTCGGCGAGATTGAACACCCCGCCCAGCCGCCGCTCCGCTGCGAGCGCGGTGACCCGGCCGATGTCCTCGACATGGATGCGGTTGAACACCTGGCCCGGCTTGACGATGCGGCGGGCAGTGCCCTCGCGCAGCTTGTCGAAGGCCGAGCGGCCCGGCCCATAGATGCCGGCAAGGCGCAGCGTCAGCAGCGGCACGCCGCGGGCATCGGCATAGTCGCGCCATTGCTGCTCGATCTCGACCCGCATGGCGCTGCGCTTGTTGATCGGGCGCGTCGGGGCGTTCTCGTCGATCCACTGGCCGCCGAAATCGCCATAGACGCCAACGGTGGAGTAATAGCCGATCCATTCGAGCCCGGTGGCGGCATCGAGATCGGCGCGATGGAAATTGAGAGCCGGATCGCCCGCTTCACTGGGCGGGATCGACAGCACCACATGCGTCGCCTGGCGCAGATCCGCGCCCAGCGTCGGGCCGGCGGAGACGCCGTCGAACACATGCATGCGGTAGGCGCTTTCGGCCAGCGCCTCGAGGCCATCTTCGCTGCGCGACGTGCCCGCGATCGGCACATCTGCGCCGGTGAGCTGGTGAATGGCATGCGCCGCGGCGAGCGAGGAATAGCCCATGCCGAAGAAGAAGACATTCATTGCGTCAGTTCCGCCGTCCATTCCGATCGGACCGTGATGTCGCCCTCGCGGGCCATAAAGTCCAGCGCCAAAGCATTGGCCCGGTCGCGCGGGACGAGGCGCCGCACCGACCAGATGGCGGCGCCGCGCACCAGCGGGTCGTCATCGCCGAGCCGCGCTTCGGCTAAGGGCGCAAGGCCCACATCGCCGCTATTGCCGATGGCGATCAGCACATTGCGCAGGAACCTGCCATGGCCGATGCGCTTGATCGGCGAGCCGGCGAACAGCGCGCGGAAGCCCGCATCGTCGAGCTGCACGAGGTCTGAGAGGGCCGGGGCATTGAGTTCGTCCCGCGCCTGGAGCCGCGCCTCGCTGGCGACGGAGGCGAATTTGTTCCACGGGCAGACCGCGAGGCAATCGTCGCAGCCATAGATGCGGTTGCCCATCGCGGCGCGGAATTCGAGGGGGATCGGCCCCTTGTGCTCGATATTGAGGTAAGCGAGGCAGCGCCGCGCATCGAGCTGGAACGGCGCCGGAAAGGCAGCGGTCGGGCAGATGTCGAGGCAGCGCCGGCAGGTGCCGCAGCTTTCCTCATGCGGTTCGTCGGCGGGCAGGTCGGCGCTGGTGAAGATGGCGCCGAGGAACAGCCACGAGCCATAGTCGCGGCTGACCAGCACGGTGTGCTTGCCCTGCCAGCCAAGCCCGGCGGCTTCCGCCAGCGGCTTTTCCATCACCGGCGCGGTGTCGACGAAGACCTTTACCTCGGCACCGCTGCGGCGGCTGAGGAGCCCCGCCAGTTCCTTCAGCTTGCCCTTGATGATCTCATGATAGTCGCGGTTGCGCGCATAGACCGAAATGGTGCCGCGGTCGCGCCGCGTCAGCGTCGCCAGCGGATCGCTGTCCGGCCCGTAATTGACGCCGAGCATGATGATGGAGCGCGCCCCGTCCCACAGGGCCGACGGGCTGGCCCGGCGCTCCGCCGTCTCGGCCATCCACTCCATGTCGCCATGCCAGCCCTCGGCCAACGCATGCTGGAGCTTGTCGCGCAGGTCCGGCCGCGCAGCGGCGCTGGTGATGCCGAACGCCCCAAACCCCAGCGCCGCCGCCCGGGCTTTGAGTTCAGTGACGAGGGCGGCCGGTGCCGCCTCAGAAATCAAGGTTGGCATAGCCGGAATGGGGCGGCATGCCGCCGATGCGGTCGTTGAGGAGGGTGCGGAAGGCGGGGCGCGATTTGATGCGGGCGTACCAGTCGCGCGTCTCGGCGGCGCTGTCCCAATTGACGTCGCCAAGATAATCGAGGGCGCTCAGATGGGCGGCGAGGGCGAAATCGGCCAGCGTCATCACATCGCCCGCGATCCATTGGCGGGTGGCGAACAGCCAGTTGAAATATTGCAGATGCTCGCCGAGGTTGGCCTTGGCGACGCGCAGCACCGACGGGTCGGGGGTGGCGCCGGGGCGGTCGCGCTTGATGATCTTCTCTTCGAAGATGTAGCGCGTCACCTCGTCATTGAACTTGAGCAGCACCCATTCGCACAGCCGCCACATCTCGGCGCGATCTTTGGGCTGGGCTGGAAACAGCCCGGCGACGGCGGCCGGCGAATAGCGGTCCTCGATGGCGTGGAGCACCGCGAGCACGCCCACGGCATTGGGCTGGCCCTCGTCGATGAGGATCGGCACGGTCGCCGCCGGGTTGAGTTCGAGGATATGCGTGTCACGCAACCAGGGCTTGATGTCTTCGACGTCGACGGCGATGCCGTATTCGGCAAACATCAAGCGGGCGAGGCGGGAAGCGGGATCGAGCCTGTGCTGGAGAAGTCTCGGCATGACGCTGCGATGGGTCCAATTCTGGCGCGGTGGCGCAAATCAGCTTAGACGGAACCGGGCTTTGGCCCCGCGATGAGTAGGAGATCAAATGAACGGCGATCAAGGTATTTTTGTGCCGGCGCTCCTTGGGATTGTTGAAGGCCTTACTGAATTCCTACCAGTCTCTTCCACCGCGCACCTCCTGCTGGCCGGGCATTTCCTCGGCTTCAACAGCCCCGGCCGGGTGTTCGAAGTGCTGATCCAGTTCGGCGCCATCCTTGCCATTGTCGTGGTCTATTTCTGGCGCTTGGTGGGCATTGCCCGCGACGCGATCGCGCGCAAGCCCGGCGCCCTGCGCTTCATCTCGGGCGTGGTGCTGGCGGCGTTCCCGGCGGCGCTGGCCGGCGTCCTGCTGCATGATTTCATCAAGACGGTGATCTACGAGACGCCGCTGCTGATCTGCGTCATGCTGATCGTGGGCGGCATCATCCTGCTTTATGTCGACCAGCTGAAGCTGACGCCGAAATACACCTCGATCTACGAATACCCGCCGCTGCTCTGCCTCTATATCGGGCTGTTCCAGATGCTGGCGCTGGTGCCCGGCGTGTCGCGCTCGGGCGCCACCATCGTCGGCTCGCTGCTGCTGGGCGCGGACAAGCGCTCGGCCGCCGAATTCAGCTTCTTCCTCGCCATTCCGCTGATGGCCGGCGCCTTTGGCTACGATCTCTTCAAGAGCCGTGACATGCTGACGTCGGAACTGGGGCTGGCGGTCGCCGTCGGCTTTGCCGCCGCCTTCGTCTGCGCCTTCTTCGTCGTGCGCTACGCGCTCGACTTCATCAACAAGCACGGCTTTGCCCCCTTCGCCTATTGGCGCATCTTCGTGGGCGCGATTGGCCTGTGGGGCGTGCTGCTGTTCCGCTGAGGCCTATTCCAGCCAGTCGGTGATGAATTCGTCCGACTGGTGGATGCAGACCATCTTGATCCGCCCCGCCGAGAGCACGGTGAATTTGTGCGGCTCGCCCGGCGCGACATAGACCACGTCGCCAGTGCTGGCCTCGCGCATCTCCCTGCCGTCCGAAAAGGCGATGCGGCCCTCGATCACCACCCAGGTCTCGCCATAGGGATGGGTGTGCAGTCTTGGCCCCGAACCGGCAGGCATGTGCTCGAGCAGCAAGGTCACCGAGGCGCCATGCGCCTTGCCCTCGATGGTCTGGACATTGGCGTCTCCGGGCAGCCATTGGCCGGTGGAGACGATTTCCATCAGGCCGTCTGCCGGTCGAACTGGCCATTGCGCGAGAAGCGCCACAGATAGCCGGGCAGCACCGCATCGAGCGGCCGCGGCGCAATGCCGAGACCGGCAAGATTGCGCTTGTCCTTGCTGGCCTCCGCCGACACGACGTTATCAATGCCGAGCAGCTTGAGCTGGTCGCCGGTGATAAGCGGCTTGGGCAGGATCTGCATCGGCAGCGCGATGAGCGAGCCGACGAAATTGGGCAGCGGCAGGATCGGGTTGGAGCGGTTGGAGAACTGCAGCACCCGCTCGATCAGCTGGCGGTGCGTCAGCACTTCCGGCCCGCCCAGCTCATAAATCTTGCCGGGCTTGGCATTGCCCTGCGCGGCGGCGGCCAGCGCTTCGGCGACATCGCCGACATAGACCGGCTGGAACTGCGTCTTGCCGCCGAACAGCGGCATCACCGGCAACAGGCGCGCCAGCATGCCCATCTGGTTGAAGAAGCCATCGCCCGGGCCGAAGACGATCGACGGGCGGAAGATGATGGCGGCGGGGAAGGCGGCTTTCACCGCCGCCTCGCCCATGGCCCGCGAGCGGGCAAAGAGGCTGGGCGAGGTCTCGTCGGCGCCGAGCACCGACATATGGATGAGGGTCCTCGCCCCGGCCGCCTTGGCGGCCTCGGCGACATGGCGCGCGCCGTTCACATTGATGGCGCGGAAGCGCTGCTTGCCCTTCTCGATGCCGATGGCGGCCAGATTGATGACGATGGAGGCGCCCCTGACGGCGGCGGCCACCGAATCCCGGTTGCGCAGGTTAGCCTGGACCGGCACCACCTGCCCGACGGCGCCAAGCGGCCGCACATGGCCGGCGAGATCGGGGCGGCGCACCGCGACGCGGACGCGGTAGCCGGCGCGCGCCAGAGCCTGCGTCACTTGCGTGCCGACAAAGCCCGAACCCCCGAAAATCGTGACCAGTTCAGGGTTTTCCATCAGGCGCTCCAGCTCGGCGAAAACAGTGCCCGCTTCTAGCCGATCCCGCGACGAACTGTCGAGACTTGCCGCCCGTTGCGCTTTGCCGTTGACAGAGCCAAGGCCGTCCCCTAGGGGAACGGCGCCCATCGGTTTGCCCTGGTGGCGGAATTGGTAGACGCGCACGGTTCAGGTCCGTGTGTTTAACGACGTGGAGGTTCGAGTCCTCTCCAGGGCACCATCACTCAGCGAACTGGCTGACCCCGTTGAGCTTATTGAGATTGCTGAGGTTTTTGCGCACCCGACTGTCACACACGGGTGTCACGCATGGTTTTCAGAATGGCTAGGCCCACGCGCCGACAGGGCTCTACTTTCAGCCAGTTCAAGCAGCGCATTCCACGCGATATTCGCGCGATGGCCGTGGGGAAGACGTTCGTCGCTCCGGTCGGAGATACGCTCACATCGGTCAAGATAGGGCCGTCCACCGAGGTCCTTCAGTTTTCCCTCCGCACACGCGACCCGGACCAGGCGAAGGCGCGACAGGCGGTCGTGCTGTCGCACTGGGCAAGCTTCCTCGAAGCTCTTCGGCACGGCCCGCGGCGGCTCACCCAAAAGGAGGTCGTTGCGCTGTCTGGAGAGGCTTACCGCGAGTTCGTGGCTGGCGCTGAGGACGACCCCGGCAACCGGGCTCGCTGGGAGTACGTGAGAGACTGGGTGCAACACACGTGGCCGATCTTCGCGCCGGGCGATGGTGCTGATGGCGCGTCTACGGGTCTGCCCTACCTGGACAGGGTTCTTGCCATGCACGGTCTGGTTGTCGACCTCGACAGCCGCAAACGACTTCACGATGAACTCGGACGCGTCCTCATGTTGGCCGCGGATCGTCTCAACTCAAACGCTCACGGAGACTATAGCGAGGACAAGAACCTCAACCGCTTCCCCGCTCTACGGTCAGCCACCGCCGATGTTCAACGGGTGCCAAAAGCGGGGGTCTCTTTGACCGGCCTTGTTGACGAGTGGTGGGGGGAGTCCAGTCGAACGGGCGCGGCGAAGCCAGCGACCCACCGGAACTATTCGGGTGCCATAAGGACCTTCGTGAAGTTCCTCAAGCATGACGATGCAGCGCGCGTTAGGCCGACTGATGTTGTTGCGTTCAAGGACTTTCGGCTCGCGCATTCGTCGCCCAAGACTGGCAAGCCGCTCTCGCCCCGCACGGTCCACGACAACGACCTGGCGGCGCTAAAGAGCGTGTTTGCCTGGGCTGTTGAGAACCACAAAGTGTCTGCCAACCCGGCTCTCGGGATTAGGGTGAAGGGCGCGGGCAAACTAAAGGCCAAGCGGAGCAGCACGCCGAAGGGTTTCACTGACGACGAGGCAAGGGTCATCCTCGCGGCGTGCAACAATGAGGTCAGACGGCCCGAAGAGGCGGTCCAGTCGTTCGCGCTGCGTCGCTGGGTGCCATGGGTGTTGGCTTATACCGGTGCGCGTGTGGGCGAGATCATCCAGCTTCGCAAGCAGGACGTTCAACGGAAGAGCGATCACTGGGTTCTCGTGATTACGCCTGAGGCAGGGACGGTGAAGACCGACACGTCGCGCGAGGTTCCCATTCACCCACATCTGGTGGAGCTGGGGTTTGTCGATTTCGCAACGAGCGCCCCCGGGGAGCGCCTGTTCATCCATCCGACGCACTCCAAGGCCGCGAGGGGTGGGGCTTCACCCAAGACGACGGCGCGGGGCAAACGGCTGCTCATGCCTCCCGGTAAACCTGAGGCCGTTGCCAGTGATGGCACGGAGAGTGTCAGTGGAAGGGTGAAAGCCGGGGCCAATCGCCTGAGGGAGTTTGTCCACGGGATCATCCCCAATCTTTCGAGGCAACCGAACCATGCGTGGCGTCACCGGATGGAAACGGTGTGCCGCGATGTCGGCATCGACGGTTACTACCAGCGCATCTTCACCGGCCACTCGCTCAGAGACGAACACGAACGGTATGGAGAGCCCGCGGGTCTCTATCGTGAAATATGTCGGCTCCCGCGCTTCGAGATGCTCTCGCCACCCACCCTATAGTCCATCGTTGGGGCGCCTTGTGAAGCTCGGCAACGTAGGCCGCCCTAGTCGAAAAACAGTGGCTCGCATCCCGGCGCGCCCTTCAATAGAGACCTGCCATGAACGTGATCCAGTTTCCCTCCACCCCATCGAAACAGGCCGTCGCGGAGGTCGCCGCACGAGCGTCGGCTGCGCATCAACGGTGGCAGGTGGAGTGCCTCGTGGCTGATGACGGCCAACCCTACCTTGCTCTGGAGCATCGTTCCGACGGCACCATCCTTGGTGCGCATTGGAAGGCGGCGCGTTGGGCCGTCCTCAGTGAGCGCGGCGTCACCATGTCGGAGTCGGAAGACCTCTGGACGGCCCTCGAGGAAGCTCTGGCATAGGGGGTGTCAAGAGGCTCGTATAGCCGCGCATCTGGCCCCGGGTAGGTAGTGACGGCGGGGCGCTGGAAGGGCCTGGGCGAGTCCCCAAACGCCAGCAGCGCTATACCTTCGCAAGGGGCAAGGGCGAGGGCGCTGTGCGTTCCTGGTTGAGTGCGAAGAGGCGGGCCAGGACTTCATCGTCGGCCAGATCGGCGGGCCAGCCGTAGGCGTTCGCCACGGCGGCATCGAGTGCCTTGTGTGCATGATCGAGCCATGCCGGTCGCTCGTTGTAGAGCTTGGTCAAGGTGCGCTTCTTGAGAACCTCCGCAGCCTCATCGTCCTTCGCGAGTACGCGGTCGGGAAACCCCGCGACGACCTCTGGTTCACGGCGCACGAGGTCAGCCGGGTTGAGCCAGTTCTCGCGCAGTTCGTTCAGCCTCTTCGCCGCTTCCGCAATCGCAATGGCTTCGGGGTTGGTCGCGTAGTTGACGGCGGGTATGTCGGGGGTCAGCCCAGCGGGAAACGGGAAGGTCTCGAAGCACGTCAGGCTGTTGTAGCGGCGCTGATTGCCCGCGCCCATGCGGTTGCCCATTGCGGTCGCCCAGAGTTCGTGATGGCTGGATTGCAGGATGCCGAACGCGGTGTCGTCGTCCCTCGGGAACACGATGAGGTTCTTGTCTGGAAGGATATGGATGGGGGAATGGAGCGGCGTACACTCCGCTACACGAGGTAACCCGAAGTCCGACTATCGGTAGACATCATGTATGCCTCTAAGTGTGTATCTGACCGGGGGAGGGTTCCATCAAGATCGTCCAACAAATGCGACCCCTCGGAGGGCCGCTACTTTGGGCTACGACGAGACGGCCTGGCGTAGGCTTGAAGAGGACGACTGTCTGCGTAGTGAGCCCTCCCTCGGGTGTCATGGGCGCTGATATATGGGGCGTCCAATCTCGAACCCCACATCATGACGGTCGAGTAGTCATCGTTCCGACGTACTATCTGTCTGTCTTTCAGTGGTGTGCCACCGAGATCGTCAAACAAATACGTTCTACCTGTCGCGTGTGAGGTGGGATCAAGATCGTCAGAGAAATCACGCGGCCCGTTGACGGTCTCACGTTGCCGCGCTGACTTGGTCTGGCCGGTGCCATGCAGGGCCAGGGAAGCCCCAGGAGACTCGCCGGGTCCTCAAGCTAGGGTGACGCCTGGCACAGTCGCCAGGACTCTCCTCGGTCCTCTGCGGGGCTTCTAGGAGTAACGCTGGCGACGTGGTCCACTCGACCTTTCGGTGGCCCGGACGATGGTCACCTTGCCGCCCGAAGGGTGGGGCCCCAAAGCGACCAACTACGCTTGTCGACTTGCTGCGCGAGATAAGTCTTTCGGTCAACCGATTGGCACCCCACCCGGCACGGCGCGCTTGGAAAGGCGAGACAGCGTGGACCGGGAGCAACCAGTGGCCCGAAGGATGGTATTCCAACTCTGCCCTGCCGCCAGCATTTCCACGATCGCAGCGTTGCGCTCCGTGTCTTCGGGGCGACCCCGATAGACTCCGCGTCCTTTCGCACCGGCAATCCCCTCCGTCTGCCGACGGCGTCGATCCTCGTAATCCTTGCGGGCAATCGCGGCGAGCATGTCGAGCATCATACTGTTGATCGCGTCAAACATGCGCTCCGTGAACTCGTCTGCGGTAGTCGCCAGACGCCAAGACGTGGGCAGGTCAAGCGCGACGACACGCACCCTGCGGGCCCTCAGTTCGGCACATAGCCGGTCCCAGTCTACCCCGTTGAGACGGCTGAGGCGGTCGACCTGCTCGACTAGCAGCACGTCCCCCGGCTTGCTGTCTGATAGGAGGCGGAACAGCTCAGGGCGCTGAAGGGACGCGCCGCTCTCGTTCTCGACGTAAGTGGCGGCAATGGTAAGGCCCCGTTCCGCGGCGAAAACGTCAAGGGCGGCGCGGGCACGATTGGCGTCCTGCTCTTTGGTAGATGCTCGTAAGTAGGCGCGGATGAACATGACCTAGACCATCGGTTCGTTTTGGATGGTCTGATAATACATGGTTCGTTTAGGGTGTCAAATCTCATTTATCGAACCACCTCATAGGGCGGTTCCGTTGAAGCACACCCTAGCGATCAACCTCCCACCATAGCGGTGACTAGAGGCTACTGAGGTTGAGTTTGATCGCTGCCCGGGCCTTTCCGCGAACTGAAAGCTGCCATTGATTTCTGGGGTTCCGCAGCATCCAGCCTTCGTCGACCAGTCGCCGTCGCGCGAACCGGACGACGTTGGGCCACACTACGTCCCTACTGGCATTCGGACGACGTAGGTGGGTTGCGACCCAGCCCAACTCAAAGTGTTCGGCCAGCGCGTCGTATGCCTCTTGGGCGGTAATGGGTTTCCCGCGCGCTCCAAGTAGGCGGAGGAGTGCCCATTCCACGTCCGCCTGTGGCGGGAGCAGTTGTGTGGTCACGTGCCCTCCTTCGCTTAGGCCGCCTAGTATCCGCTGGTTCAGGCGACCAGCAAGCCCCTGGGGGCGGCTTTGACCCCGGGGTAACGGGGGCGTCGGCGTCTCGCTGTCCAGGAAATAGGCCCTCAAATCTGGATGCAACTTTTGACCCCGAGGTCCGACCAGCGACGCCGTCAATACTTTGCCCTGCCGGACTACTCCCCACTAGACCCACCCTTGCCTCAATGTTGCGACAATGGTTCATTGCTCGGGGGGTAGAACATTGCGCGCATTCAATTGTTGGGCAGGGGTTCTAGCCATTCTCTGGAACACCCCTATGATTGCTGGCGTCGCCCTTGGTGACCAGTGGAAGGAAAGTGACTATCGAGACGCCCTCTGCGAAGGCATGAGAATGGAGGTTACACTCCCGAAGCAGAGCCGGGCCGATTGCGTAAGCGACACCCATGCGATCGAGGTCGAGTTTGACAACAAGTGGAAAGAGGCAGTTGGTCAGGCGCTTACTTATGCGCAGCAGACCGAGCTTATCCCAGGTATCATCCTGATCTGTCGACGCGCAGAGTCCAAATGCCGGGACGCGTCCCTCTTCATCCAAGAGACATTCTTGGCGTACGGGATCGAAGCCACAATCTGGGAGTGTTCAGCGAGTGATCGCACCCTTGCGGACTGCGTTGAGAAGTGGGTCTGCAAGGGCGGCGGCTGTTCGGACTGATTGATGGATCGACCTCACATCTCAGCCTCGATCGACGACCTTGAGACTGCACTCGAGGAGGCAACCTCCCATGCAAACAACGTGCGCCTTGATGAGATTGCGTTTGAGCTGACATTTAGGAAGACCTCGCGGGCAAGGGAGCTTGCCCTCCACCTTGGCGAGCTACGCGCCGCCTCCCGCGATAAGCCCATAAATACAGCCCCATCCCACAGCGCGCGAGGGACGGTCACGCGCGCCGCGGGCCCAGCCGCCACGACCGTTAAGCGGCGACCCACTGCTGAGCAGGAGGCGGCCATTGCGGCATTTCGCAACGGCGGGTCGACGAAGATCAATGCATATGCGGGGACAGGCAAGACCTCGACGCTTGAGCTAATCGCTCATGCCTCCCCGAAGAGCGGCCAGTACATCGCATTCAATCGCAGCATAGTCGCGGAGGCAAAGGGGCGCTTTCCAACCTCAGTGAACTGCTCCACGACGCACGGCTTGGCATTTCGCGCTACCCCAACGGACCTCCGTACGAATAGCGGCAAGATGACCGGCAAAACTAGTTCTAACCAGCTCGCCGAAATCCTGGGACTGACTAAGCTCTGGCGCGTGGACAAAGACCACAGTTTGCAACCACGGTCGCAAGCGTTTCTCATCCTAGATACGATCCGGCGGTTCGCGCAAAGCGCTGATGACGACATCTTGCCCAAGCACGTTCCCCATCACGGCTCGCTTCTGACCGCGTCATTGGACACCCTTGGGGAGGTGGAGCGGTTCGCAGTGAAGGGGGCCAAGCACGTATGGGGACGCATGACGGACCACGCCGACCTCGTACCGCTTGGACACGATGGCTACTTGAAGCTCTGGGCGCTTTCCCGTCCCCAAATCGCCAGCGACTTCATACTTCTCGATGAGGCTCAGGACACCAATCCGGCAGTGCTAGAAGTGCTGCGTCAACAATCGTCCCAGCTCGTGTACGTTGGAGACCGGTACCAGCAAATCTACGAGTGGCGGGGCGCGGTAAATGCGATGGAGCAGATTGCGACCGAGGAGACAGTCCGACTGACGCTTTCATTCCGGTTCGGGAGAGGGATTGCGGACGCGGCTTCAAGGGTTCTGGCGGAGCTTGGGGAAGGGGTTCCTCTGACCGGAAATGCCGATCTGCAAAGCCGCGTCGGCCACTGCGAACCGAGGGCGATACTCGCACGGACAAACGCGTCAGCAATGACTGCATTAGTCGAGGCGCTGAACGATGGGCGGAAGCCACACCTCGTTGGAGGTAACCGCGAGATGATGGAGATGCTGCGGGGTGTCCAGGACCTCAAGGAAGGCAATCCCAGTACCGTCGCGGAGTTCTTCGGGTTCCAGAACTGGGACGAAGTAGTCAGGTTTACGGATACCCCTGAGGGCGAACACCTTCTGACGTTCGTAAACCTCGTGCAGAGTAGAGGCGAGCGCCAGCTGATGTGGGCTCTCAACCGAACCGTCGAGGAAGAGGAGTGTGACCTCGTCATTTCCACCGCCCACAAGGCGAAGGGCCGTGAGTGGCGCACCGTCCGGCTGATGGATGACTTCCTCAAGTCACGACCAGCAAGGGTCAGCGACCCCGGGAGCAAACTCAAACAGGAGCAGGATCGCGCCGCAGAGCTGCGACTGTTCTATGTGGCGCTCACGCGCGCCCGCGATGTGGTGGACATTCCCGATCCCCTTTTTGCGCAGTTCGGGCTGCACACGTCCGGTGCGCGTCAGGCCCCAGGGACCATCCCTCCGGCCAACGAGGGGAGAACGAAGCAACCCACTAGTCCGGCTCCAACAAAAACCGAGCCATGGGCTCCCCCGAGCAACTGGTCACCACCCCAGCGGGGTCCGCAACTGGTTCGCGAGACCCCTCCCGCGAAGGCAGCAAAACCGACCCCGAAGAAAGGGTTCTTCCGGCGGCTGTTTGACCTCTAGTCGCAGTCGACCACGTGCCAGCTACGAGGGCCGCTCACTGGAAGGATGCCCAGGATCGCGGATCAGGTTTTCAGGTCCCGCCAAAGGTGTCCGGAGGTATGCTCTACGGGACAGCATGCTCTCGCGGCGCTGTCCAAGGCACAGGCCCTCAAATCCGGCTACAGCTTTTGACCCCTGGGCCGACGCTAAAACTGGCTTAGCTTGAACTTGGCAAAATCCACGTCACCCCTGGCTTTCGGGTAGTAAGTCGCGCTGTCTGCTATCGGTGCGACCGAGCGCTGAAATATCCCGTTCTTGTCGTGAGAGTGCCAGGCGCAAAAGCCTGGAGCATTCAGGAACAGTACCGAGTCTGCGCCTTGGTTCTTGGCCGTCGCGTCGACGACGCTATGGGCTTGGATCCTTCTGTCGAACTGCGTTCTACCGGTCGTATCGTCAAGCGTTGCAAACTCCGTGACGTACACAAATCTCGGCGTCTCCAAATTGAGTATTACCTGCCGAACGGGGTTCGATAGCCTGTTTCTCAGGCCGCGCCTCTTATACTTCCATCCATAGGTAAGGTACGTCCG
Source organism: Hyphomicrobiales bacterium (assembly GCA_004144345.1). Lineage (GTDB taxonomy): Bacteria > Pseudomonadota > Alphaproteobacteria > Rhizobiales > Devosiaceae > Devosia_A. The sequence goes on from SEEL01000004.1 coordinate 21,298, forward strand.
CGCGACCACCTCGTTCGCCGCCAGCTTGGCCACGAAATCGTCTCCAAGGGGAATGGAACCGCCGCCGAGCTTTGCCTGATGCTTCGCTTGAAAGGCTGGCCAGTCAGCGGCGTAAGACCGAAGGTTGGACCACGAAAGCGCCTCGGCCTTCTCCGCTGGCAAATAGACTTTGCCTGGCAAGGGTATGATCAGATAGCTCGCGTTCTCTTCAATCGTATAGTGAGCCTCGTTCAAGGCGCTGCCCTGTCGCAATCCAACCCGTATGTTCGGGCCAATCTGATCGTCGTTAACGTAGAGGGCCTCAAGGTACTCGGCACGGGTGGGATTGGGGGGAAACGCTGCGGGTGCTGTGAGACGAAAGACCTGGCCAGTCGCGACTACCGCGTGGCCGACAGGTTGGTTGGGAAAGGTTAGGCCGACTATCACTGGAATGCCGGAGTCAACGTAGCGGTTGATGATGTCGTAGGGTCTAACCGCTCCCCAGGCCTGAGGACTCGCTGCATAGTAGATTAGCGGCTCTCGCCCGGCTGCGCGAAGTGCAGCGACCATGTTATTAACGGTCAGTGACTCAGATCCCGCTGGCAACATTAGGTTGGTATGGGCTTCTGACTGAGCCAAAGCAGCGCGCGTGATGGAAACGGTCGAAAGCCATGGACCGCGGTGGCGCTGGTGGAAATGACGCGCCGCAACCCAGATCGTAGCCTGTGCGCAAGCCCCAACCCTCGAGTCTTGTTGCGTCATCGGCACACCCTCGACGCTCAGCTCTGCGCCCCAGACGTGATAGGTGTGTTTGCTGCGAACGAGTAGGTACCCCTCGTGACTTGCTGGTGCGGGAGGGGCGGCAAGCAGCGCCTGGCTGACAGGTGCTTGAGAGATCGGCCTGAGTACCACCTGGCCCAAGAAGGAGGATGCTTCAAGCTTGTTCGACAGCTCTTCAGCATCGGCCGTCGCGTTCACGAAAGAGATGTCGTTCCCGAAGAACAGCAATCTAGTACAAAGCTTGGTATGCCGGCGGAAGGTCGTGGAGTAGTACGCGGAGTAGGCCTCGCTAAAGTCGCGATCGAGATAGTCGTCCTCGACCAACACCGACAGTGCGCCAAGCTCCCGGAGCCTGGTCACGATCATCCCCGCAATATGCGGATTGGCCTGATCGACGGCTAAGCGATCTTCAAGCTTCTTCCAGTCGGCGTTTGAGCCGAGCGATAAATAGTTGAATGCCATCCGCCCCCCGCCGAATGACGCATGAGCGTGCTATCCGACGACGAGGTTTCCACTCATCTGTTCAGCTGCGCGGATGCGGGCGTCAATTTCTCGCATCTCATCAAGCGCGTCCTGGCTCACGGTCCAGCCTTGGCCGGGCGCGCGTTCCTCAGCGTCAATGTCTTCGACTTCAATATCGAGATCGAGCTTCATTTCGATCGGGTTGCCCACCGGATCATTCTCCCTGAGTCGCCGAGTCGCCATCGCTAACCCCTTGATTTGACTCCGAGTTCGGAAATCCAACTAAATCAATAGCTTAGCCAGTAAACATGGTTTCTACGGGTTGTATTACACGAAATGTGTTTACGAGCCACGAAAATCTAGAGGGGAACGCACGAAATACTGTCGCGTTCCGTTGAATACTATTGGATCTACATATACGGATCCAAATATGAAGATCCAAATACGCGGATCTGGACATTTTGAGTCGCATGTGAAACAACATCCGGGACCGAACGTCGGTCGCGGACTCTTGGCCCTAAGAAAAACGGGCCACCGGCTGGAACCCGGGAGCCCGTTCATCACAGCCCCTACCGGAGCCAATTAACATGCATACCATTCTCGAACGTCCAGTGGAAGAAAACTCGATGGCCATTCGCCCTACATTCTCGCCACCTCCCGGCCCCTTCACGGCCCCACCCTCAATACCCGTAATCATGGGGCCGAAGTTGATCCGGGCCGACGTGCCGATCGTAACGGGTTTCATTCCCGCCGGGGCACTGATCCCGAACAACTATGTGGTGCCCCACAGGGACCCGCGAACTAACAAGGGCTACCAGCGGTTGCCCCAAGAGACGCGCATTAACGAGCTTGCCGTGGATCTCCGAAAGGGGCGCGTCGACCTACCGACATCGATCCTCCTCAACATCCGCAACCGCGAGGCAAGGCGCGCATTCCAAGACGGCGTGCTGAACCTCTCGCCCCTAAGCGAAAGCGGCGTGAAGCTTGGATACGAGCCGAAGTTTTACGTTGTGGATGGTCAGCACCGCATTCTCGCACTCAAGCGGCTGATCGAAGAGTTCGAGGAGGAGAGGTGGTCCAAGTACGAAATTCCCTTCACCTGCATGTTGGGTGCAACCGAAGAGGAGGAGATGGATCAATTCTATATCGTCAACTCTAAAGCCAAATCGGTCCGTACCGATCTCGCCTACGAGCTTCTGTCTCAGCGGGCAAAGGACCCGGAGGTGATGGAGTCTCTTGTGGAGCGCGGGCGCGATTGGCAGGTGTTAGCGCAAAACATCGTCCATCAACTCGGGGAAAAGAGTCCGGTATGGCGCGGAAGGATCCGGTTCGCCGCCATGGAAAAGGGCGACACGGTCATGCCCTCTGCTTCGATGGTTTCCTCACTCAAGCAGGTCCTCGCCTCACCGTACTTCAAGGCCCTAGGCGAAGACCACCAGGTCAGCATTCTCGATGCATACTGGCGGGGTCTCCGGGACATCTTCCCCGAGGCTTTCGACGATGCGACCAATTTCTCTATTCAGAAGGGCATCGGCGTAACCGTATTGCACACGATCCTAACGCAGGTGGTCGAGATAGCACGGTCTGGCGGTCACTCAGTGACAGAGGCCGAGACGTACTCCAAGATCGTGCGGAAGGCCGTGGAGCAACTTGAAGGTGAGAACGCTTCGGGCGATCCGGTGAGCGGGCTCAACTTTTGGCGGGCCGCACCGCTGGGAGCGGCGGGCAGCTTCTCGAGCAGTGCCGGGCGGCGCGTTCTTATCGCCAAAATGCAGCAGCGGCTGCCCAAAATAAGCGTGCAGTGACTAGCCTCGTCTTAACCACGACGAACTGAACTTGGGGGCCCCCGCCAGATTGGGGGTCCCGGCTTGTGGCTGACCCACTGATGTGTCACACACATCTCACTCGGTGAGCGAAAAACGTCAACCTTATCAATGAGCAAGTAGTCGGTCGGGCCAGTCCTCTCCAGGGCACCATCTTTTTCCTCGCTTCAGTTGGATCAAGAACCTAAGCGCGACCGACGCTTTGCCTGGGTAACGGCTCCTCAGCACCGTAGTTCGTCCAACGCATTCCTGCCGATGTCAGGAAGCGCGTAGATGGTTTGCGTCTGGCGATCTCCCCTTGGCGTTGAGTTCTCCCTTCGCACCGACGTCCCGTGCCAGCCCGTCCATTGACGACGCTAGTGCTCTTGCCCATGCGCCCAAAAGGGGGTGGGACCACGTCGAGCCGCTGGCTTGCGGGCTCGTAAACGCTCGTGCACTATGAGTCGGGGGGTGCATACTTCGTGGGCAGTGCACTACTGAGCGTCAGGGAAGCTGAGGTAATACGGTGGCTTGCCATGGGGAAATCGGCCGCTGACGTGGCCGACATACTGGCAATAAGTCCCGCGACCGTCATGTTCCACTACCGCTCGGTTGCCGATAAATACGGCACGCTGAACCGGACGCACACTGTCGTTGCGGCCCTCAAGCGCGGCGACCTCAAGATCGAGGACATCGGCTAACTATGCGCGTGGCTCCAAATAGTGAGCCTGGTTTCGCCGCAGATTGAGCAAACGCCAATCTCCCGCGTGAAGCAACCATCCGCTGCCAGCCGCTCCAGGGTGTCCAGAACTGGCACCGTCAGCCGCATATCGACTGTGAGGCACTCGTCGCAGAATTTGTCAGGGCTGGCTGCCGTGAGGAATTCTTCTACCCGTCCCCTCAGCTCCATAGCACGTCACACCCCCTCAATGACGACGGGGTTATGCAGCACTTCCGAGGCGCATGTAAACCTTAGTCAACGTCGCAGCAGACGTCTGTTTCGGTCAGTCTTCGCCGACAGGTCACTTGGCGCTTGTGGGAGCCGTCGGGCTCGTCCGGTGCGGGTTACTTCGGCGCCGTCGCGGGCGGACGACGGGCTATTTGGCGCCGGTGCGGAACAGCAGGATTCGGAGAGTCCGCGCGAGGATCACCAGATCGAGGTCGAGCGACATGTGCTTTACGTAATAGAGGTCGTAGCCGAGTTTTTCGATCTCTTCCTCGACCGTGCTGGCATAGCCCGAATTGACCTGCGCCCAGCCGCTGAGGCCCGGCCGTACCAGGAGCCGGCTGGCATATTTCGGCTCGACCGCTTCGGTGACTTCCGCCACCTGGATGGTGGCCGGCCGCGGGCCGATCCAGCTCATCTGGCCCAGCCAGATGTTGTAGAGCTGCGGGATCTCGTCAAAGCGCAGGCGGCGGACCCAGCGCAGGCCCGGCACGATCCGCGAGTCATTGTCGAGCGCCGAGTGCTTGCCGGCGTTCTGATGCATCGTGCGGAATTTGTAGATTTGGAAGTTCCGCCCGCCAAAGCCGCGCCGGTCCTGCCGGAACAGGATGGGTCGACCGGCACGCCACAGCGTGTAGAGCGCCACGACGCCGCCAATGATCAGGGCGAACGGCAGCAGCGCCAGAACGAGGAACAGGTCGAAGACACGCTTGGCGCGCGAGTAAAGCACCTGGCTGGGGCGGAGGACCACGTCGGATAGATCGAACGTGTCGATATCGACGCGGCCCCGGCGGGTTTCGAGGAACTTGATCCATGGGGTGACGACAACGCCCCGCATGTAGGAGCGCAGCAGGAAGCGCGACCATTTGTCGGAATAGTGCGTACGAATGTCGATCAGATAGCGGTCGAAGGCGCCAAGATCGGCCTCGGCGCTGCGGATGACCTGGATGTTGCCGCCCAGTTTTTCCAGCGCGGCCTCACTCTCGGGAAAGTCGAGCAGGGCGACGTGTTCGGTTTGCGCGCGATAGAGCCGCAGCAAGATAACGATGGCCACGGCCACGGTCGGGATCGCGACGAGCAGCACGCCGGAATAACTCATGTGCAGACGCAGGGCGGACAGGACCGCCACGACAACGGCGACCGTCACGCCGGTCACGAAAGTGGCGACGGTTACGGGCTGCGAATGGTCGCGCAAGGACACCAGGACGAAGCTGATGATCAGGGGGAGGAGGGTGAGGCTGGCGGCCACCAGCCAGAAGCCATCCCAGCGCGGCGGCGTGTCCCGGACGATGATGGCGAGGTAGATTGCGAAATTGAGGACGGAATTGAAGAAGATGAGGGGCGCCACGGACAGCGCGTCCCGCACGATTCGGCTCCGGCCGATCGACGCACCTTCGCCCAAAACATAAGCAAGATCATGCGGCTGCCGCCGGGGCCGCCGCTCCTGATTATCGTCGTCCAAAAAAATAACTCCAATCAACACAGGTTTGATGGGCCGACACAGGAGAGCATGTCAACCGCGAGGCGCCGTCCACTGCCCGGCCTTTCCATCGACAAGATGCTGTGGCAAACGGGGTCGCACTTTGAATTTCTTTGGGGGCAATATGACCACGCGCCTGCATCGGGGCGACCTGCCGGACCTGTCGCGCTATGGCCGCGAAGTGGCGATCGATACCGAAACCATGGGGCTGGACCCCCGCCGCGACCGGCTTTGCGTCGTGCAATTGTCGCCCGGCGACGGCAGCGCCGATGTCGTCCAGATCCCCGCCGATCTGAAGGAAGCGCCCAATCTGGTGCAATTGCTGAGCGATCCGCAGCGCACCAAGATCTTCCACTATGCCCGCTTCGATATCGCGGTGCTCAAACACCGCTTCGGCGTGGTGACTGGCCCGGTCTGGTGCACCAAGATCGCCAGCAAGCTGGTCCGTACCTATACCGACCGGCACGGGCTCAAGGATCTGGCGCGCGAACTGCTCAATGTCGACATGAACAAGCAGCAGCAGAGTTCCGACTGGGGCGCCGACAAGATCTCGGAAGCCCAGATGGACTACGCGGCGTCGGACGTCCTTTATCTGCACGACATCAAGCGGCATCTCGACCGCATGCTGCGGCGCGAGGGACGGCTGGAACTGGCCGAGACCTGCTTCCGCTTCCTGCCGACGCGCATCGAGCTTGATCTCCTCGGCTGGGACGAAGAGGACATCTTCGCGCACTCCTGATGGCCATCGCACGCACGGACAGCTTCGATCAGCGCGCCGCCATCCTCGGCAGCCTGATCGTGCGCAATCGCGTGGTGGCCGTGCTGCGTATCGTGGTGCCGCTGCTCGGGCTTGCCGCCTTTGCCGCGCTGGCGGGGCAGATCTATCTGTCCAATCTCATGCGCCAGTATGGCGTGGCGGGGATCAGCGTCGATCGCGGCAACCTGGTCGTCGAAGCGCCACGATATTCGGGCACCGGGACGGATGGTTCGCGCTACCAGCTGACGGCAGCTGAGGCCCGCACCCCCATCGGCCAGCCCGAGGATATCGCCATGAGCGAGGCGACGCTCGAATATGAAAAGGCCGATGGCGGGACGTTCTTCGTCATTGCCGACGAGGCGACGATGAATACGGCGTCGCAGATTGCCCTCGTGCCCGGCATCGCCAACGTCACGGGTGACGATGGGCTTGAGGGCACGCTCTCGGCACTCACCGCCGACATGGCATCCGAGATCATTCGCGCCGATGGCCCCGTGGACATTGCGCTGGGCGACGGCACGACGATCACCGGCTCGACCATGCTGCATGACGGCAAGACCAATCGCTGGACCTTCACCAACGCGACGGTGACCATGCAGCAGCTGCCCGAGGCGGAGGAAGAATGATGCGGCGTTTCGCTTTCGCGCTGTTTGCCCTCCTCGCGCTGGCCGTTCCGGCCGCGGCGCAGACCCAGGGCGAAAGCCCGATCAAGATCACGGCCGACGTCTTCGTCGTCGATGATGAGACCAAGCTCGCGACCTTTACTGGCAGCGTCGTCGTGGTGCGCAAGGACATGACGGTGTGGGCGGCCAAGGTCGTCGTCGACTATGGCGAGGGCGGCCCCTCCAACATCAAGAGCTTCGTGGCGACCGGCAATGTGCGGATCAAGACCAACGACCAGGACGCGACCGGCGACCGCGCCGTCTATGATCCCAAGGCCGAGACGCTGAAGCTCACCGGCAATGTGATGGTGGTCAACGCCTCGAGCACCGTCGGCGGACCCGATCTGCTGATCGACCTCAATGCCAATACCACCACCTTCACCGGCGGCCGCGACGGGCGCGTGACCGGCGTGTTCACGCCGCAATGAGTGAAGCGGCGGGCACGCGGGTCGATCAGACGGGCTGGCTGGTGGCGCATGGCCTGTCCAAGCGCTTCGGCAAGAAGATCGTCGTGCGCGATGTCTCTATCGCGGTGCGCCGCGGCGAGGCAGTGGGCCTGCTCGGCCCCAATGGCGCCGGCAAGACCACGGTGTTCACCATCATCATGGGGCTGCTGAAGCCCGACCAGGGCGATATCCGGCTCGATGGCGCGGCGATCACGCGGCTGCCGCTGTTCCAGCGCGGCCGCCTCGGCATCGGCTATCTGCCGCAGGAGCCTTCGGTGTTCCGTGGCCTGACGGTCAAGGGCAACATCCTCGCCGTGCTCGAGGCGCATGTACGCTCGCGCAAGGAGCGGATGGCGCGGCTCGACCAATTGCTCGACGAGTTCGGCATCGCCCACCTCGCCAATGTGAATGCGCAGGCGCTGTCGGGCGGCGAACGGCGGCGCACCGAGATTGCGCGCGCCGTAGCGGGCGACCCGGTCTTCATGCTGCTCGACGAGCCTTTCGCTGGCGTCGATCCGATTGCGGTGGCCGATGTGAAGGCACTGGTGCGGCAGCTGACGACGCGCGGCATCGGCGTGCTGATCACCGATCATGCGGTGCGCGAGACGCTGTCGCTGGTCGATCGCGCCTATCTCATCCATGACGGACGGGTGATGATTCAGGGCAAGCCCGAAACCATCGCCGCCGACCCCGAGGCGCGCCGCGTTTATCTCGGGGAAAGCTTTTCGGTCTGACCCCGCCGGTCCGGCAAACTTGATCATCCGGTCAACGGCTTAACCTCTCTGGCACGCTTCTTGCCCTCGGTCTTGCCCCGACTGTCGCAATACGGCATGGTCCCGCTCGCGCCGCCCTGTCTGCGGCGCGGGGAAGCTAAAGGGTAATATGGCGCTCTCGCCGCGGCTCGAGGTCCGGCAGTCGCAAAGTCTGACGCTCACGCCTCAGCTGATGCAGTCGATTCGGCTGCTGCAGCTGAGCCACCTCGAGCTCAATGCCTTTGTCGAAGCCGAATTGCTGCGCAATCCGCTGCTCGAACGCGAAGACGGCGTCGAGGCGGCGGAGCCTGCCGAAGCGCCCATGGAAGTGAGCCCGTTCGACGATTCGGCCAATGCCGTGGACCGGCCGCAGACGGCCGACGCCATTGCCGGCTCCTACGATACCGAGATCGAGAACGTCTTTCCCGAGCAGCGCAGCGAGGACCGGCTGGGCACCGACTGGAGCAGCGGTGGGGGCGGGGAAGGCGGCGAGGCGGCCGACATCGACCAATACGTCGCCGCGCGCCAGACGCTGGGCGAGCATCTCAACGACCAGATCGGCCTGCTGCTGATCGATCCTGCCGAGCGCATCATTGCGCGCTTCCTTGCCGACGGGCTGAACGAAGCCGGTTACCTCGCGCTCGAACTCGATGCCGTGGCATTGCAGCTCGGCGCGCCGCTCGAGACGGTCGAGGCGGTGCTCGGCAAATTGCAGACGCTCGATCCGGTAGGCCTGTTCGCGCGCGACGTGAAGGAGTGCCTCGCGCTGCAATTGCGCGAGCGTGACCGGCTCGATCCGATGATGCAGCGCCTGCTCGACAATCTCGAACTGATCGCCAGCCACGATTTCGTCCTGCTGTGCCGCACCATCGGTTGCGACCGCGACGATCTGCTGGACATGCTGGCCGAGCTCAAGGCGCTCGATCCCAAGCCCGGCCGTGCCTTCGAGCGCGGGCCGGTTGAATCGGTGGTGCCGGATGTGTTCGTGCGCGAGGGCCCCGGCGGCTGGATCATCGAACTCAACAGCGACATCCTGCCCCGCGTGCTGGTCAACCGGACCTACTATGCGAGCGTCACCGGCAAGGCGCGTGACAGCCAGGAAAAGAGCTTCCTCGTCGATTGCCTGCAGACCGCCAACTGGCTGACCAAGAGCCTCGACCAGCGGGCCCAGACCATCCTCAAGGTGGCGACCGAAATCGTCAGCCAGCAGGACGCGTTCCTGCATCGCGGCATCGCGTTCCTGAAGCCGATGACGCTCAAGCTCGTGGCCGAGGCGATCGACATGCATGAGTCGACCGTGAGCCGTGTCACTTCGAACAAATATGTCGCGACGCCGCGTGGCCTGTTCGAGATGAAGTACTTCTTCACCACCGCGCTTGCCTCATCGACGGGGGCCGCCGACCACTCGGCGGAGTCGGTGCGCCACCGTATCCGGCAGCTGATCGACGCCGAGCAGGCGGCCGAGATTCTGTCCGATGACACGATCGCCGAAATGCTCGGCAAGGAGCAGGGCATCGAGGTGGCGCGGCGCACGGTCGCGAAATATCGCGAGGCGATGAACATCCCGTCATCGGTGATCCGCCGGCGGCAGAAGCGGGCCCTTGTCGGCGCTCGTTAAGCGCCGAAAAATACAAGCGATTTTTCCTCTCTTGCGGTGAAAATCCGGCTGAACCAACAGCCGGGATGCGCATTGCTCCTGAACCAGTGCGGGTCTAGACTCGACTGGTCCCGGCTGCACGTCCGACGGGCGCGTGGCTGGAGCGGTTCAATCCACCCAAGAGGAGTTCCATGACCCTACGCGTCTCAGGAAAAAACATGGATGTGGGCGATGCACTCAGAACCAAAGCGGAGGGACACTTCGACACAGTCGTCAAAAAGTACTTCGATGGCGGCTATACCGGCCATCTGACCCTTGAGCCCGAAGGCTCCGGCTTCAATGCCCTGTGCAGCGTGCACCTCGATTCGGGTGCGGTACTCCAGGCCAGTTCCTATGGCGGCGACGCGATTTCCGCCTATGAAATCCTCACCCAGACCATTGAGAAGCGACTCCGCCGCTACAAGCGCAAGCTCAAGTCGCACCGCCGCCACGTCAATGGCGGGGACGAAGATACGCTTGCCGCGCAGAGCTATGTGCTTGCCGGGCTGGACGATTCCGATGAGTGGGACGAGGACTACTCGCCACCCGTCATCGCCGAGACCACCAAGGACCTCCGTCAGATGAGTGTTGAAGAAGCTGTGATGGAACTTGATCTTACCCAGGCTGATGTCGTCATGTTCCGCCATGCTGGACACGGCGGACTAAACGTGGTCTACCGCCGCGCCGACGGCAACATAGGCTGGATCGATCCGGCACTAAGGGCCAATTAGGCCGCGATGAGCCGGAACGAAATCTAGGAATAGCTTGATGGAATTGGCCGACATCCTCACCGAGGAGTCTGTTCTTGTTTGCACAGACATCAAGACCAAGCGCGATGTTCTTGAACGACTTGCTGACCGGGTTGCTGCGATAACCAGCCATCCGGCGGCGGACATTTTCAATGCGCTGAACGATCGCGAGTCGCTTGGCTCGACGGGCCTGGGGAACGGCATCGCCGTCCCCCACGGCAAGCTCGCCGGACTGTCCGGCGTGGTCGCTGTGTTCATGAAGCTGTCGGTGCCGGTCGATTTCGACTCGGTCGACGATGAGCCCGTGGATCTGGTGATGATGCTGCTGGCGCCGATGGGCGCCGGCGCGGACCATCTGAAGGCGCTGGCCCGCGTGGCCCGTGTGCTGCGCACGGATTCGATTGCCGACAGCCTGCGCCGCGTGAACGACCCCGCGCGGATCTATTCGATCCTCACCCAGTCGATCGAAAGCAAGGCCGCCTGAGGGCCCGTCGCGCTAGTGCAGCGCGACGATGCCCAAATTCTTGTCGCTGAGCCATTCGTCGACGGCCTCGGTCGTGTCGGCGACGAGAAGTGGCGAGCCATCGGCCGAAACCACCATCTGGAATTCGGCTGCGGCGTCCTCATCGGCGATATCGGCCATGAACTCGGCGAGCTGGTCGCCACGGATGGGGCGGATATAGACCACCGCATTGCCGCCGAGCGCCATGAATTGCGCCGTCGTCAGGTGCCTGAGCGGATTGTCGAAAACGGGCTGTTCTTCTGGTCTGTCTTGCATGATGTTCCCCTCTCTAGGCAGAACGAATGTCGATGCGGCGGCTGAGCTTGGCCGCCTTGGGCCTAATCACCGAGATGACCAACATGCCATGCTCAAGCACGGCACCTTTCACCTCAACGCCATCAGCCAGCAGGAAGCTCCGTTGAAATTGCCGGGCAGCGATCCCACGATGGAGATATTGCCGGCCGGGGTCGTCCTTCTGCTTGCCGCGAACCAACAGCTGATTGTCCTCCTGGAGGATTTCGAGCTCGGCGAGGGAGAAACCCGCGACCGCGATCGAGATCTGGAAGGCCTCGCTGCCATCGGTTTCGATGGTGCGCTCGATATTGTAGGGCGGGTAGCCGTCCGCGGCACGGCTGAGCCGGTCGATCCGCTCCTCATAGGCATCAAAGCCCAACAGGAAAGGCGCCGAGAACATCGAGACGCGGGACATGGTGTCCGTCCTTCAACAAGCAACGTTTCCCGGCGGCCCAGGTTTCAAGCCTTAGAGCGGCACCGCCGGATGGTCCAAATATGGGTCAGGAGCCCCCGGGCTTCAAGGCGGCGCGGCCATGGCTGAAACCGTCGCCATCGTCACCCCCTGCTACCGGGCCGAGCGCTGGATTGGCGCCGCCGTGCGCTCGGCGCTGGCCCAGACCTACCCCCATTGGGAGCACTGGATCATCGCCGATGACGGCGCCGACTATGAGGCGCTGCTGGCGGCCGACGGGCTGCGCGACACGCGGCTGCGCTTCCTGTCCTCGGGCGCTATCGGCGGTGGCGCGTCGCGGGCCCGCAATGTGGCCCTCGACCGGCTCACGGCGCCCTATGTGGCGATCCTCGACGCCGACGACCGCTTCAAGCCGGAAAAGCTCGAACGGGCCGTGGCGGCGCTAGAGCATCACGCCATCGTCTCGGTCGCGCTCGACGAATATGACGAGACCGGCCGGCAATTGCGGCTGGTGGGCGAGGGGCCGGACCGGGAACTGTCCCCGGCGGTCTACAAATGGACGTCTTTATCGATGGATTCGATGATCCTGTGGGACCGGCGCAAGACCGATGCCCGCTACGATCTCGACCTCACCAACATGACCGATCTCGAACTGCTGCTGCAGCTCTATCGCAAGGTGGCGGCGAGCTGGCATCTGGGGACGCCGCTGCACGACTATCTGAAGCTCAGCGTGTCGATGAGCAACGGGCCGGGGGTCACCGAGAAGATGATCCGCTCGAAGCGCGAAATCCTGCGGCGGCTTGAAACGGGATTCTATCCGATGGCGGACGCCAGTGGACCCGAGGGCATGGCAAGATTTCTGCGCATCTCGCTCGGCGCCGAACAGAGCTATGGCGATGCCGTCGCGGCAAAGCCGGGCCTGCTGTTCGAGGATCACCTCGAGCCGATGTTGCGAGCTGCGCTACCGTAGCGCCGCATCGACCTCGGCGGCCAGGGGAATGGCAGGCTGCGCGCCCGGCTTGAGGCAGGCAAGGCTCGCGGCGATGGCGGCGCGGCGCATCGATGCTTCGAGATCAAGCCCGGCATCGAGCCCGGCCGCGAGATAGCCGACGAACGTATCGCCCGCGCCGACCGTATCGACGGGCGTCACCTTCATTGCGGGCACGCTGATATCGAGGCCCGGGCCTTTTGCCCGCGCGCCATCGGGGCCGAGCGTGACGATGATGGTGCGGCCGGTGGCGGCGACATAGGCCTCCATGGTCGCGGCAAGGTCGCCTTCACCCGCAAGCAGCGCGAACTCGGTCTCATTGGCGACGACGATATCGGCGCGCTTGGCGGCCTCGCGCGTGGTGCCGAGGAAGGGTGCGGTGTTGAGGATGCTGCGCGCGCTGCGATCCTTCGCCATCGACAAAGCGCGGATGGTGGAGCCCGGCGCAATCTCCTGCTGCACGACGAGCACGTCGGACGCGCTGAGGTCGGTCAGCGTGCGCTCGGCATCCTCGATGCTGACCTCGGCATTGGCGCCCGGCAGGATGCCGATGACATTTTCGCCGGCCTCGTCGACGAAGATCATCGCGACGCCCTGCGGTTTGTCGAGACGCTTCACCTGGCTGAGATCGACGCCGCCGGCATCGAGCAGCGCCAGCGCCTCGTCGCCCATCGTATCCTTGCCGGCCGCGCCGATGATCCGGACCTTCGCGCCCGCCCGCCGAGCCGCCAGCGCCTGATTGGCGCCCTTGCCGCCGGCAGCGGTCGAAAAATCCGTCCCGGGAACAGTCTCGCCCGGTTCCGGGATACGGCTCACCTTGCCGATGAGATCGAGGTTGATCGAGCCGAAGACCGTGATCATGCGATTGCCTTGAGAATTGTGTTCCAGTTACGCATCGTAACCAGTGTTCCCTTGGGCAAACGCTTCTCCGTGTCAAGACTGCTCCGGCCCAGATAGGTGCCGTCGGACTTCTTGTAGACGAGGAAGAACAGCTCGCGCTCCGTCATCATGGGCACGTCGAAATCGCCTGGTACCGCTGGCTGGGTGAAGCCCGCAGGGATCGGCTGGTCGAACAGCATGACGTGGAGATTGGCCGCGTCGCTGGCCTCGACCCCGCCAAACGGGTCGGCAGCGACCATCGCCCTGAGTTCATCGAGCGAGCGCAGCACGATGGGAATGGGAAAGCCGAAGGCGGCTTCGAGTCCGGTTTCGATCTTCTGCTTCAGCCCCTTCTCAGATCTGGCGTCGAACAGCACATTGCCGCTCGCCAGCAGCGTCTTCACCTCAGTGAAGCCCAACGTCTCGAAGGTCGCCTTGAGCTCGGCGCTCTTGACCGTGCGCTTGCCGAGATTGACGCCCCGGAGGAAGGCTGCGTAGCGGCTCATTTGGCCCTGCCGTTCGGATAGATGGTTTCGCCGCGCTTCAGCATCTCGACGAACTCGGCGATCTTCTTCTTGCGTCCCGCCTCGGTCTTCATGTTGTGCGTACGAAAGCCGAGCGCGAAGCGGTTCTGCGAATTCAGCCGGCCGAACAATTCCAGCGCCTTCGGCTCCGCCTCGATGGCAGCGAACAGATCGGCCGGGAACTGGTCCCGGCTGAAGCCGCCATAGGCCCGGTCCCAGCGTCCATCTTCCTGCGCCAGCGTCACCTGCACTTCGCCCGAGGGCTGCATGCGGCCGGCTTTGCGCAGCCGCTCGATATGGCCGATATTGACCTGGCTCCAGATCGATTTCTTCGTGCGCGGCGTGTAGCGCTGCAGATAGCTCTTGTCGTCGAACGACTTTCTAATCGCGTCGATCCAGCCCCAGCAGAGGGCCTCGTCCAGCGCGTCGCCGATGGTGACGGAGGCGAGCCCGGAATCCTTCTTGTGGACCTTGATCCACATCTCGGAGGCCTTGTCGTGGTGCTTGCGATACCAGCGGGCGAGCGCCGCCGCGTCCTTGAATTCATGCACGGCGTCGGGATCGACGACGAAAGGCGGCATCAGGCAGCCGCCGCCGGCCGGAGGGCCTTTTCGAGCGCCGGATCGAGCCGGTCGGTCTCGGGCAGTTGGAGGCCGAAGGCATTGCTGAGCACGTCGCGCAGTTCGAGCGTGCTGGTCAGCATGCGCGTCGTGGTCTCGCCGTTCTCATGGATGTTGAAGCGGGCATTGCGCAAGGCGAGCCGCCTGTTGCCGTCGACGCGCGCGACCATCAGGTTACCGCGATGGCGCTGCATGGCGTAGTCGTTCATCGCCACCAGCTCGCTTTCCGCGATGGCCGAGGCGGTGAAATTGTAGAAGGGCTTCCACGCGTCCACGATCTGGCCTTCGAGCGTCCATTTCGGATAGCCGCCCTGGAGGCGATAGCGCCCGAGCGGCAGTTCATGCTCGGTATCGGCGCGCAGCCGGATGGGGCCGGTCATCACCGGGCCGCCAAAGCCGACATCGGCGAGCCAGATGACTCCGGCGATATCGACGAGCAGCGCCAGATGCGAATCCTGCGCCGGCTCATGGCCTGCATCGTGTCCCCACAGCACGCCGGCGCTGACTGCGGTGACGGCGTAGTCCATTGATTCGAGCACGGCCTTGAGCAGCAGATTGTGCTCGAGGCAGTAGCCGCCGCGGCGCTCAAGCAGCAGCTTCTGCTCGATGTCGGACAGTTGCAGCCGGACCGGCAGCTCCATCAGCGGATCGAGATTCTCGAATGGGATGGCGTTGACGTGGAGGCGATGGATCGCCTGCAGCGTCTCGAGCGTCGGCGCGATCGAGCCCGAGTAATTGATTCGCCGTAGATAGGCGTCGAGATTGGCTTCGTCGCTCACTAAATGTCCCGCCGCCGTTTCCGCCGACGGGATAATGAGCAAGCCGGCCGCATTTGTCACGACACCAGCATCCAGGCGGGCTCGAGCACCAGCGTTTCCGGGGCAAAGCGCAGCATGTTGCGCAGCTCCGGCGGCAGTTCCGGCGGCCGCCGGCCCATCCGCAGCAGCGCAACGTGGTGCGTGCGATTCTTGATGACGGGCACCGCGGGCACGTCGTTGACGGCTTCGAGGGTGGCGAAGGCGGCGAGCGGATCGAGCCCGGCCTTGCGCAGCAACAGCCGTAGCCAGAGGTGGTAATTGCCCACCTGCTCGGCAAAACGCAGCTCCGACACCAGCAATTGGTACGATTCGTCCGGCCGCATCGGCCGCGTGCCCTCGGCCGGGGCGATGGCCCGGGTGAGGAGAACTTCGGCGGAACGGCTGAGATCGGCAACTTCGGCGCGCCGCCCGGCCCAATCCGGCCCGGCATGGTATTGCGTGAGGGCCTTGCGGCGGGCTTCGGTGCCGGCAAAGCCGCGCAGCGTGATCAGCCGGTCCGGGTGTCCGGCCGCGTGGAACTGCCCCAGCTCGGCCCCCGGCTGCCCCGCGACCAGCGATAAATATCTGTCAGACTTGAACTTTTCGGTCCGGACGTCGTGGAATTCGACGATCGGATACGGACCACTCGCACTCAGCCACTGGAAGTTCATCTCGCCTCTCCATCCCGCTTTCATCAGCGTTGGAAAGACGATACGACTCTATGCCTGACACCTGATGTCAGTGTTTATTGACGGCAGTGAAAAATGCGCGCCAGCCGGCTTTTGTCGATCATGATGCTGCTCCAGGCGAAGGGCCGGATGAGTGCGGAATCGCTGGCCGAAGAGCTCGAAGTTTCGGTGCGCACGGTCTACCGCGACATCGACCAGTTGAGCGCCGCCGGGGTGCCGGTCTATGCCGATATCGGCCGCAATGGCGGCTTTGCGCTGCTGGATGGCTGGCGGACGCGGCTGACCGGGCTGACGGCGCCGGAAGCGCGGGCGCTGTTCCTGTCGGGCCTGCCGGGACCGGCGGGCGATCTCGGGCTCGGCGATGAGGTCGCGGCAGCGGAGCTGAAACTGCTCGCCGCCTTGCCCGCCGACTGGCAGAGCGAGGCGACGCGGATGTCGTCGCGCTTCCATCTCGACCCCAAGGGTTGGTTCTCGACCGGACCGCGGCCGGAGTTCCTCAAGGCGGTGGCCGAGGCGGTGTGGTCGGAGCGGCGGATCCAGATCCGCTATGACAGCTGGACGCAGATCAGCGAACGGACGGTGGAGCCGCTTGGCCTCGTGCTGAAGGGCGGCATCTGGTACCTCGTGGCGCAGCGCGAGACGGGGCTGCGGACCTACCGGCTGAGCCAGGTGCTGGCGCTCACCCCGCTCGATGAGCCCTTCGCACGGCCCGCGGATTTCGATTTGCCCAAGCACTGGCGCGAATCCACACAGAGTTTCGAGCGCGAGATCTATATCGGCACCGCGAGAGTGCGGGCGACCAAGATCGGGGTGTCGCGCCTCAAGGACATCAGCCAGCGCTGCAAGGACGAGATCGAGGCGCAGAATCTCGACTTCGGTGCCGATGGCTGGACCCTGCTCGAGGTGCCGATCGAGGAGGAGGTGTGGGCGACGCGGGAGATGACCCGCGCCGGCCCCGAGGTCGAAGTGCTGGCGCCGCTGACGCTGCGCGAGCGCATGGCGGACATCGCCCGCCGCTACGCTGCGCTCTATAGCTGAAGCGTCATTCTACCTTGATCTCGGTGCGCTCGCCGGCGGTGACGACAACGTCCGCTTCCTTGCTGGACTGATCCTCGAGCGTGACGAGGATGTGGTAGTCGCCGGCCGCCAGGGTGCGGGTCGAGGTGACGTCATAGACGCCGCTGAAGGACTTGCGGTTGCCCTGGATATCCTTCTTGCCGAGCACTTCGATATAGGAGGCACCGGGCGCCTCGATGAACAGCACGCCGGCATCGAGATTGACGACCACATCGACGGCTTCGCCCGCTTTCACGGTGAAGGGCGTCTCGGTCCTGGCCGCATCGAAGCTCGCGACGGCGACATAGTCACCCGGCAAGAGGTCGAAGGCGGTGTCGGCGCCATAATTGTAGCCAAAACCCTCGCGGTTGCCCTGGATGTCTTTCTTGGCGCCGAAGATTTCGACGAACAGATTGCCGTCCTCGACCTTCATGCCCTCGACATAGGAGGCGGTGACATTGGCGCGGCCGACGCCGACGACGATGTCCTTGCTGACGCGCTCGCCGGCCGCCACAGTCACGGTGTCGACAAGCTTGGCCGCGCCGATGCCGATGGTGAGCTTCGTCTCGCCGGCCGGAATGTAGAGCGTGGTCTCGCCGTAATAGGTGGTGCTGTTGCCGTCCGGGAACTCCATGTAGACGCTGGCATTGGCGTCGGGCTCGCCGCCCTCATAGGCGATGGGCCGGAGCGTGACGTGGCCGGCATTTATCGTGAGTTCGGGCTTTGCCACCTCATTGGCGGTGATCGTCACCGGCATTTCGGCATGGGCATAGTCGAGGTGGGCCGTGAGGATGTAGTCGCCGGGCTCGACCGCCACTTTGACGTCGGTGCCATACTCGGTGCGGATCCAGTTGCCGGCCTTGCCATCCTCGCCGACGGTCGACAGTTCCCACACGATGTTGGTGTCGATCAGCGCGTCGTCGCCTTCGCTGAGATAGGCGATAGGCGCGAAGTTGAACTCGGCCACCGGCTCTTCAACGGGCTCGTCGACCGGCGGCGGGGCAGGGGGCGCGTCATTGACCGCGATGTCGATGGCGTTCTTGAGCGCATCGGCATCGCCGGCGCTCAGATATTTGCCGCCGGTGTTGTCGGCGAGGCATTGCACCGCCGCGCCCTCTTCCTTGCTGAGACCGAAGCCCACGACATTGACGGTGAAATCGACGCCGGCCGCCTCGAGCTCGCTGGCGAGCGCGCAGGGATCGGCCTCGCAGGTCTCGATGCCATCGGTGATGAGAACGATGGACGCCTTGTCCTCGGTGTATTTGAGATCTTCCGCTGCCTGCCGCACGGCGGCCGAGAGCGGCGTCTTGCCGCGCGGATTGAGCGACATGGCGGCGCTGACGATGCGGTCGGCGGTGCCTGTGTCGGGCTCGACCATCAGCTCGATATCGGCGCAATCGCCCTTGGTGCGATGGCCATAGGCCATGAAGCCGAGCGTCACATTGGGATCGACGCCGGCCAGCACCTGGGCCAGCGAGTCGCGCGCAATCTCGATGCGCGTCTTGCCCTCGATCTGTGCCCACATCGAGCCCGAGGCGTCGAGGATGAGCATGGCGCGCTCGGCGGCAATGGCCGGCAGCGTCAGCAAGGCGGCGGTAGCGAGCGTGGCGGCAAGGCGGAACAAACGCATGAAATCCTCAGTAATGCAGGGTGCGGGTGCGCGAGAGGCAGAGGCCGTGCTGCTTGTCCGGCGTCTCGCAGATGAGGCCCGCCGACGAGGACGAGCAGATGAAACCGTCGAAGGTGACGGTGTTGCCATAGGCAAAGACATTGTCGCCGCTGCAGCAGGCCTGCTCGCCCGGATTCTCCGTGAGCACGGCCGGGCCTTTCGGGCCCAGCGTGATGTTGACGTATTTGGGCGCGATGCGGTCGCAGCTGAGTTCGGGACCGCCGTCTTTCGGCGCGTAGATGTCGGTGCCGCCCTTGGGCGTGTAGATGCAGCCGACATTGCCCGAGGGCATGGTGAAGGTGATCTGGCCGTTCTCCTGCGCGACGAATTTCTGCTCCTTCGCGGCCACTGGCAAAGCGGCGAGGACGAACAGGGTCAGGACGGCGAGCAGGAGGCGCATGGACGAGCCCAGGGTCTTGCGTGTGCTGGCGATGCTGGAGCCTCGCCCGCGGCGCGTGAATGGCGGCTGAACGGGGCATGGCCCGCCCCACCCACCGGCTGCGCCGGTCCCCCCTCCCCGATGGGGAGGGATGGGCTCCACTCAAGGTGCATCACGGTGCCCCCAGTCGGGTCTCCCTCCTCGGCGCGCAGCGCTGGGGAGGGGGGACCGGCGCAGCTGGTGGGTGCGGCAGGCCTGTCCCCTGCGTCATTCTCGCGACGGGGAGCGTGGCTCCGCTCAAGCGGCCGCCCCCACCACCGCTACGCGGTCCCCCTCCCCCGTTGCACGGGGGAGGACATGCCGACTGCGCAGTCGGCACCCTTATCCTCCCCCGCTTGCGGGGGAGGGGGACCGCCTTAGGCGGTGGTGGGGGCGGTCGCAGGACTCGATAGGTGAGAGGGCATCACCCAGGGGCACTACTCGCCCGCAAGGGGCAGGGTAGGCATCGTGCAGCGCACTACCCCGCGCAGGAACCGACCGGCTGGCGTTCGTCGGTGGGGGTGATGTCGCGGGCGGGGGTGTCGTTGGTGGCTTCGAGCACTTCGAGCGGGACCATGACGACGGCGCCGCGGGGTTGCTTGCTGTCGCGGCTGGCGACGGCGGCCGGGCCGCGGGTGGGTTCGCCCGCGCCCAGATCGGCGAGCATGCCGACGAGGCTGGTGTCTTCGGCGCCACGGGTGCGGACGACAATGCCGCGCTGCGTCAGGAAGCTGAGGTCGGTGATGTCCTTGCCGCTCTCATTGACCACGGCGACGATGCGCTCGGTGCCGCGGTCGGTCTCGTTGAGATCGGCCATCGGCTGGAACAGCTTGTCGCCATTGGCGAGATGCGCCTGGCAGAGCAGGGTAATGCCGTAATCGTGGTCGATATAGAGGACGTTGAGATCGACCGCCTTGCCCGAGCTGTTGGCGAAATCGACATAGAGGCGATCATCGGGGCGCACGATCGGCGTGGCTTCCGGCGCAAGGGCCTCGAGCGTTTCGGCGCCAGCCTTCTGCACGGCGAAGCTCAGCTTGAAATCCTTGGGCTTGAAGCTGTTGGCCTGGCTGAGACGCGACAGGCCCGTGGCGCGGAAGATGGTGACGAGGTTCTGCGACAGGGTCGAGGCGAAATCTCCCGCATCGCTGTCGCCGATATCCATCGCTGCCGAGCGCTTCTGCGGCTTCAGTGAAATCTCGCCGCTGGTGGGCAGCAGCCAGAGCACCGGCGTCGCGTCGAGATCGGCCGGGGCATCGGTGGCGACGAGGCCGGCGTCGCGGTCGGCGCTGGCTTCGAGTTCGGCGACCTGGACTTCGGAGAACACTGCGAGGCGTACATCGGCGGCCTCGCCAGCTTCGACGATCTTGAGGCGCAGCGGCTTGTCGTCATTGGCGAGGATGGCGTCGAGCGCGGCGTTGATCTCGGCGAGCTGCGCCGGATCGCCATTCGGGTCGGGCTTGGCGACGGTGAGCTCGAAAGGGAAGCTCTGTTCGATGAGGCGCACATAGGCGCCGGCCGGCACCGCGTCGAGCGCCATGGCCTCGGGGAAGGCATCGCTGGTCGAGCCGGCGAGCTTCGAGCGCAATTGGTCATTGCTCGCGACTTCGACGATGCCCAGCGCTTCCTCGTCGGCCGCGGCGGGCGTCGGCAGGACGAGGAGCTTGGTGCCGCGATCGAGGCCATGCAGCTGGCCGGCCGAAATGGTGAGCGATTTGTCGGTGCCGACAACGGTCGGCCATTGCGCGACATTGACGGAGTCTTCGCTGCCGAAGACCGGCGCATCGAGCTGGCCTTCGAACAGCGGCGTCGGCTTCAGCATATTGCCGGCGGCGTAGCCCGACAGCACCGACTGGGCCAGCTGGCGGTAGGTCATGTTGGGGTTCTTGGCGAGCGCCGAAAAGATCGTGTGGGTGAACACGCCATAGTTCTGCTTGACCACGCTGCCGTCCTCGAGCGTGACCTCATAGGGCTTTTCGGGCGTCGTCTCGGTGGATTGCGCGGCAAAGAAGGCGACGAGCCCGCCTTCATTCTCGCTGGCCGGTTCGGCGAACACCTCGGCGGCGAGCGGCGCGGCGCGCTCGGCCGTCTCTGCTGCAGCCTCTTCAAACGCGGCAGGGTCGATGCCCAGATCCGCCGGCTTGATTTCGCGCATCACGAAGCCATCGCCGTCTTCGCCCGGGGCGCCGCGCGTAATGGTGCCGGAATGGCAGGAATCGAACACCAGCCAGACAAAGGCGCCGGCCTTGCGGATGGCCTTGAAGGCTTCGGCGAACTGATTGTCGGTGATGACATTGGGCATGTATTTCGGATTGTCGGACGGCGCCATCATGGTGTCTGCGGCGAGGAAGATCTCGTCCTTGCCGTCCTGCTCGAGTGCGTCCTCGAGGGCCGGCTGGTAGGAGCCGTGGCCGGAGAATTGCAGGAACACGAAATCGCCGGGCTGGGCTTTGGCGGCGATGGCCGCGAGCTGGCCGAGGATGTTGTCATGGGTCGCGAGTTCGAGCCCTTCGCCGGAGCCGAGCGTGACGACGTTTTCCGCCTTGAACGGCACGGGCGCGCTGGTGAGGAGATAGTCGCGCACCAGCGTCGCGTCGTTCTTGGGGCCCTTCAGCCAGTATTTCTCAGCCAGATTGGGGTAGTCACTGACGGCGGCGATGAGCGCGTAATTTTCGCGCGCCTCGGCCGGTGCGGCGACCAGCGCGCCGATGAAGCAGATTGGCGCCAGAGCGAGCATGGCGACGAGGCGCCGGGACAGGCGAGAACGAGTGCCGATCATCGGCTTCCCCCAAGAAACACGTTGCTTTCAGCTGTTAGACGAATGGACTATGGCTGCTTGGTGGCGGAACGCAAGCGGCGGCAAGGTCATTTGGAGCAACGGCTTAACCGCCCTTAATGCTGTGCGACGGAAGCCCTTGCCGGGACTTGCCCGACTTGACTAGTGTCCCGCCCAATCAAGACTGGAGAATGCACTTGGCCGCGCCGATTGTTCCCGTGATCCTTGCCGGCGGGCAGGGGACCAGGCTGTGGCCGCTGTCGCGCTCGGCGCGCCCGAAACAGTTCCTGCCGCTGACCGGCAGTCTGAGCCTGTTCCAGGAGACGCTGAAGCGCGTCGCCGATGCCTCGCGCTACGGCGCGCCCGTGATCATCACCAATGCCGAGTACCGCTTCATCGTGGCCGAGCAGGCGCAGGAGATCGGCATCGAGCTCGCCGGCGTGCTGCTCGAGCCGGTGGCGCGCAACACCACCGCGGCGATCGCCGCGGGCGCGGTGTTTGCCGGACAGCAGGGCGGCGCCGACACGGTGATCCATGTACTGGCCTCCGACGCGGCGATCGATGCCGACGCCAATTACTGGCAGTCGGTCGATATCGCGGCCGAGGCGGCCCGCGACGGCAGGCTGGTGACGTTCGGCATCACGCCGACGGCGCCCGAGACCGGCTATGGCTATATCGAAGCCGGCGCCGAGCGCGGCGACGGCACCCGCGAAGTGGCGCGCTTTGTCGAAAAGCCGGACGCGACGAAGGCTGCCGCGATGCTGGCGGCGGGCGGCTTCTACTGGAATTCGGGCATGTTCATGCTGGGCGTCGACGCCTTCCTCGACGAATGCCGGGCGCTGTCGCCGGAGAGCTTCGAGGCGGCGCGCGGCGCCGTCGAAAAGGCCAAGACCGATCTCGATTTCATCCGGCTCGACGAAGCGAGCTTCGCCACCGCGCCGAATATCTCGGTGGACTACGCCATCTTCGAGAAATCGCAGCGCGTCGCCATGGTGCCCGTGACCTTCTTCTGGTCCGATCTGGGCAGCTGGGATGCGGTGTGGAAGGTGTCCAGCAAGGACGCGCAGCAGAACGCCGTTCTGGGCCAGGCGACGCTGAGCAATACCTCCAATTCGCTGGTCATGAGCGAGAAGGCGCATGTGGCGGTGGAAGGGCTCGACGATGTCGCGGTGATCGCCACCGAGGACGCGGTGTTCGTCGGCCGGCTGAGCGAGGCGCAGAAGGTCGGCCAGATCGTCAAGACCTTGCGCGCGGCGCCGGAGACGCAGGCCATCACCGAGATCCACCGCACGGCCTACCGGCCCTGGGGCGGCTATTCCTCGGTGCTCAACGGCGCCCGCTTCCAGGTCAAGAAGCTGTTCGTGAAGCCGGGCAAGAAGCTGAGCCTGCAAAAGCACCACCATCGCGCCGAGCACTGGATTGTCGTGTCGGGCACCGCCGAGGTGACCATCGACGGCAAGGTGACGATGCTGAGCGAGAACGAGTCGATCTATCTGCCGCTGGGCTGCGTCCACCGCCTCGCCAATCCGGGCAAGATCCAGCTCGAGCTGATCGAAGTGCAGACCGGCTCCTATCTCGGCGAAGACGACATCATCCGCCTCGAAGACGAATTCGGCCGGGCGTAAGGGCGCCGGAGGGCCGGATTTGCAGAGGGTTGGCGATTCTTTCGCCGACCCTGTTGACGACTGAGCATAGTGTGCTACATAACTAATACACCAATACGGACGACCCCATGACAAACTTCAACGAAACACAGCCGATCTTCGTCCAGATCCGCCAGAGGATTGCCGCCATGATCCTGAGTGAAACCGCCAAGGAGGGTGAAGCGCTGCCATCGGTACGCTCCATCGCCGCCGATCTCAGTGTGAACCCCCTGACCGTGACCCGCGCCTATGACGCGCTGGTCGATCTGGGTGTGGTCGAAAGCCGACGCGGCATGGGCATGTTCGTGGCCACGGGCGGCCGCGACAAACTGCTCGTGCATGAACGCGAGACCTTCATGCGCGAGGAATGGCCGCGCATCCGCAGCCAGATCAAGGCGCTTGGCCTCGATCTCGACGCCCTGCTCAAGGACAGCCAGAAATGACCAACTCCATCGTCACCGTCCGCGGCCTGAAGAAGCAGTTCGGCCGCACCGAAATCCTGCACGGGCTCGATTTTGATATTCCGGCCGGCCGCATCTATGGGCTGATCGGCCACAATGGCGCCGGCAAGACCACGACGCTCAACGCCATGCTCGGCCTCACCTCCTACGAGGGCAGCGTGCAGGTGCTGGGCGAGGACCCGTACCAGCACCGGGCGCGGCTGATGAAGGATGTCGCCTTCATCTCCGACGTCGCCAGCCTGCCGCGGTTCCTCAAGGTCGGCGAACTGTTCCAGATGCTGTCGGACATCCATCCGAATTTCTCGCGCGAGAAGGCGCTGAAGTTCCTCGAGGGCACCGACGTCAAGCTTGGCGCGCTGATCGCCAATCTCAGCAAGGGCATGCTGGCGCAGTTGCACCTGGCCGTGGTGCTGGCGATCGACGCCAAGCTCCTGGTGCTGGACGAGCCGACGCTCGGCCTCGACATCACCTACCGCAAGCGCTTCTACCGCCGCATCCTCGAAGACTACATGACGGAAGAGCGGACGCTCCTGATCACCACCCACCAGGTGGACGAGATCGAGTTCATGCTGACCGACATCATGTTCATCCGCGATGGCAGCCTCGTGCTGCACATGCCGATGGACCAGGTGCCCGAGCGCTTCATCCAGCTGGTGGCGCAGCCCGACAAGGCCGAAGCCGCCCGTGCCCTCAAGCCGGTGTTCGCCGAGACGCGCTTCGGCCAGACCGTGATGGTCTTCGACAACGCCGACCGGGCGCAGCTCGAAGCGCTCGGTACGCTCAGCACCCCAACCCTGTCTGACCTTTTCGTCGCGCTGATGAGCCGCGACACCGGAGTCAACTGATGCACACTCTCAGATCGTGGCGGGCGCTGTTCGTCCGCGAATATCTCGAGCACCGCATAGCGTTCCTGTGGTTCCCGCTGGGGATCGTGGCGCTCTTGGCGCTCTCCATCATCGCCGCCTTCGGCTTCCAGCGCATCCGGGTCGAGCCGTTCTTTCTGCCCGAGGCCATGAAGGTCTATGAGGTCGGCTATCTGGCGCTGCTCGGCTTCTGGCTGGCCTACCTGGCCATCGCGCTGTTCTTCTACTTCGGCGATGCGTTCAACGCCGACCGGCGGAACAATGCGATGTTCTTCTGGAAGTCGATGCCGGTGACGGATCTGAAGATCCTCGCCAGCAAGTTCCTGAGCGGCTGGACAGTGTTCCCGCTGGTGATCTTCGTGATCGCCATGGTCACGGGACTGATGTTCTACGTCGCGGTAACGGCTGCCGCCTGGGTGCTGCCGGGCTTTGGCCTGCTGAACCCGATGACCGCGCTGGGCGCCTTCGTCCAGATCACGCTGTTCGGGCTCATCTACTATGCGCTGACGCTGCTCTGGTATGCGCCGTTCTTCGCCTGGGTGGGTGGCCTGAGCTCGGTGTTCGGCCGCTGGAGCCTGCCGCTGGCCTTCGTGATCCCGGGCCTCTTGGCAGTGATCGAGAACATCTCGTTCTTCGGCTCGGGCCCGGTGGGCGGCTATGTCGCCCAATATCTGGGCTATCGCGCGCAGTTCGGCCTCTCGGACGCCGACTACACGCTGATGGTGATGAACAGTCTGCCGTTCGATGCCGGCCTGTTCACCAGCCGGGTACTGGCCAGTGTCGACTGGACCCAGATGGCGATCGGCCTCGTCTTCTCGGGCGCCGTGATCTGGCTGGCCAGCGAATACCGCCGCCGCCGCATCGTTTGATGCGGATTCGCGAACGAAGCCTCCGCTTCTACTGAACCTCCCGGCATGGCCCAAGCGGCCATGCCGGACTATATGAGGGTCAGTCCAATTGATGGAGGCGAAGATGATCTTCCCCGTCGAATCCCAATCGAGCGTTCGCACCAAGCCGGCGCTGCCGCTGACCACCAAACTGGGTCCGGTCCACATTGCCGTCACCGAGCGCGACAAGGCGCTGGCGATCTGGCGTGACGTGGTCGGTCTCGAACTGATTGCCGAAGCGGGCAATGAACTGACGCTGGGCGTCGGCAAGACGCCGCTGATCGTGCTCGAAACGGGCGCCGTGCGTCCCGTCGTGCAGCGCACCACCGGGCTTTATCACGTGGCAATCCACGTGCCTAAGCGCACCGACATGGCGCAGCTCGCCATCCGGGCGCTGCAGCGCAATGTGCGGATCGCCCCGACCGATCACCTGGTCTCCGAAGCCATTTACCTGTGGGACTTCGACGGCAACGGCATCGAGATCACCTTCGAGACGCCCTGGCGCGGCACGCTTGGCGACCCGGAGTCCGGCAATTACGCGACGACCACCGAAGGCAAGCAGCATTCGGGTCGCGAGCCGATCGATCTGCAGCAGATGGTGAGCGAGCTCGGGCCGAACCCGGTGCTGGAAGCGACGATGCCCAAGGGCACGCGCATCGGCCACGTGCATGTGCACGTGAACGATCTGCACCAGGCGATGGACTTCTACCGCGACGGCATCGGCTTTGGCGGCCTGTTCATCATCAAATCGTTCGGCATGGGCGACGTCGGGCTCGACTACACGCCCCATACGGTCGCGTTCAACATCTGGTCCGGCCCCAACGCCACCCAGGCGCCCGCCGGCTCGGCCGGGCTGCGCTGGTTCACCATCGTGGTGCCGGACGAACAGACGCTGGACGATGTACGGGCCCGGCTGACGGCGCATCACTTCGCCTTCGAGGAAGCCGGCGGCGGCATCGAGGCGCGCGACCCGTCGGGCAACCTCGTCAAGATCGTCATCGCAAAATAGACTTTCGACGGCTTTCCCCTCGCGGCGGCGATCTCTATGGTCGCCGCCGCGGAGGATTCCATGCGCGCTATTTCCTGCTCCGAACCGGGCAAACTCACCATCGTCGATATCGCCAGGCCGGAACTGCAGCCTGGCTGGGTGCGTGTCGGCATCCGCCACATCGGCATTTGCGGCACCGACTACCACATCTTCGAGGGCACCCACCCGTTCCTCCAATATCCGCGCATCATGGGGCATGAATTGTCCGGCGTGGTGCTCGACGCCAATGGCAGCGACCTGACCGATGGCGCACCGGTGGTCATCAACCCCTATCTCAATTGCGGGCATTGCCCGGCCTGCCTCGAAGGCAAGGCCAATTGCTGCGAGACGCTGTCGGTGCTTGGCGTCCATGGCGACGGCGGCATGACCGAAGAGATCGTGATGCCGGCGGGCAATCTCTATCCGGCCGAGGGCATCACACTGGCGCAGGCCGCGATGGTGGAGTTCCTCGCAATTGGCGCCCATGCCGTGCGCCGCAGCGAGATCAAGCCGGGCTGGCGCGTGCTGGTAGTCGGCGGCGGGCCGATCGGGCTCGGCGCGGCGTTCTTCGCCAAGATCGCCGGTGGCGACGTCACCATTGTCGACGCCGCGGCAGACAAGGTTGAACTCAGCAAGCAGATGGGCTTCGGTGCGTTCGGCGTCAGTGAACTAGAAAGCGACGCCTTCGCCGCCATCAAGCGCAGTGGCTTCGACGCCGTGCTCGATGCGACGGGCTCGATCCGCGTGATGAACGCCTCGCTGTTCCATGTGCGCAATGGCGGCAATTACACGCTGGTGGGCGTGATCAAGGGCGATCTGGTCTGGCCCGATGCCGAAGTGCACCGGCGCGAGCTCACCATCCGCGCCTCGCGCAATGCGACGCGCGAGGATTTCGACCATGTGATGGACTCGATCCGCCGCGGCTTCGTGCCGACGGACAAGCTCACGACGCACGCCATGAGCTTCGACGAGGTGCTGACCGAACTGCCGCGCCTCACCCACGAGCGCGACGGGCTGATCAAGGCGATCATCAGCCTCTAGGGCCGCTGCCCTCAGAGGTCGATGTTCTTGGGCAGAGCGAGGGCCGGGGTGATGTCGCGCGCCTCCTCGGCGCCGAGCAGCCGCAGTACCACATCGACGCTTTCCTTGACCGTGTAATTGATCGCGGTCGTCTGGATGGCCGTATCCTTCATGCCCTTCTTGACCGAGACGACATAGGCCGGGTTGATGAACACGGGATGGTCGTCGGTAGTGAACTTCACGAGCTTCATGGCTGGGATCTCCGTCCGATGACTCCTGCGCGAAATGCGTTAACATCGCCCCCATGAAGACAGCTGCCGATATTTTGAAGTTCTGGTTCGAGGATCACGGTCCGGAGGACTGGTTCGCCGCCAAGCCCGAATTCGACGCCCTGATCGTCGCCGAGTTCAGCGAAACGCACGCCGCCCTGGCGCGCGGCGAGGGCTGGCGCTGGCGCAGCAATCCGCCGGGGCGGCTGGCCGAAATCATCGTGCTGGACCAGTTCTCGCGCCAGATCTACCGCGGCGAGGGCAGGGCCTTCGCCTGTGACCCGATGGCGCTGGTGCTGGCGCAGGAGGCGGTGGCAGGCGGCCACCACAATTTCCTGCCGCCGCCGCAGCGCATGTTCCTGCTGCTGCCCTATGGCCACGCGGAATCGGCCGAGGTGCAGGCCGAGTCCATCCGCCTGAACATGTCGTTTGCCAGCGACGAGATGATGAAGCACGTGCGCGGCCACGCCGAATGTATCGCGCGCTTCGGCCGCTTCCCCAAGCGCAACGCCGCGCTGGGCCGCCCGTCGACCCCGGTGGAAGCCGAGTACATCGCCAGCCGCGACGGCATGTACTAGCGGAACCGCGCCGCACCCCGCGCATTCGTCTCCGGCAAGGAGACGTGACATGGAACTCGCCGACAAAGTAGCGCTGGTGACCGGCGCCGGATCGGGCATTGGCGCCGCGAGCGCGCTGGCGCTGGCCGCAGCGGGCGCCGACCTCGTGATCGTCAGCCGCACGGCGGACGAGATCGAGAAGGTCGCGGAGGCGATCGAGGGGCTCGGCCGCAAGGCGCTGGCGGTGACTGCCGATGTCGCCGACGACAAGGCGATGGGCCGCCTGATGGGGCGCATCAAGCGCAATTTCGGGCGGCTGGATTTCGTCCTCGCCAATGCCGGCATCAATGGCGTGTGGGCGCCGGTGGACGAGCTGAAGCCGGCCGAATGGGACGAGACCATCCGCATCAATCTGCGCGGCACGTTCCTGACCGTGCATCACGCGGTGCCGCTGATGCGCGAGGCGGGCGGCTCGATCGGCATTGTGGCCTCGATCAATGGCACGCGGACGTTCACCTCGGCGGGCGCCAGCGCCTATGCGACGACCAAGGCCGGGCAACTGGCGTTCGGCCAGATGCTGGCGCTGGAGCTGGCGCGCGACCGCATCCGCGTCAATGTGATCTGCCCGGGCGCCATCGGCACCGAGATTGACGACAATACGAAGAAGCGCCGCACGGCCAAGGCCAAGGTGCCGGCGAAATTTGCCAGGGGCACAGTGCCACTGACGGGAGGCAAGCCCGGAACGGCGCAGCAGGTGGCGGAGCTGGTGAGCTTTCTCGCTTCCGATCGCTCCAGCCACATTTCCGGAACGCCGATCTATATCGACGGCGCGCAGTCGCTGCTGGTCTAGCCTAGCCGGCCAGCTTTTCGTGCGGCACCAGCGCGCCCTTGTGGCCGATGACGATGGCGGCGAGGGCATGGGCCTCCGCTGCGGCGTCGAGCGGCGACAGGCCCTGCGCGCGGGCGGCGAGATAGGCGCCGTTGAAGCTGTCGCCGGCGCCGGTGGGGTCGACGCTTTTGGCGCCGGGCTTCGGCGCGACGAAGCCGCGCGATTCCCTGGCGGCGACGAAGGCGGGCTCGGCGCCGTTCTTGACCACCACTTCCTCGGCGCCCCAGCTCAGATAGCGCTCGGCCACGGCTTCCGGCGACGCATCGCCGAACAGCGCCTGCTCGTCGGGGAAGGTGGGCAGCACCACATCGGCGAGGATCGCGGCGGCGGCGATGGTCGAGCCCATCACGGCGGGCGAGGTCCACAGCGCCGGGCGCTCATTGGGATCGAACACCACGCGGGCGCCGCCCTGCTTGGCCAGATGCAGGGCCTTGAGCAGCTTGCCGCGGGCGCGGGCATGGAGGATGGCGAGGCTGATGCCGGAGAAATAGGCGATGTCGGCGCCCTCGAAGGCCTCGTAGAGCGCCTCGGGGTCTTCGGCCATGTAGCGGGCGGCGGACTGGCCGCGCCAATAGGTGAAATGGCGGTCGCCATCCTGCTGGTGGATCATGTAGAGGCCGGGGCGGCGGCCCTCGACCATCTGGATGTAATCGACGCCGATGCCGTTCTCGTCGAAGAAATCGGCCATCTGTCCGGAATAGAGATCGTCGCCGAGCGCCGTGACGTAGTCGACGTCCCACTCCTCGGGGAGCATGGCGCGCGCGTACCAGGCGGTGTTCAGTGTGTCGCCGGCATAGCCGAGGCGGTAATTGCCGTCCTCACCGCCCGACATCTCGATCATGCACTCGCCGACACTGACGAAACGGGGCAAATCGAAACTCCTCAAAAAGCGAAGGGCGGCCGAAGCCGCCCTCCTAACCTGATTATGCCGCTGGCGTCTACCGCTTGAGCGTGATGCGGCCTTCGACCTTGGCGTCGACGGTGCCACCGAGGGCGGTGACATAGTTGATCACCGTCGAGGCATCTAGGCCGCCGGCCGATTCATTGACCAGCGTCTCGCCATTCTTGAGCATGGTGTAGCCGTCGCCGCCATTAAGCTGGAAATGGCTGGTGGCGAGCTTGTACATGGCGGCCGGATCGAGCGGCGCTCCATTGACTTCGACCATGGTGACGCGCGAGCCCGCGGCCTTGGTCAGATCGGCTTCGACCTTGATGCCCGAGACCTGCGGGAAGCGGCCCGCACCGGCCTCTACCTGGCTGAAGCCGTTTTCGAGCGCCAGCAGCAGATCGGCGCCGCTGACGGTCGCGAGGACCACCTTGTTGCCGAACGGCATTTCGGTGAACACGTCCTTGCGGGTCAGCACATGGCCGGCCGGATAGACCTTGTCGCCGCGGATACCGCCGCCGGAGTACATGGCGACATCAGCGCCGGTGGCCGATTTGATGCCATCGGTGATGAGGTTGCCCCAGGCCGATTCCTCGCCGCGCACGACCGCACGGACCGAGCTCATCTCATTGCTGAGCGTGCCGATCTCGACATTGAGCTCGGCATCGAGCTGGGTCTGGAACTCGGCGATCTTGGCCGCCGTGTCCGGATCGGGCTCGACGGTGGCGGTGTCGATGAAGCGGAAGTTCGGCCGCCAGGTGACCGAGCGCTTGGTGTCGCCATTCTCGGGCGTGACCGTGATGGCGAGGTCGATCGCCGTCAGCAAATTCGCGTCGTTCGAGGTTTCCACATAGCCGACGATGTCGTTGTAGTGGATGCGGTAGTCGTGATCGTGGCCGGACAGGATAAGATCGAACTTGCCACTGTTATACATGGCCTCGTCCTGCGGATGGCTGGCATGGACGAGCGCGATGACGATGTCGGCACCCTGTTCCAGCACCGCATCGGCGCCGGCGATGGCGCTCTCGACGGTGGGGGCGAATTTGTAGTCGCCCGGGCTCGACAGTTCCGGCGTCTCATCGGTCGCGACGGGCACGATGCCCACCTTGACCCCGGCGATCTCCTTGATCACCGGCTCGGTGCTGAGGCCCTTGATGGGCGAGCCATCGGGGCTCGAGATGTTGACGGCCGTCCACGGGAAGACGGATTCGCCGGCGCGCTCGAGGAACACTTCGGGGCCGAAGTCGAATTCGTGGTTGCCCGGCACCGCGACATCGAACGGCACCAGATTGGTCAGCACGACGGTGTTGGCGCCGCCGTCAATGCCCGACAGCAGCGACGGCGAGATCATGTCGCCCGAATAGAGATAGAGCATGTTGGGGTTGGCAGCCCGTTCGGCCTTGGCCAGCGCATTGAGGCGGGCAAAGCCGCCGCGCGGCCCGTCGACGCCGGTGTCGAACGAATCCATGTCGCCGGCTGCGAGGATGGTGATGTTGACCGTCTCGGGCGCCGGGGCGTCCTGCGCCAGCACGGCCCCCGCCGATACGCTCAGCATGGCCGCCGCGGCCAGCCGGATGAAAGTCGATTGCATGAAAATATCTCCCTGAGGTTCTTGGTCGCCTAGAGGATTCTGGCGGGCGGAATTCATTCCCGCGCTGCCCGCGATTATGACAGCCCTGTCGCAGCTTTCCAGCGCTACGGAGTAACGATTTGGGATGACGGGGTTGCGACGATTCTCCTTGCGGTTGGGTATGCCAAGACTTCCGGCGACCGCGCGGTCCCGGGTATGTCCTGCCGCAGCGCGCGTTGCGCCACGGACGGAGAGCGCGGAGCGCCTCCGATGCTTTAGCGAAGCGTTCGAGACGCTCCGCGCTCTTCCGCAACGGGATTTGAGGAACCAGTCGGGCGCGCGTAGCCTTGTTGCACCCCGGCGCGGTCTCTCACCCCGCCCGGTTAGCTCAACTACGGGTACCCGAAGGCTGGACCATACAGAGCACGACTGCCCCGCCCCCGCTGCTGCCACCCGCACTTCGTCGGTACGCCGCGGTAGTCGGCGGCAGCAGGGGTATAATACACCCGCTGGAATCGACGTGGATAAGTTGGCCCAAAATCGCGGTGTGAGCTTAGAGCTGCCTGGGGAAACCGCTTGTTGAGCTAAGCCTCGGATGAACGCGTATTAGCGCTGTTCGAGGGGCGAATCGAAGCCTCCGCAAACCCGATGTCATCCCCGCGAAAGCGGGGACCTCTGTTGCGGTGGCCGGTCCCGTGAACGGAGGTTCCCGCTTTCGCGGGAATGACCCGTTGGATGAGGGTGGGGCAAGACACAGTGCTGACTGCCCTGGATTTCCGCCTGCGCGGGAATGACGCGGTGGGTGTGGCTCGCCCCACCCACCGGCTGCGCCGGTCCCCCCTCCCCGGTGGGGAGGGAGGGGCTCCACCCAAGGTGCATCATGGTGCCAGCAGTCAGGTATCCCTCCTCGGCGCGCAGCGCTGGGGAGGGGGGACCAGCCGAAGGCTGGTGGGTGGGGTGGCAATGAAACGGAGATTCCCGCTTTCGCGGGAATGAATGAGACGCGGGTGCTTGGGGCCGCCCACCGCCGCTGTGCTGGCGCGGGGGAGGATATTTCCCGCTGCGGGTCAGGTCAGGGTGACGACGTCACCCCTGGCGGCTGGGGACGCGCATGATCAGGCCGTCGAGCTTGTCGGACACCTTGATCTGGCAGGACAAGCGGCTGTTCGGCTTCACCTCGAAGGCGAAGTCGAGCATGTCTTCTTCCATCATCGAGGGCGCCCCGACGATGTCGACGAAGGCTTCGTCGACATAGGCATGGCAGGTGGCGCAGGTGCAGGCGCCGCCGCACTCGGCGATGATTCCGGGCACGCCGTTCATGATGGCGGTTTCCATCACGGTCGAGCCGTTTTCGGCCTCGGTGACGTACTCGGTGCCGTTGGCTTCAATGAAGGTGATCTTTGGCATGGGCGCCGTATAGCCGGGGGCCAAAGGGCCCGCAAGCTGGCTACGCGTATGACTGTTATGCCGCGTCCTTCAGCCGCTCCGCGATGAAGGCGGAGACTTCGTGCACGGCCATGTCGAGATCATCGATGCGCTCGGGATTGACCGGGGCGCCCTCGCGCAGTTCGGTCTCGGCGACACGGGCCAGTTCGGCGAGGGCGAAGGCCCCGACGCCGGCGGCGGCGCCGCGCAGCGTGTGGAGGTTGCGCAGCAATTCGTCGACATTCGTGCTGGCTTCGACCCGGCCGTAATAGACCCGGCTCATCTCGTCGAACAGGCGCAGCACCTCTTCCTCGAGACCGGGGTCGCCCAGGGTCTGCTTGCTCAGGTGATCGAGGTCGATGGGCCGGCGAATCTCCTCGCTGGGAAACTGGGCCGGAACGGCCTTTGCCGCGCTGTCACCACGCATTTAACTCGCCTCACGCACGTTACGCACTGCTTTCTGGCAGCGCGCTAAACCCTAGTGAGCGCGTATGAATCGAGGCTTAAGCCGCACATTTGCAATCTTATCAATTCGGGCAACGGTCACCAAACCGCCCAAATTAACCTTTGCTTAAGATAGCGCTCGGTTTGCCTCAAATTGAATGTATGTTGTTGAGGTATACCCGGCGCGCGGCGGTGCGGGGTTGGGGTCGATGGCGGGCAATTTGAATCGCTTTTTACCCAAATGTACCGGGGTCCTGAAACGGGCACCGGTCCATTACAACTCAACCTGCCGTCCTAGTCGAATCCAGCCGACGTGAGAGTTGTAAGAGTATGGCGAAAAAATCCACGACCCCTCAGGAAGATCCCGCAAGCCTTGCCTTCTCGGCGGTTGAGGATGCCCTGAAGGACTCCGTCTTCGGCGATAATTCGGCCCCCGACTACCGCGACGAGCCCGAGCCTTCGGTCGCGACCGCCGCTCCCCGTCCCGCCGGTTCGCGCGCCGAGCGCGCCCGCGTCGCCGACAAGCAGGCCGCCATGTCCGGCTCGGTCGCCAATGACGACCGCTTCCAGGGCTCGCGTATTCTCTACGGCCTGCAGTCGCGCAACAATTCGACCCCCAGCTTCGTCGCGGTGATCATCTCGATCGTCTGGGTGGCCGCGATTCTCTCGATCGGCCTCATCCGCAATGGCAGCCAGTTCGGCACGGCTGCCTTCTGGGGCTCCAATGATTTCATCGGCCTTGTCGCCCTCGCCGTCATTCCGGTGCTGGGCTTCTTCGCCATCGCGACGCTGATCCGCCGCGCCCAGGATCTGCGCAACGCCGCGACCGCGGTCACCCATGCCGCGATCCGCCTCGCCGAACCCGAAACCACCGCGTCCGAAAAGGTCGCCTCGGTGGGACAGGCCGTGCGCCGCGAAGTGAATGCGCTGGGCGATGGCCTCGAGCGCGCCCTGTCGCGCGCCGGCGAGCTCGAAGTGATGATCCACAATGAGGTCACCGCGCTCGAACGCACCTATTCCGACAATGAATCGCGCATGCGCGCGCTGATCCAGGAACTGGCCAGCCAGCGCGAAGCGGTGATCACCAATACCGAACGCGTGCGCGAAGCCATCACCGAGAGCCATACCGGCCTCGTCTTCGACCTCGACATGATCAGCCAGCGCATCGCCGGCACGATCGTCGAATCCGGTGGCAACCTCACCAAGGCGCTCGAAACCGCCGGCAATTCGCTGAACGGCGCGTTCGGCGAGCGCACCGAAAGCTTCGTGTCGCTGATCGACCAGCGCACCAGCCATTTGCTGACCGCGCTCGACGACAGCGCCAGCCGCCTCAACATCACGCTGGAAGACCGTTCGGGTAACATCTCGGGCGCCTTCGAGAACCGCACGAACGAACTGAGCCAGGTGATCGACGACCGTATCCAGCTGCTCACCGAGACGTTGGACGGCCGCGGCAACACGCTGGCCGAAGCCATCGAGAACCGCACCTCGTCGCTGGCCAAGCTCCTCAGCCAGGGCGGCATCACGCTGCTCGACCAGCTGCGCGACCGTGGCCATGAAGTCTCGTCGGCGCTCGACATGATCGGCAGCCGCATCGCTACCGACATCTCGTCGCGTTCGGGCGAGGCCGAGACGCTGATGCTGAACCTCAGCAAGCAGCTCGACGAAGCCATCTCGATCCAGGTCAACTCGATGGAGAGCAAGCTCCAGACCGCGATGATCGAACTGAGCGGCGCGCTTGACGACACGACCGAACGCGCCCGCGTCACCCTGATGGGCGCCGGTTCGCAGAACCTCACCCAGTTCGACGCCCGCCTCGACGAAATCGCCGTGGTCATCGACACCCGCCTCCAGGCCCTCGACGGCGTGGTTGGCGACAAGGGCGAAAAGCTCGTCGCCGCGCTCGAAAAGCACAATGCCGGCTTCGCCGCCCGCGCCAACGTGCTGGAGATGGCCCTCGACGAGAAGTCCGGCCACTTCAACGACATCGTCAGCCAGCGCACCCGCGAGATGATCGAGACACTGGGACAGCGTTCCAAGCAGATCACCGAAGTGATCGGCAACCGCTCGCGCGAAATCTCGGATGCCCTCGAAGGCCATTCGCAGATCCTCGCCGATGCGCTCGACCAGCGCACGCTGACGATCAACGAGACGCTGTCGACCCGCACCAGCGAGCTGGGCGAGACGATGCTCAACCGCGCCAGCGAGATCAACGAGATCCTCTCGGGCCGGACGACGCTGCTCGACAATTCGCTCACCACGCATGTGGCGCAGATCGGCACGGCCTTCGACAGCCGCTTCGACAACATCAACAATGTGCTCGAGCAGCAGCATAATCTGCTGACCGAAGCGCTCGACCAGCGCACGCAGCTGCTCGCCTCGACCGTGGGCACCCGCTCGTCGGAACTGAGCGAAGCGCTCAACAACCGCACGCAGCAGCTCGCCGAAGTGCTGGGCACGCATACCGCGGCCATCGCCGGCGCCATCGGCGACCGCACGATGGAACTGGCCCGCACGATCGACGCGCAGGGCACCACGGCTCGTGACAAGATCGACCAGAGCCTCCGCTCGGTCACCGACATCATGGCCGATCGCGCCACCGCCGTGTCCTCGCTCATTGCCAGCAAGGTCGCCGAGGTCAACGACAATCTCGGCCGCGGCATCGACACCGCGATTCTCCGCATCGCCGATGCCGAGAGCGGCGTGACGGCCCGTATCGACGGCGCCGCCGCAACCGTGGGCGACAGCGCCCGCAAGGCCGCCGACATCATCGAGACCGGCGTCAACTCGGCGCGCAAGGCGATCACCGACATGGTCGACCAGCGCCTGGGCACCCTGCCCGAAGCGATCACCGCCCGCGCCGACATTACGGCCGAGCGCCTCGCCTCGCTCAACACGGCGATCAACACGGCCCTCGTGCAGTCGATGGCCGACCTCGAAGCCGGCGCCGACCGGATCGAGGAAACGATCAGCAAGCGCATCGTCGCCGCGACCGCCAACATCACGCTCGATGTGGCCGAAACCGCCGACCGCATGGACACCCATGTGCGCCAGGCTCTCGAGCAGATCCAGACGGCATCGCGCTCGATCGACGAACTCATCTCGATCAAGGCCGTGGCCGCCGCCGACGCCATCGAGAACCGCGTCAACAGCCTCAGCCAGTCGGTCAATGCGCAGAGCGACAATCTCGCCGCTCTGGTCAACGAACGCTCGGCGCAGCTCGAGACCATGCTCAATTCGCATGGCAACGTGCTGCAGGAAGCCCTCACCAACAGCGCGGCGCAGGCCGAGCAGCTGATGACGGCGACGTCGAGCCGCATCCTCTCCGATGCGACCGAAGCGCTTACCCGCCTCAACCAGTCCAACCAGATCCTGCAGCAGGTGCTCGAGAGCGCCAATACCAACCTCGCTTCGCTCGAAACCAGCGTCGCCAACCAGACCGCCGCCTATTCGGCCACGGTTCGGGACGCGGTGGGTTCGACCGAGCAGGCCGGCCAACTGGTGGCAACTCAGGTCACGGTCCTGCAGGACACGGTCCGCGGCATGATCGACGACTTCGGCTCGATGATGGGCAAGCTCAACAGCGAAGTGGCCGTCATCGACCAGTCCGCCGCCGCCCTCACCCAGGCCGGTACGCAGTCGCTCGACACGCTCGAAGAACGCCGTTCTGCCATGGATGCCCTGGCGCAGAGCTTCGTGACCCGCGCCGACGAGATCGACGAGCGCATGCGCGGCTTCGCCCAGACGATCGCCGACACGGTCAACGATACCGAGCGCCGCCTGCTCGACGCCCGCGCCGGCATGGAGAACATCCTCTCCTCCACCGGCCAGCAGGTCGAGACGGCACTGCTCGCGACCAACGAGCAGCTTGAAGCGACGCTCTCGACAACGACCGAGCAGCTGCAGTCCCGCCTCGCGGCGACCGCCGAACAGCTCGAAGCCCGCCTGTCGACGACCGCCTCGCAGATGGAGCTGGCCCTCAACTCGACCGGCAACGTCATCGAACGCGCCCTCGCCTCGACCGGCAGCCAGGTACAGGAACTGCTGTCGACCTCGGCCGACCAGGTCAACATGGCGCTCACCTCCTCGACCAGCGGCGTGACCGACAAGCTCGCCGAGTTCCGCGGTGCGGCCGAAGCCGAGACCGAGAAGGCCTCCGACTCGCTGCGCCAGACGCAGGCGACGATGATCCTCGAAATGCAGCAGGCGCTGGAAGAAGCCACCCGCCGCTTCAACGAGACCGCTGTCGCCATGCGCCAGACGGCCAAGGAAGTGGGCAGCGAACTCGAAGCCACCCGCTCCGAACTGGCCCGCGGCGTCATGGAACTGCCCGAGGAGACCAAGACGAGCGCCGCCGCGATGCGTCGCGTCGTCGCCGAGCAGATCGAAGCGCTCAGCGAACTCAACGCCATCGTCCGCTCGCAATCGGCCACGCACGATCTCAACGACCG
Source organism: Hyphomicrobiales bacterium (assembly GCA_004144345.1). Classification (GTDB taxonomy): domain Bacteria; phylum Pseudomonadota; class Alphaproteobacteria; order Rhizobiales; family Devosiaceae; genus Devosia_A. The sequence goes on from SEEL01000004.1 coordinate 59,762, forward strand.
CCGCGTCGCGCCGCGGGCTCCCGAGCCGCGTCCGGAACCGGCGCGCAGCGAGCCCGTCCGCTTCGCCGAAACCCCGCGTCCCGCCGCTCCCGTTGCCGCTCCCGCCCCGGCCCAGCCGGCGCCGCGTACGGTAACGGTTGCCGAAGCCCCTGCCCGCGCCGCGGCGCCGGTGGCCGAAGCCCCGCGTCCCGCCCCGGCGGCCGCTGCTCCGGCGCCTGCCGCCAAGACCGAAGAATCGGGTGGTGGCTGGCTGCGTGACGTGCTGCGCAATGCGAACTCGCCGGCGACCCCGGCCCCCGCACCGCAGAACCTCACGGCGCTGACCGACGAGATCGCCCGGGCCATGGACCCGGCCGCCCTCGGCGAAGCCTGGCAGCGGTACCAGATGGGCGAGCAGAACGTGTTCTCGCGCCGCATCTATACGCTCACCGGCCAGTCGACCTACGACCAGGTGAAGCGCCGCCTCGCTGCCGATGCCGATTTCGGCAAGAACGCCGCGAGCTACATGAGCGAGTTCGAACAACTGCTGCAGCGCGCGGCCCAGGGCGCCGACCCGGTGGCCGAGACCCGCGCCATCCTCGTGTCGGATCGCGGCAAGGTCTACACCATGCTGGCCCATGCCAGCGGCCGCCTCGGCTGAGGCTGAGCTCCAGAAGACGACCTCCAAGCAATTGGCCCCGCTCCGGCGGGGCCTTTCTTTTCTGGTGTGCTCCGGAGATTGCAGTCGGCACGGACACCCTCTCCCGCCTGCGGGAGAGGGGGGACCGCGAAGCGGTGGGAGAGGGGTGCACCTTGTGCCCGCTCAGCGCGTGGGGCACCCCCCTCCACCACGCTGACGCGTGGTCCCCCTCCCCCGTAAACGGGAGAGGATCGCCGACTGCTGGGATCAGGTCGTAGCCTTCGGCCGCATCATCTGCATCGAGAGCCAGATGAGCAAGGCGCCGATGGCGGCGAAGATTGCGGCGGCGAAATAGGCGCCGGCACCGACGAGGCCGATCAGCCAGCCGAAGCCAAGCAGCGCCGCCACGGAAAAGCCCTGCTGCAGCACGGTGAAGAAGCTCTGCGCTTCGGCCGCGATGTCTTCGCTGGTCCAGTTGGCGATGAAATGCACGCAGCCCATAAAGCCGAGCGCGAAGGTGACGGAGTGAAGGAGCTGGAGGCCGATGAGGAACGGCCAGTCCGGCGAAAAGCCCATGATGATCCAGCGCGCCACCGAGACCAGCGCTGAGACGAGGATGAGCGTGCGTGCCGGAAAGCGGCTGCTGAGCCGCTTGAACAGGAACATCATGGCGGCTTCGGAGGCCGCGCCGAGCGCGATGAGGAGGCCGATGCCGAGTTCGGGCAGGCCCTGCTCCTTCCACAACAGGCCCTGGAAGGCATTGAGGATGAGGTGGGTGGCAAACACCATCGACCAGCCGATTAGCGGCAAGAGGAACCAGGGCTGCATCACTTCGCGCAGGCGGCCGGCACCCTGCGGCACGGCAAGCGTGCGCTCATGCGCCGGCGCGCGGAAATTCGGCAGGCCGAGCGCCACCATGCCGCGCAGCAGCGCGAGACCGACAAAGAGCGGCAGGAACGCGCCGCCCCCGAGCAGCATGACGATCTGCCCGGTGGCATAGATGGCGGTCATGTAGCCGACGGTGCCCCAGGCGCGGATGGCGCCATAGTCGGTGCCGTTGCGGCGCGTCATGCGCATGGCCGCCGCGTCGGCGACCGGGCCGATGGCGGCGAGCGGGATGGCGCCCAGCGTCCAGAACAGCAGGATGCCCCAGAAATCATGGACGAAGAACAGGCCGATCGGGAACACGCCGCCGAGCAGCGCGCCGATGACGATCACCTGCCGCCAGTCGCTGGCCCGGTCGGCGAGGCGGCCGACCAGCATGTTGAGCACCAGCATGATGAACACCGGCACGGCATTGATGATGCCGATCTGGGCGGGGTCGAGCCCCTTGTCGGTGAACCAGATGCCGGCATAGACGGTCGCGGCGCCCGCCGTGGTGAACACCGTCATGTAATAGAAGGTGGTCCGCAGCTCCGGGGTCAGCCAGCGGAGGGCCGTGTCAGGCATCGGTGTGTCCATGCGCGGGCTTCAGCAGCAGCGACCACCAGGCGGCGAGGACGCCGAGCACGGCCATGCCCGCGGCGACGAAATAGGCCTGCCCGCCCATGATGCCGACCAGCCAGCCGAAGGCGAGCAGCGTCAGCACCGCAAAGCCCTGCGTCAGCGCTGACGAGAAGCTCTGTGCCTCGGCAGCGATCTCCTCGGGCGCCCAGTTGGCGATGAAATGCATGATGCCGAAATAGCTGAAGGGCAACGTGATGGCGTGCAGCGCCTGGAGCGCGAAGAGTACCGGCAGCGACGGGCTGAACGCCATGGCGAACCAGCGCCCGGCGGCAACGACTCCGGCAATGATCAGCATGGTGCGCGCCGTCATGCGCCCGCCGATCTTGCGCCAGAAGAACATGGTGACCGCTTCGCCGGCGGCGCTGATGGCGATGAGCGGGCCGAACCAGCCCTCGCCGATGCCGTCGATCTTCCACACCAGCGCGCCCATCGCGCCGAGGAAGAAATGCGTCGCCTGGATCAGCGCGAAGGCGATGCAGGGCAGCACGAACCAGGGTTGCACGATAAGGCTGCGCAGCGTCGCGCCACCCGGCTTGCGGACGGGCGCCTCGACATGCTCGGGGGCACGGAAGCGCGGCAGCTGGAAGGCGAGCCCGGTCCGCAACAGCGACAGCACGATGAACAGCGGCACGAAGACGGCGGCGCCCAGCCAGCCGATCAACGCGCCGGTGAGCGCCGCCGTGATGGTGTAGCCGACGGTGCCCCAGGCCCGCACGAAGCCGAAATCGGTGCCGCGCCGCTCGGTCATGCGCAGCGTCGCCGCATCGACAATGGGCACCATGGCGCCCGCCGGCATGGAGCAGAGCGCAAACACCAACAGCGCGCCCCAGAACTCGCTGACGAACAGGAAGCCGAACGAGGCGAGGCCGGCGATGGCGGCGAGGATGATGATGGCGACGCGCCAGTCGCTGGCGCGGTCGGCAAGCCGGCCGATCACCATGCTGGCCAGCAGCAGCAGCAGCACCGGCACTGCGTTGATGATGCCGATCTGGTCGGGCGTGATGCCCTTGCCGCTCAGCCAGATGGCGAAATAGGCGGAGGAAGCACCGGTCGAGGCGAAAACGGTGAAATGAAACAGCGAAGCGCGCAATTCGGGCGAAAAGCCCTCTGCGCGGTCGGACGGCGCCATTCTACGGGTGCTCCCGGGGCGAGAATCCGCCCCAGGCGGAAACTGTGCGGAAATAGCCGCGCGATGCAAGCGGGATTAGCGCTGAGACAGCCCCGGATCGAGGTCGTCGGCGGCGGTGTCGTGAACCGGCGCATTGGCCTTGTTGCGCCGCAGCAGGCCCTTGCGCGGCGCCTTGGGCGGCGGCTCGAGCTGGACGTTCCACTTGATCAGCTCGAACTGCCCGTCCTGCGTCTCGCAGACGGCGGTGCAGCTCTCCACCCAGTCGCCGGTGTTGATGTAGTGGATGCCGAGCCGCTCATGCATGTCGGCGAAATGGATGTGGCCGCAGATCACGCCATCGACGCCGGTGTCGCGCGCCGCGAGCGTCAGCGCTTCCTCGAAGCGGCCGATGACGCTGACGGCGTTCTTGACCTTGTTCTTGGCCCAGGCGCTGAGCGACCAATAGGGGCGGCGCAGGCGCCGGCGGACCCAGTTGATGAAGATGTTGACGCGCAGCGCCATGCGATAGGCCCAGTCGCCCACATGGGCGAGCCATTTGGCGTGGGCGACGACGACGTCGAACTGGTCGCCATGCATGACCAGATAGGTGCGGCCGAGCGCCGTGGTGTGGACGGTCTGGTCGACGAATTCGACCTCGCCGAAATAGGTGCCCAGATATTCGCGCAGGAATTCGTCGTGATTGCCCGGCAGCACGACGATGCGGGTGCCGCGCTCGGCCTTGCCCAGCAGATCTTCGACGAACTCATTGTAGATCGGCGGCCAGTACCAGCTCTTGGCCAGCCGCCAGCCATCGACGATGTCGCCGATCAGATAGATCGTGCCGGCCTCGTGATGGCGCAGGAAATCGACCAATTGGCCGATCCGGGTGGGGCGCATGCCCAGGTGCACGTCACTGAGGAACAGGGCGCGGACGTGGCGCACCTCGCCTTTTGTGTCGTCGATTGGGGGCATCGGAGCTCCGCCGCTTCAGGGAGCCGGAACATAGTCGCTTTGCCCAGCCGATGAAACAGGCGGGCGAAAACTACCGGCCGATCCGGGCTTTGAGGGCGACGATGCGCTTGTAGCTGGTCTCGATTCTGGCCCGGAAGGCGGGATCGGATTCGGCCTCGGCGACGAGAATCTGCCGCACCTTGTCCTGCAAATCGGGGGACGGCTTGGCGGTGTTCGAGAACAGCAGCACGTCGACGCCGGCATTTACGGCGCGCACGATCGTGTCGTGGAGGTCGAAAAGCTTGCGGATGGCGCCCATTTCGAGGTCGTCGGTGATGACGACGCCGGAAAAGCCCAGTTCCTTGCGCAGCACGCCATCGATCCATTCGGGCGAGAGGCTCGACGGCAGCTTGACGCTCCCCGCCCCGGCATAGGCCTCGTGATAGAGATGGCCGGCCATCACCATGTCGGCATAGCCATCGGCGAACATGGCGCGATAGGGCTCGAGTTCGCTCTCGCTCCAGGTCCTCGAGATGTCGGTAAAGCCCTCATGGCTGTCGGCGGTGCTCGAGCCGTGGCCGGGGAAATGCTTGAGCGAGGTCAGGAGCCCGGCCTGGTGATGCGCGTCGATGAAGGCTTCGGCATATGCCGTGACGGTGTCGGCTGACTTGCCGTAGGCGCGGCCGAATTTGGTGATGACGGTATTCTTGGGGTTCACGCTGAGATCAGCCACCGGGCCGAAATTCACGGTGAAGCCGAGATCGGCGACCGACCGCGCCATCTTGGCGTAGATCGCCTCGGCCCCGGCGGGGGAGTTCTCGGCCGCGATGGTCGCGGCATTGGGGATTTCGGTGAAGCCGACATCCTTGGTCAGCCGCTCGACCGAACCACCCTCCTGGTCGAGGGTGATGAAGGGCGGCAGATCGGGCGACGCCGCGCGGAACGCGTCGTTCATCGCCTTCACGGCCTTGAGCGACTTGACGTTGGTCTTGAGGTACATGACCCCGCCCAGTTCGCCCGCCGCGATCTCGGCGGCCAGCGCCTTGACCGATTTGTCGCTGGCATCGTCGCCGGCAAAGCCGACCACGATCATCTGCCCAGCCATCTGCTCGAGCGTCTGCGCGGAAACGCCGCTGGCGGGCGCGGCAAGGAGCAGCGCCAACAGCGCAACGGACAGGGAATGGCGCAAGCAAATCACCTCGGCATGAATGTCGCGAATCCTTGCCACGCTATTGCGGCGAAATCGTAAACATCCGGGCGCTTGTCGGGCTGCGCCGCAGCCGCTATATCCCCGCCTCCCTCACGCATCCCCGAGCCCGCCATGACTATCCTTTCGCGCCATTGCGGCCTCGATTTCGGCACGTCCAACACCACGCTCGGCATTGCCGGCGGCGGCAACGCCCCTGCCCTGCTCGTGCCGCTCGAAGGCGACCGCCCGACCATCCCGAGCACGATCTTCTTCGACTTCGATTCCAACAGCACCCTCTATGGCCGCGCCGCCACGGCCGCCTATGTCGGTGGCACCGATGGCCGCATGATGCGGTCGCTCAAGAGCATCCTCGGCTCGTCGCTGGCCGACGAAGCGGTGCGCATCAAGCGCAAGACCATCCCCTTCCTCGACATCATCGGCGGCTTTGTCGGCGAGCTGAAGCGCCGCGCCGAGGCTGAGCTGGGCCATGAGCTTGACCAGGTCGTGCTGGGCCGCCCCGCGCATTATGTCGACGACGATCCGCTGGCCGACCGCGAGGCGCAGGACCAGATGGAGCGTGCGGTCAAAGCCCAGGGCTTCAAATGGGTGTATTTCCAGTATGAGCCGATCGCCGCCGCGCTCGACTACGAGCAGCAGGTGACGCGCGAAGAACTCGGGATGATCATTGACCTCGGCGGCGGCACCTCCGACTTCTCGATCGTCAAAGTGTCGCCCGACCGGGCCAATGCCACCGACCGCAGCGGTGACATCCTCGCCACGGCCGGCGTCCATATCGGCGGCACCGATTTCGACCGGCTGCTGTCGCTGAAGAAGGTGATGCCGGCGCTCGGCTACCAGACGCCGACGGCCGACGGGAAGCGGCCGCTGCCCTCCGCGCCCTATGTCGATCTCGCGACGTGGCACCGCATCAACCGGCTCTACACTGCCGAGACGCTGCGCGAATTGCACCAGACAGAGCGCGAGGCGCGCGACCCGCAGCGCGTCGCCGATGTGATCTCGATCATCGAGCATCGCGAGGGCCATCTGCTGGCGGGGGCCGTCGAGGATACCAAGATCGCGCTGACGGCGGATGACGCCACGCGGCTGGCCTTCGCGGGCGAGGAAGTGACGCTGACGACGCCGGTCAGGCGCGAGGAACTGGCGGCGGCGCTGGCCCATTCGGTTGACCGCATCGAGGACACGATCGGGCTGACGCTGTCGATGGCGGGCCTGACGGCGGACCGCATCGAGACGCTGATCCTCACCGGTGGGTCGACGCAGATCCCGGCGATCCTGCAGCGCCTCCGCGCGCTGTTTCCGGCGGCGCGCTTCGTCGATACGGATGCGTTTGGCAGCGTCGGGCTCGGGCTCGCGCTTGACGCGCGGCGGAAGTTCGGCAGCTAGGCCGTCTTCGTCGTCAGGCCATCGCTGGAACTACGTTCCACGAGACTGGCGCGCATCTCGGCGATGCTTTTGGGCCGGCCGAAATGATAGCCCTGCCCCACCTTGCAGCCCATCATCCTCAGCATCCATGCCTGGTCGGCGGTCTCGATGCCTTCGGCAATGACGATCTTGCCGAGGGCCTCCGAGAGCATCATCACGGCGCGGATGATGACGCCGGCCTGCTGGTCGCCCGGCAGCTTCTTCACAAAGCTCTGGTCGATCTTGATCTTGTCGACCGGCAGCCGGCCGAGATAGCCGAGCGAGGAATAGCCGGTGCCGAAATCGTCGAGCGCGATGCCGACGCCCAGATTGCGCAGCTTCTGCAGCGCATCAATGGTGGCCCGCTCGTTCGACACGAAGATGCCTTCGGTGATCTCGATATCGAGGCGGTTCGCCGGCAGGCCGGACTTGGCCAGCGCCGCCTTCACTTCGCCCACCACGTCGACCAGCTCGAACTGGATCGGCGAGACATTGACCGAGAGCCTGAGTTCGCCCGGCCAGCTCGCGACCTCACGGCACGCGGCTTCGAGAATCCAGCGGCCGAGTTCGACGATCTTGCCGGTCTCCTCGGCGATCGGGATGAAGCGGTCCGGCGAGACGATGCCCAGTTCGGGATGCACCCAGCGCATCAGCGCCTCGGCGCCGATGATCTCGCCACTTTCGAGCGAGGCCTGCGGCTGGAACATCAGCGAGATCTCGCCGCGCTCCATCGCCTGCTGCATTTCGGTCTCGAGCTGCTGGCGGGCGCGCAGGCGCTCGTCCATCTCCGGCGAGAACGAGGCATAGCCCTTGGCGGCCATGCTGCGGGCGACGCTGAGCGCCATGTCGGCATGGCTGAGCAGTTCGTCCGGATCAAAGCCCGACAGGACCGAATGGCTGACGCCGACATCGACGCCGATGATCGCGCGATGCGGGCCGAGCTGGTAGGGCTCGACCAGCTTGTCCTGCACGATCTCGCAGAACTGCAGCGCCTCGGTCTGCGACAGGCCCGGATGGGCCAGCGCGAAAGCGTGGCCACCGAGCCGCGCGACGAATTGTGCGCCCGTAGCGCGCAGCCGGCTGACCACCTGCTTGAGCAGCATGTCTCCATGCGCATGGCCCAGCGCGTCATTGACCTGCTTGAAGCGCGCGAGGTCGATGGCCAGCACAGCGAGCCCATCGGCGCGGCCGCGCTCGGTCTCGAACTTTTCGTTGATGGCGTTGCTGAGGCCGGTGCGGGACAGCGAACCGGTAAGCGGATCGTGCGTCGCCAGGAACGACAGCCGCTCCTCGGCGCGGCGGCGCTCGGTGACATCCCAGAAATTGAGGCAGGCGACGCGCTCATGGGTCGGACCGACGACGCTGGCGGTGACGGCGAACTGCAGCACCAGCCGGTCGTCGCCATCGCCGGTGAGCACAGCCAGCGCCAGCGGCGTCTGCTTGGCGGGCGTCACGCCCTGCAAGACTTCGCCAACGGCGAGGTGCATGTCGCGCGGCAATACGGCCGCGGCACTCTTGCCCTCGAGGCTCCGGCCCTTGTTGAGAAGCTCGCACGCGACCTGGCTCGCGGCGACGATCGACCCCGTGCCGTCGATCACCAGCATGCCGGCAAAATTGTCGCTGACGACCTGGGCGAGGGCCGCCCCGGCTTCGGGTCCGCCACGCAGCGCCCTGAGCCCGGCGCGGACCGCCGACGCCAGATTTCCGAAGCCCATCAGCCGTCTCCCAACGACCAAACCGCTTCGAATATGCCGGAGGCCCCCGCTAGGAAGTCTTAACGGGGGCCTCGGGACTTAACGATTCTGCCGGTTGTCGATGAGGTCGGTCACGACGGTCGGGTCGGCGAGCGTCGTGGTGTCGCCCAGCGCCCCATAGTCGTTTTCGGCGATCTTGCGCAGGATGCGGCGCATGATCTTGCCCGAACGGGTCTTGGGCAGGCCGGGCGCGAACTGCATCAGATCGGGCGACGCGATGGCGCCGATTTCCTTGCGCACCCAGTTCCTTAGCTCGGTCTTGAGGGCATCGTCGCCGCTCTCGCCTGCCATCAGCGTGACATAGCAATAGATGCCCTGCCCCTTGATGTCGTGCGGGTAGCCGACCACGGCGGCCTCGGCCACTTTCGGGTGCGCGACGAGGGCGCTTTCGACTTCGGCGGTGCCGATGCGGTGGCCCGAAACATTGAGCACGTCATCGACGCGGCCGGTGATCCAGAAATAGCCATCCTCGTCGCGGCGGCAGCCATCGCCGGTGAAATAGTAGCCCTTGTACTGGGTGAAGTAGGTCTGGACGAAGCGCTCATGGTCGCCATAGACCGAGCGCATCTGGCCCGGCCAGCTGTCCTTGATGGCGAGCACGCCCTCGGCCTTGGTCTGCTCCTGGAGCTTGCCCTCGGGCGACAGCACCACCGGCTGGACGCCGAAGAACGGGAACGTCGCCGAACCCGGCTTGGTCGCCACGGCGCCGGGGAACGGCGCGATCATGTGGCCGCCGGTTTCGGTCTGCCACCACGCATCGACGATGGAGCAGCGCTCCTTGCCGACATGCTTGTGGTACCAGAGCCAGGCTTCCGGATTGATCGGCTCGCCCACGGTGCCCAGCGTGCGCAGCGTCGGCATCTCGTATTTGTCCGGGAACTGCGAGCCGGCGCCCATCAGCGCGCGGATCGCCGTCGGGGCGGTGTGGAAGATGTTGACCTTGTGCTTTTCGACGACCTGCCAGAAGCGGCCGGCGTCGGGATAGCTCGGGATGCCTTCGAACATCAGCGTCGTCGCGCCATTCGCGAGCGGGCCGTAGACGATGTATGTGTGGCCGGTGACCCAACCGACGTCGGCGGTGCACCAGAAGATGTCGCCATCGCGATAGTCGAAGTTCAGCTGATGGGTCAGCGAACCCCAGACGAGATAGCCGCCCGTGGTGTGCAGCACGCCCTTCGGCTTGCCGGTCGAGCCCGAGGTGTAGAGGATGAACAGCGGATCTTCCGCATTCATCGGCTCGGGTGCGCAATCGGCCGACACCTTGGCGGCCTCGTCGGCGTACCAGACGTCGCGGCCGGCGCTCATCGGCACGTCGCTGCCAGTGACCTTGGTGACGATGACCCGGGCAACGCCCGGCGCCTTGGCCAGCGCTTCGTCGACATTCTTCTTGAGCGGGATGGTCTTGCCGCCGCGGCGGCCCTCATCGGCGGTGAGAATGACCTTGCTGTCGCAGTCATTGACGCGGCCGGCGATCGAATCCGGCGAGAAGCCGCCGAAGATCACCGAATGCACGGCGCCGATACGGGTGCAGGCGAGCATGGCGACGGCGGTGTCGATGACCATCGGCATGTAGATGGTGACGCGGTCGCCCTTCTTGACGCCATTGGCCTTGAGCACATTGGCGTAGCGGCAGACCCGCTCATGCAGTTCGCGATAGGTGACCTTGCCGTCGGTGCCGGGCGTGTCGCCTTCCCACAGGATCGCCACCTGGTCGCCGCGCTTTTCGAGATGGCGGTCGATGCAGTTGTAGGAGACGTTGAGCACCCCGTCCTCGAACCATTTGATCGAGATGTCGGGGTATTCGAAGCTGGTGTTCTTGATCTTGGTGGGGGCCTTGATCCAGTCGAGCCGCTGGGCCTGCTCGGCCCAGAACCCGTCGGGGTCGCTGATGGAGCGGGCATATTGCTCCTCATACTGGGCTTTCGTGGTCAGCGTGCGGGCCTTGGCGGCCTCGCTCGGCTGAAACACCAGATTGTCGCTCATCGGCTCCTCCCAGACTTTGTTTTATGCGCGTTCTAGCCACTGGTTTGCCCAGCGGCAAGCAAACCACCCTAGCTCTTTAGCCTCGTGGGGCGAGCGGTCAGTGTGCCGCAGCCGCCGCCACCTCGTGCGGCGTGTAGAGCAGCGGGATCTCGGGGATCGCAATAAACGCCCCGGCGCCTTCCAGCGTCATGCGGAGGGCAACGAACAGAATGATGACCAGACCAATCCAGGCGATCCAGCGGTAACGGTGCAGCAGCCGGGCGATGAAGGTCGCGGCAACGCCCATCAGCACGACCGAGAGGGCAAGGCCGAAGATCAGCGCTTCGAAATGGTGCTGCGCCGCGCCGGCCACAGCGAGGACGTTGTCGAGCGACATCGAGACGTCGGCAATGACGATCTGGATGACGGCCTGGCGCAGGGTCTTGCGTGGCGCCTTGCCGGCGATGGTGCCGTCGGCATTGAGGTCGGCATCGGCAAGCGCTTCGGTCGCCTCATGCTCATCCTGCGGCGTCACGCTGAGCTCGCGGAACATCTTCCAGCACACATAGAGCAGCAGCACGCCGCCCGCGATCAGCAGCCCGCCGCCCAGCGACAGCAATTGCGTGGTGATGAGGGCAAAGAAGATGCGCAGCCCGGTGGCGGCGAGAATGCCGATGAGGATGGCCTTGCGGCGCAGATCCTTGGGCAGCCCGGCCGCGGCGAGGCCGATGACGACGGCATTGTCTCCCGCCAGAACCAGATCGATGAGAACAACCTGCAGCAGAGCCGAAAGGCCTGACGGCGAAAACAATTCCAAGGCAAGGCACCTAGTTGGAGGCGGTTGGGGCTATGTATTCAATCGCGCGCCCCGATGCAGCCCCCAAAAAGTAGCAACAGCAGGGTTTTTACACCGAACTTGCTGGCTATTTGCGCTGCGCGCGAAGCACAAAGCCGATCACTTCTGCCACTGCCTGATAGAGTTCATGCGGAATGGTGTCATCGACCGGCACGCCGCTAAGGGCTTCCGCCAGCATCGGATTGGCCTCGATGACGACGCCGTTCTGGCGGGCGATCTCGAGGATCTGCTCGGCCACCAGCCCGCGCCCGCTGGCGACGACGCGCGGCGCGTCATGCGTGCCGATCTCATATTCGAGCGCCACGGCCAGCGCCGGCTTCTTGATCTCCTCGCTCATGAGACGCTGTCCACGAACTGGCCGGAGGCGGGCTTTTCCGCTTCGGGGGGCAGATTGCGCACCCGGACCGACCCCGCATCGAGCCCGAGCCGGGCCAGCGCCGGGGCCAATTCGGGCAGCGCCGCGTTGAGCTTTTCCGCCGTTTCGGGCTCGGCGGCCCAGAGCGCGACATTGACCGAGCGGCCGAGGAGGCCAATTTCGGCGCCGATTTCGCCGGTGGCGGAGAAATTCATGGCAAAGCGCATGGTCCAGCCGCGCTTGCGCTCGCCGGGTTTTGACCGCGCGCCATCGCGAAACACCTGGAACTGCGCCATCACCAGCTGGCTGCCGATGAGGAAGGGCAGTTCCATGCGCTGTTCCGGCACCTGGCCGCGGATCGGGTCGGCATCGGGTAGCGAGGCGAATTGCAGGAGTTTTAGCCGCGACAGCGCCGCGTCCGCCTGGCTGTGCAGCGCGCGGCCCGCTTCCTGCGGCAGGGGCGGCAGCGGCGGTGGCTCGATCGGCTCGGCGCGTGGCGGCATGCCCCGGAGCGGCGGGGCGGCCTGCTGCGCGGCCTGAACCGGCGCCGGATTGCCGCCGAGCCAGGCGCCGAGCGAGCCCTTCAGCTGCGCAACGGCCGCCTTCATGTCGCCAGCCGGTGGCGCGCCCTTGGCGAGGCCGGCTTCGAGATAGACGCCGGATTTGGCGATCGCGGCCTTGAGCAACTCCGCCGTGGGGCCGTTGGGCGGCACGGTCAGGCGCTGCGCCAGCACCTGCATGGCGGCGCGCAGGACCGGCTCGGGCATGACGCCCGATTTGGTGACGGCGGTCGCCAGCGACAGCAGGAGCGGCCCGAGCGAGTTCTGCTTCGCCAGCGCCTCGGGCACCATCTCCGCCAGCGCGGCCTGTGGCGTTGCGGGCTGGACGGGAGTGGAGGCGGTTGTAGGGGCGTGAGGCAAGGCAGGCGTCAGTCTTGGCAGATCGGCCATCGAGGCCGCTGGACGCGCTGCCCCCTGCGCGACGAGCAGCGGGCTGGCAGTGGTGGTGTCGGCGAGGACGGGGAGCGCGGCGGCGGCCGGGGCTTGTACCGGGGCGACCGGCGTCGCCGGTGGGATTGCGGCGGGCATCGCAGGCGGTGGCGTCGCCGTGGGGGCTGCGGCCATAGCGGGAGCGGCTGTAGCGACGGAAGGCGGGGCGGCTGGCGCAGCGGTCTGTGCGACGGGCGGCGCGGCGGAGGTTTGTGGCGGCATTGCCTGGACTGGGGCGGCGGCGGGAGTTGCCGGGACCGCAGGGGCAATTGGGGACGGCGCTGCGGCTGGCTGAGCCATTACGACAGGGGCGGTTGGCACCGGCTGCGGGATTGATGCGGATACCGTGGGCGGCACACCCGGTGCCTGCGTTGCGACAGGTGCGACCGGTGGTGCCGGTGATGGGGCGACGCTGGCGGTCGGGGCGGGTGGCGTGGATACCGTCGCGGTTGTGGGGGGCGGTGGCGCGCCCTGCCCTGCAATTGGCGCTGGCGCCGATGCGGACACAGGCATCGGGGCCGGTGTGGATGGCGTAGCCAGCGTCGGCGTCGGCGTCGGCGATGGCGATAGCGTTGGCGCGCTCGGGGTTGAAGCGATGGCTGCGCTGGTCGTCACAACCGTTTGGCGTGACTCGACATTTGCCGGGGCCGCCTGAGGGGCTGTGGCGATGCGCTCGACGGCGACGGCCAGCGCCGCCCCTACCGTTGGCGGTGCAACCACGGCTGGCGGCGCACCGGCCATCGACTGCTGCGGCGCCACGGGCATTTCGACCAGCGGGCTGAGCGGCGGGGGGATGGGCATGGGCTGCGCCGGAGGGGGCGCTGCCGCGGGCTGGCCGACGATGGTGAGTTGCGGAGTCGCGCCGCCGACCGTCACCTGCAATTGCAGCGTCGCGCCGGGCGGCAGGGCCAGCGGCAGTTGTGCGCTGACCGAGATGTCGCCGATGCGGAGCACGGTGAGACCGTCGGGCAGCTTGCCCAGCACCAGCGCTTCAAGCAGCTGGCCCGGCGTGAACACCGGTGCCTCGGCGCCCGCAACGCGCGCGGCGACAGCCTGAGCCAGCGGTGAAACGGTGACGGCCATGGCGCTAGCCTGCCGGATTCGGGTTAACGCGCGTTAACGGCCGATGCCGCGAACTGCGGGGATCAGATGGCGATCTGCGCCAGACGCTGGTCCTGGCCGAGACTGGCCTCCAGCCGCTCGATCCGGCCGTCGCGCAACTGCGCCACGATTTCGCGGGCGGCGAGCGGCGTCAGCGTGAGGACACGCTCCAGATAGGCCCGGTCGCGCGCCAGCAAATTTTGCAGCGCCCGCGTCACCACGGCGAGGGCGAAGCGGTTGCCGGCGAGGCGGGCGATGGCGATGAGGAAATCGGCGCGCGCCTCGAGCTCGTCCTGTCCCGCGACGAGCCGGGCATGGGCCAGCGATGCAATGGCCCCGTGACCGCCGATCCGGGCCAGTTGCGGCAGCAGCGCCGTGACGCTTTCCCACAATTCGCGGCTGACGGCGGGGCTCTCCTCGCGGCGCAGCCAGTCGATGAGATCGGCGTCGAGCATGTTCCAATAGCTGCGGTCGAGCACCATGGTGCCGCGGCGGCGGCGCGTTTCGAGCAGGCCCTTGGAGGCAAGGCCCTTGATGGCTTCGCGCAAGGCGGTGCGGCTGACGCCGAGTTCTTCGCTCAGCGCCTGCTCGGTGGGCAGGATGCTGCCTTCGGGATAGCTGCCGCCGGCGATGGCGAGGAAAATCCGGCGGGCCACCAGATGGTGCAGATCTTCCTGATCGGGCCGAATCTGGCCGAGCGTCACGCTGGTCGCGACGGGCGCGCGATGCCGCGGAATCGGGTCCGGGCGGCGATAGACTGTCACCTCGAACTCCTCGGGAGCAGGTTGTCTTTCATAATATGTAGGACCTATACAGGAACCAGACGGCGATTTGCAACTGCCGCACCGGGGGAAGCGTGACCACCATCGTCTGTTTCGGAGATTCGAACACCTGGGGCTGCCCGCCCTACGCCAACATCGCCCAAACGCCTGACCGCATGCCGCTGGAAAAGCGCTGGGCGCAGGTGATGGGGCGTCATCTCGAGCAGCCGGCGCAGATCATCGAGGAGGGTCTTGGCGGCCGCACCACGGTGTTCGACGACCCCATCGAAGGCATCCACAAGAACGGCTCGCGGACGCTGATTCCGGTGCTCGAAAGCCATGCCCCGATGGATCTGCTGATCATGATGCTGGGCACCAACGACTTCAAGGATCAGTTCTCGATCAGCGCCTTCAACTCGGCGCGCGGCATGCTGACCCTGATCCAGATGGTGAAGGGCCACTACGCGCTGGTGGAGCGCGGGCCGGAAATTCTCGTGGTCACGCCCCCTGCCCTGACCGAGGCGGCGGAGCCGGCGATCTGGGGCATCGGCCATCGCCGCTGCGCCGATCATGCCTATTATCTGGAGCAGGTCGCCAACCGCACGGGCTGCTTCCATTTCGACGCCAACAAGGTGGTGCGCGCCGGCATTGACGGCGTCCATCTCGAGGAAAGCTCGCACGAAATCCTCGGCAAGGCGCTGGCGCGCGAGGCCTCCGCCATTCTCCGGATGCGAAACGCCCAATAGGGCATTTACATCATACATATGATCTATTAACGATAGACTATCGGGATCGAGTCCAAAGGACCGGCCCGGGGAGCGAGGCGCATCGTGGATGTGCCGATCAGGGAGGATAATCGTGAAGATCACGCAACTGAGCGCGCTGGCGCTCGCTGCCGTCATGGCCGTTTCCGCGCCAATGGCGGCCCATGCCCAGGACGACGAAACCATCATCATGCTCGGCGGCCCGAGCTCGGACCCGTTCTGGGGCGCCGTGCAGCAGGGCTTCAACGCCGCCGTCGAGGAACTCGGCGTCAAGGGCCAGTGGACCGCCCCGGCCGACTTCAACGACATCGTGCCGGTCTATACCCGCATGTTCGAGGCGGCGATCGCCCGCAAGCCCGCCGCCATCGCCGTCGGCAACTTCTTCCCCGAGCCGACCGAGCCGCTGATCAAGCAGGCCGCGGCCGAAGGCATCCCGGTGGTGATCATCAATTCGGGCGGCGCCAAATATGGCGAGCTCGGCGCCATCGGCTTCATCGGCGAAGACAGCTACCAGATGGGCTATCAGGGCGGCAAAGTCGCCGTCGGCAATGGCGTCAAGAATGGCCTGTGCATCAACCAGATCGCCGCCAACCCGGTGCTGGAACAGCGCTGCCAGGGCTATATCGATGCGGTCACCGAAGCCGGTGGCACCGCCAAGATGGTGATCCTCGCCTCCGAGGACATCGGCAACAGCCAGAAGGTGCAGGCTGCCGTCAGCGCCATGCTGATGCAGGACCAGTCGATCGACGGCGTGGTGACGCTGGGCGTCGCCGTGGCGGTTGATGCGCTTGAATCGATCAAGCTGGTGCGCGCCGAAGGCCGTGCGGTTGACCTCGGCACGATGGACCTCGGCAACACGGTGCTCGAAGCCATCGACGCCGGCGAGATGAGCTTCGCCTCGGACCAGCAGCCGTTCCTGCAGGGCTATTACGGCGTGCTGATCCCCTATCTCTACAACAAATACTCGATGGCCCCGTCGGGCGTGACCTGGGTTGGCCCCTACATGGTGACCAAGGACAACGCGGCGGCCGTGCTCAAGGTGAACAAGAACATCCCCGGTTCACGCGGCGCGAACTGATCGTACGAGCCGGCCGCGTTGACCGCGGCCGGCCACCCCCTTGCGACCCTGCCCGCTTTGACCTCACCCTGACGGGGGATCCACGACTTCAATGGCTGCCATGGAACAGACTCTCGAACCCACTGCCCCGCCGCGCGCCAATCCGCTTGAGCGCCTGCTGCAGATCGCCTGGATCGGCCCCGCCTTCGCCGCGGTCATCATCTACATCTTCTTCGTCATCGTCGGCGGCTCGAGCGGCTTCTTCACCGTCGCCGGCACCGCCGGCTGGATGAACACCGCAGCCGAACTCGGCATCATCGCCATCCCGATCGGGCTCCTGATGATCTCGGGCGAGTTCGATCTCTCGACCGGCTCGGTAGTCGGCGCCTCGGCCATCATCGTGGCGCTTGGCAGCGGGTTCTACGGCCTGCCGGTCGCCTACACGATCGCCCTCGCCCTGACGCTCGGCGTCGGCGTCGGCTGCTTCAATGCCTTCCTCGTCAATTCGACGAAGCTGCCGAGCTTCATCGTGACGCTCGCCACCAATTTCATTCTCGCCGGCACCTCGCTTGGCCTCAGCCGCCTGATCTCGGGCTCGTCCAACGTCTCGTTCAAGGATGGCGGCTGGGCGGAACCGATCCTTGCCAGCAAGTGGAACTACTTCAACGTCTCGGTGCTGTGGTGGATCGCGGCGGCGGCGCTCGCGGCATGGGTGCTGCGCCAGACGCGCTTCGGCAACTGGATCCTCGCCACCGGCGGCAATGCCGATGCGGCGCGCCGCGCCGGTGTCCCTGTCAGCCGCGTCAAGCTCATCCTCTTCATCTGGACCGCCGTGAGCGCCTCCTTCGTGGGCATCATGTCGGCCACCATGTACAATCAGGGCAACGCCGCGCAGGGCCAGGGCTATGTGTTCCAGACCGCCATCGCGGCGGTGATCGGCGGCGTGCTGCTGCAGGGCGGCTTCGGCTCGGTGACCGGCATCGTCTTCGGGTGCATCATCTACGGCATCGTCAGCCTCGGCCTCTTCTACACCGGCTGGCCCACCGACTGGCTGCAGACCTTCATCGGCGCGCTGCTGGTGCTCGCCGTGCTCACCAACAATCTCATCCGCAATGCCGCCCTGAGCCGCGGGAGGAAGAGCTGATGCCGGCGCCCCTGATGCAGCTCGAAGGTGTGTCGCGCACCTTCGGCAACAATCTCGCGCTCAACCGCGTCGACCTCGATGTCTATCCGGGCGAAGTGCACTGCCTGCTCGGCGACAATGGCGCCGGCAAATCGACGCTGATCAAGATCATGTCGGGCGTGCTGACGCCGACGCTGGGCACCGTGCGCTTCAATGGCGAGCCGGTGACCTTCAGGAGCCCGCGCGACGCGCAGGCCTATGGCATCGGCACCGTGCACCAGGATGTCGGCACCATTCCGCTGATCTCGGTGTCGCGCAATTTCTTCCTCGGCAATGAACCGACCACGGGCTGGGGACCGCTGAGGCGGCTCGACCATGCATCGGCCAACCGCATCGCGCTCGAACAGATCCGCGGCATGGGCATCCGCCGCGTCAATGATGCGGACCAGCTGGTCGGCACCATGTCCGGCGGCGAGCGGCAGGCGCTGGCGATCGCCCGCGCCATTTATTTCGGCGCCAAGCTCCTGATCCTCGACGAGCCCACTGCGGCGCTCGGCGTCAAGGAAAGCAAGATCGTCATCGATCTCATCGCCAAGGCGCGCGACGACGGCATTGCGCTGGTCTTCATCACCCACAATGCGACGCATGCGCTGCAGGTGGGCGACCGTTTCACGGTGCTGATCCAGGGCCGCACCGCCGCGAATTTCCTGAGGGGCGAGAAGACCCGCGAGGAAGTGTTGAACCTGATGGCTGGTGGCGAGGAGTTCGAAGCGGCCGGCCACGGCGACTGAGGGGAAATATGCAGATCAACTGGCGATCGGGCCGTGTCGCGGCCCAGGGTTTTGTCGCGCCCGGTTTCGAGCCGGTGGCCGAAGAGTTCGAGCGCAATTTCACCGAGCGCCACGACGTCGGCGCCGCCTTCGCCGCGATGCATGAGGGGCGGATGGTGGTTGACCTCTGGGGCGGTGACGCCGCGCCGGGTCACTTGTGGAACGACGATACACTGCAGATCATCTATTCGGGCACCAAGGGCCTGATGGCGGCCTGCATCCTGAAGCTGATCGAACGCGGCCAGATCGGCCTCAACGACAGGATCTCAAAATACTGGCCGGAGTTCGCGCAGCACGGCAAGGACACCGTGCGACTGCGCCATGTCGTGTCGCATGGCGCGGGCCTCCCCGGCATCGTCGAGACGGTCAGCGCGCAGGACATTGCCGATTATGAGAAGATGGAGCGCCTGCTCGCGGTGCAGCCGCTCGCGACCGATCCCGACGCCTTCCATGCCTATCACGCGCTGACCATCGGCTGGCTGCTCGGCGCCCTGATCCGCCGCATCGATGGCCGCACGCTGGGCCGCTTCTTTGCCGAGGAAGTGGCGGGGCCGCTCGGCCTCGATGCGTGGATCGGCCTGCCCGCAGAGCACGAGGCGCGCGTCGGAAAAATCCGGCTCGGCGAGGGCATGGGGCCGCTCGGGCCGGAGCAACTCGCCGACCCGGTGCTCAGATCGATTTGGGGCAACCCGCCGCTCTTTCCCGATGACGACATGGCGTGGAACCAGCGCTTCCTGCATGAAGCCGAGATCGGCGGCGCCGGCGGCATCGCCGATGCGCGCTCGATGGCGCGCTATTATGGCTGCATGGCGCTGGGCGGCACGCTCGACGGCGTCACGGTGCTACAGCCGGAAACGGTGGCGCTCGGCCGGGCCGAGCTCTCGCGCTTCATGGACCCCTATATCGCCGAGGCGATGGCCTTCGGCACGGTGTGGGCCCTGCAGACGCCGCAAGGCCGCTTCGGTCCTGCCCCAGATGCCTTCGGTCATAGCGGCGCCGGCGGCTCGATCCACGGCGCCTGGCCAACCGAGCGCACCGGCTTCAGCTACACGATGAACGAGATGCGCGCCGACCCCACCGACGCGCGCTCGCGCCACGTGCTGATGCGGCTCTACGAGATCGTGCGCGCCTAAGCCGAGCGAACGAGGCGCAGTGCGGCCGGCTCATCGACCTTGCGCGATTCGAGATAGACCTGGTTGCGGCCACCATCCTTGGAGAGATACAGCGCCGCGTCGGCGCGGTTGAGCGCATCGGACAGAGCGTGGTCGCCGCTCGACCATTGCGCCACGCCAAAGCTGGCGGTGAGCTGTTCATCGATACCGAGCGACTGCCAGTTGCAGTTGGCGAGCGCGAGCCGCAGCCGGTGCGCCAGAACCCCCGCCTCGACGAGCCGCATGTCGTCGAGGAGGATGACGAACTCCTCGCCACCGAAGCGCCCCACTGCCCCACCCGCTGGCACGATACCGGCGATGCAGGCCGCGATGCCACGCAACACCTCGTCGCCCGCCGCGTGGCCGTAGCCATCATTGATGCGCTTGAAATGGTCGAGGTCGCAATGAATGACCGAGACCGGACGACGGTCGGGATCGAGCAGCGCCGCCGCGCGATCGATGCCGCGCCGATTGAGCAGGCCCGTCAGCGGGTCCTGGTCGGCTTCGCGGCGGAAGGAGGCGACAATGGTCTCGATGACATTGCCCATCGCCACGAGGCAGAAGACGGTGACGATGAGCCCGGCGGTGCCCTGCGCAATCATCGCGTAGTCCGACGCGAAATAGTCCTCGGGGCCGCTGCCCGGCCCCACCAGCCAGCCGACCGCCATCACCCGCAGTACCGTTTCGAGCGTCATCACGATCATCACGCCGATGAGCACCCAATGGAGCGGCCGCTTCGCCTTCGGCACGGCCATGGCGATGGCCCAGGCGAGCAGCACCGACCATGACGCATCGGCGAGTATCAGCTCGCTCCGCAGATCGCCCTGCGCCACGGCGATGGCGATGAACGCAAAGGCAAAGGCGGCCACCGCGGCGCGCGTCGGCAGCGCGTGGCCGGCCTGCCCAACCTGCAGCAGCAGCGCCTGCCCATAGGCGAGCGCGGCGCCAAGAAATACGGCGCTGGCGGTGAGCGCGAGGACCACCGGCGGCAGCGGCAGCATGGGCACGGCAAAGCCAAGGGCCGACAGCAGCAGGCCCGCCGCCCACCACAGGGCCACTGGCCCCGACCACCGCGCCGCGACCACAAAGGCTGAGGCAAAGGCGAGCATTGTGGCGGGCACGGCGAAGGCAAAAAGGGGCAAATCCATGCGGCCCGATATGCGGGCCATGGGTTAAGGACTCCTCGGACTAATCGATCGATTGCTGTCTATCCCCGGCCAATTGCCATTGATCCAAATCAGCACTCGCACGTTGACAGCGGAACCTGGACCATGGGGACCGCTGCCATGCCTGACCATGTCATTGCCGCCGATCTCGATATTCTCGAGCGTATGCTGTTCTGCCTCGCCGATATGCGCGCGGCGGGCCAGTTCAGTCCGCTGCACGATCAGGCGCTCGAAGCGTCGCAAATGCTGTCGGGGCTGAGCGATTTGGCGCCGGCCGCGCATCACGCCCGAATCGGCAATCTCGCGCACCGCTATCAGTGCTTCCTGCGCTCGGTGGCACATTGAGCATCGTGATCGTCAGCATCGGCCTGATCATGCTCGGCATCCTGCTGCGCATCGGGCGCGCGGGCTGAGCTTTGTTCGCTATGAGGGGGTTCGACCGGCCATGGCACCAATCCCCTTGAGGGGATTGGTGGGTGCGCACGGACTCGAACCGTGGACCCGCTGATTAAGAGTCAGCTGCTCTACCATCTGAGCTACGCACCCGGTCCGGCGGCGTGACTAGCAGACCCCCCCACCCCTGTCCAGCGCTGCCACGCACTTTCTTGTCTGCTATGCATTCTGCCGACGTCAAATGCGCCGAGCGGGGATTCTGCCAATGTTTTCCACCTTCTCCCTGGATGATCTGCAAACCTGGACCGGCCTGCTGCTGCCCGTGCTGGGAGCGCTGATTGTGCTGGTCCTCGGCTGGACCTTGGCCCGTGCGGCCCAGATTGCGGTGCGCACCTGGGTGCCGCGCATCGGCGGTAACAGTGCGACAATTGCGCCGCTGGCGGGTCAGGCGGCCCGTTACTCGATCCTGATCTTCGCCTTCATCACCGCCCTCGGCTTCCTCGGCGTGCCGCAGGCCTCGATTCTCGCTGTCGTCGGCGCCGCCTCGCTGGCCCTCGCACTGGCGTTGCAGAGCACGCTCTCCAACGTCGCCTCGGGCATCATGCTCGCCTGGCTGCGGCCAATTGCCGTGGGCGAATACATCAAGGGCGATGGGGTCGAGGGCGAGGTGGTCGAGATCGGCCTGTTCGGCACGCGGCTGCGCTCGACCAGCGGGCTCTATCTGTTCGTCAACAATAACAAGCTGTGGAACGGCGCCATCATCAACCACAGCCGCGAGCCCAACCGCCGCATCGACGTCGACATCACCCTGCCCGACACGGCCAACGTGTCGCGGGTGCGGAAGGCCATCCTCACCCTCGCCGCCCGCGACAAGCGCGTCCTCGGCAATCCCGAGCCGATCGTCTTCGTCAGCGGCTTCGGCACCAGCACCGTGTCGCTCGAACTGCGCGTCTGGGTGCGCACACCCGACTATCGCATCGTGCTCCGCGACCTGAGCGAAGCCACCAAGGACGGCGTCAACAAGATCCTCGCTGCCGGCGATGGCGGCACCGTCGAGGTGACCGAAAGCGGCGACCCGCAGGCAGCCCAGTCCGGCCCGTAACGCTCAGGCGGGCATGAGGCCGAAGTGCTCGCGGATGGCCTGTTCGACGGCTCCGGTGTCGATGGTCCACGAGCGCGACCGCTCATCTTCGCCAAACCTTCGCGGCGCCGGCGTGCCGATGACATGGGCGAACTGCCAGTCGGCCTTCGACACATAGGCATCGATATCGACGAACCAGTGGGCCGACGACAATAGCAGGGCCTTCGTCTCAGGCCGCGCATATACAAGGTTGTGCGTGTTTGACCCCGTCGGCCCGATCACCATGTCCGCGTTCAGCATCAGCTTGATCTGATCAGGAATGGAGTATCCCTCGGGGCGAACAACCTCGAAGCCGTAGCGTCGAACCAGGGCCTCGACATCAGTCTCGTTATGGAGCCGCCGGAACTTGACGCCGGCCCGCGACAGGTAGATTCGTCGCTTGGGTTCGACGGCAGATTGTGTTGCCAGCGCCTCGAGACGCCCGAAGGCAGCGCGCGCAACGGCATGGAAGTTGCCCGTCAGGTCGAGGGGCGCATCCGGGACATAGGCGATCTTGCAGAACAACGGTCCCCTGATTGGCAGGACGCGCTCCATAGCCACACCCATGCCCTCGATCAGAGCCGGGTAGAGCCTCGCCGACGTCGCAACTTTGATGCCCTCCGGAGCTCCACCCAGCATCGCAAGCTTAGGGATTGTTTCCATCAATGTATGCCCGAACGCTTCGTGCATGCAGTCTGCAACAAATACCGGTTCGTCGACCGCTTGCGCGGCTCGCACGTCGCCATCGAACTCGTAGTTCATAGAGCCGCGCTGATGCGCCGGTGTCAGCCATGTCGACGATGCCATCAGGTCCAGGCTTGCCGGCAGGATATGTCCGTGTTTGTCGAGCATCACATGATGCGGCAGTAGAATAATGTTCTCGAACCGTCTGATCCGCAGTGGCGTGGACTTCGGCAGAGGCACGAAGCGCGGCACGATGGCATTGGGCCCGAACACCCTCGCCTTCTTCGGCGGCTCGAACGCGCCCTCGAACGTCGCAACGATCTCGGGGTCGGGATCCGACTCCGCCAGCTTCCACGGCAGTCGCGGCAGTCCCATGGGGCCGGCGCCGAAGCCGCGGGCATAAAAAAGCTGCCGGCGGATGGGCGCCGGCAGCTCACGAGCGAATTTGCGCAGGTTGCCCCGCTGCTTCTGGACAAATCGACCGAGGTCGATGCGCACGCTTAGCTCGCTGCGCTTTCCATGGCGCCTTGTGCCGATCCGCCGCGCTCGATCATCAGCCGGTTGACGGCGTTGAGATAGGCGCGGGCCGAGGCGACGAGAGTGTCGGGCTCGGCGGCATTGCCCGAAGCGATGCGGCCATTGAGTTCGAGGCGCACATGGGCGCTCGCCTGCGCGTCGGTGCCACCGGTCACGCCATCGACGGCGTAGAGCACGAGATGCGGATCGGAGCCGACGGCCTGCTTGATGGCGTTGAAGATGGCATCGACCGAGCCGGTGCCGTCAAAGCTCGAGGCCACTTCGCGGCCATCGATCGTCACCTTCATGTCGCAGCGATGGACGCCGCCGGTCTTGGACACGACTTCCA
The DNA here is from genome assembly GCA_004144345.1 of Hyphomicrobiales bacterium. GTDB lineage: Bacteria > Pseudomonadota > Alphaproteobacteria > Rhizobiales > Devosiaceae > Devosia_A. The sequence goes on from SEEL01000004.1 coordinate 83,488, forward strand.
TGTCGACCAGCTTGATGCGGTCGTCGACCGAACCCGCCTCGTCATCGACCAGCGCGACGATGTCGGCGTCATAGACGTGCTTCTTGCGGTCGGCGAGATCCTTGAAGCGCACGAAGGCTTCCTGGAATGCATTGTCGCCGAGCTCATAGCCGAGCTCGCGCAGCTTGTCCTTGAACGCGGCGCGGCCCGAATGCTTGCCCATCACCAGCGTCGTTTCCTTGATGCCCACCGAGGCGGGCGTCATGATTTCGTAGGTCTCGGCATTCTTGAGCATGCCGTCCTGATGGATGCCGCTCTCATGCGCGAAGGCGTTCTTGCCCACGATCGCCTTGTTGTACTGGACCGGGAAGTTCGCCGCCGCCGAGACGATCTTGCTGGCCCGGCTCAGATGCGTCGTCTCGATATTGGTCTGGTACGGCATGGCGTCGCCGCGGGTGCGCAGCGCCATCACGATCTCTTCGAGCGCCGCGTTGCCCGCCCGCTCTCCCAGCCCGTTGATGGTGCACTCCACCTGCCGCGCGCCACCGCGCACGGCCGCCAGCGAATTGGCCACGGCGAGGCCGAGGTCGTTGTGGCAATGGGCGGAGAAGATCACCTTGTCGGCCCCCGGCACGCGCGTGATGATCGAGCGGAACATCGCCTCATGCTCTTCGGGGATGGCATAGCCGACCGTGTCGGGCAGGTTGATCGTCGTCGCGCCGGCCTTGATGGCGAGCTCCACGCAGCGCGCCAGGTAGTCGATCGGCGTGCGCGTCGCATCCATGGCGCTCCACTCGACATTGTCGACGAGGTTGCGCGCCTGGGCGACCGTGGTGCTGATGATTTCGAGCACCTGCTCCTCGGTCTTCTTCATCTGGTGGGCCAGATGGATCGGCGAGGTGGAAACGAAGGTGTGGATGCGGCCCTGCTGGGCATGCCGCACCGCTTCGCCGGCCCGCGCAATGTCGGCCGGAATGGCGCGGGCGAGCCCGGCGACCACGGCCTTCTTCACATGCCTCGCAACCGCGACCACGGCCTCGAAATCGCCATTGGAGGCGATCGGGAAACCGGCCTCGATGATGTCGACGCCCATCTCGTCGAGCGCTTCGGCGACCTGCAGCTTTTCCTCGAGCGTCATCGTCGCGCCCGGGCTCTGCTCGCCGTCGCGCAGCGTCGTGTCGAAGATGAAGACGCGGTCTTTATTGGTCTCGGTGGTGGTCATCTCTATCGTCCTATCCAGCGGCCGGGCGGAAACGCCTTGGGGTCAAAACCCTCGCGGCCGGACAAATCTGTTGTTCGGCTCAACTCGCTATCCCCTGACCACCCGCCCGCGTTCACGCGAGCCGCCGGTACTCAGGGGCTGATAAGAAGGAGAAGCAGAAGCGCGGGAAGCAGCAGCAGGCCAGCCGCGACGAGCAGCCTGGCCTGACGGGCCTGCTGTTCGGCTTGAGCGATGGCAATGGCGCGGGCGCGCTTCATCGGCTGAGTTCCAGTTCGCCGCCGATGATGCGCGAATCCTCGGGCCTTTGCAAGCCTTTGGCTCAGTTGAAGGCAAAAACCGCCGAGACGATCACGCCAAGGAAAGCGAGCCCGGTCAGCTGCCCGAACAGCTTCGAGCGCGCCGGCGCGGCGGCATCGCCGGCCTTGGCCTTCTTGGCGTTCATCTCGTTGAGGCTGATGAGCACCAGCATCACCACGATCAGGGCCATTTTCACCCAGAACCAGAAATTCGGGATCACCCAGTCCCATTTGAGCCAGAGCACGAGGACGCCCGAGATCAGCAGGGTCGCCATGGCGTATTTACCGACCTTGGCCACCGCCTCGACGAGGCCCATCAGCTGCGCCCGTCCGTCCGGCGTCGCCGCGGCCAGCCGCGGCCCGAGGATCGGCATCAGCACCGAATTGGCGCCGCCCGCGATGAAGGCGACGATGTGGATGATGAACAGGATCAGGCCCAGGACGTACATCTCGACTCCCCCATGAGACGGCTCAGCCTAGCACAGGCGCCGCCCGCGCGGCAGCCGTCCTGGCGGCTAGTCGCCCAGATCGAGAGTGCCCTGCCCGACGATCACCGCATGCCCGCCGATACCGCCATGCGTCAGCGTCTCGCCATCCTTGCGCAATTGCAGCGAAATCAGGCTCGGCCGCCCCATCTCGACGCCCTGCCGCAGGGTGTATTCGGTCTGGCCATCGCCCGCATCGAGCGCCAGTTGGCCGATCAGCGCCGCCGCGGCCGCGCCGGTGGCCGGATCTTCGCCCAGCCCCATGCCCGGCGCGAACATGCGCGCCGCGAAATCATTGCCGGGCTCCTCAGGGGTCTCGGTGTAGACATAGACCGAGTTGTGGCCGAGCGGGAACGTCTCGTTCCAGCCACGCCGCTCGGGCTTGATCCGCCGCAGCACCGCCGCGTTCTTCACCGGCACGAGGTAGAAGATCACGCCCGCCGTATAGACCGACGGCTTGTGCACGCCGCAGCCGATGTCCTCGGGGTCGAGCCCGAGCGCCAGCGCCAGATGGGTCCTGTCCGGCGATTTGCCGGCCACCATCGGCAGTTGCGGCAGCGCGAAACGGGCGTGGCCGGTGCGGCGGTCGATCTTTTCGATCACTGCCGTGATCACGCCGACCGTCTCCTCGATCCGCACCGCGCTCGCCTTGAGATCGAGCCCCAGCACCACCGCTGCGCCCACGGTCGGATGCCCGGCAAAGGGCAGCTCGACGGCCGGCGTGAAGATGCGCACGGCCGCAGAGTGGCGCTCGGATTTCGGCTTGGTGATGAACACCGTCTCGCTGAGATTGAACTCCGCGGCGATGCGCTGCATCTGGTCGTCGAGCAGCCCGTCGGCCTTATTGACCACGGCCAGCGGATTGCCGCACAGCCGCTCGGTGGTGAACACGTCGAGAAGGAGGTAGTCGAGCTTCATGATGGCGCCCCCCGCGTCAGGCGTTGCGGCCGAATCTCTTCACCAATCAATCAAGCTCACGCCGTGAGCGGCGGCAATGCCAATGACTGCCGGTCAATCCCGAGATGATCGCATAGCGCCTCGACCACCAGCCGGTGGTCGTCGCGTTCATGGAGGCCGGAGACGCAGATCGAGCCGATCATGCCCGCCTGCTTGACCCAGATCGGGAAGCCGCCGCCCGCCAGCACGAAATCGACATTGTCGAGCCCGAGCCGCGCCGGAAAGAAGTCCTCGGGATAGTTCCGTTCCTGCACCACGCGATAGCTGCTCTTGCTCACGCGATGGACGAGGTTAGCCTTGCGGCGCAGCCAATTGGCATTGTTCGCCGTGGTCCCGGCCATCGCCGTGTAGAACAGCCGCCGCTCACCGGTGCGAATCTCGGCGGCGATGCCGAGCCCGGCCGCCAGCGCATTGGCGCGGATGGCGGCGCCGAGTTTGAACGCGATCTCCTCGCTGAACTCAGGCAGCACCAGCGCCTTTTCCTGCTCGATGATCAGCCGGACGTCGTCCTGGTTTGACATGCCTTCCCCCTGTTAGCGCCGCCGTCTTCTATCACGCCCATGGCCGGGCGATAGCGCCCTCAGGCGGCCGGCAAGGCATAGGCCGCGGCATCGAGCCCGAGCGCCCGGGCGATGGCCGACCGCGCGAACTCATGGTCATCCCGCTCGGTCAGGCCTGACACTGCGACCGCGCCGACAATGCCGATGCCTTTGACGACGATCGGGAACGCGCCGCCGGCCAGCGCATATTCCGCCGGCTCCAACGCCCATTGCGGCTCGAGCAGGCGCGGCTTGTCGCCCCGCTCCAGCACCGCACGGTAGCTCGATTTGAGCAACAGCTTCACCGTGCCCGTCTTCCGCTCCGCCCACGCCCGGTTGCCCGACGTCGCGCCAGCCGTCGCCGCGAAATACATCGTCCGGTCCCAGAGGTAGACGCCTACCACGACGCCCCTGCCGATCGCCTTGGCGGCTTCCCGGACGTACCCGCCGATCTCGACGGCAATGTCCTCGTCGAACCGCTCGAACACCAGCTTCTGCTCCTGCTCCGCGATGATCGCGAGATCGGTCTCGACCGACATATGCCCTGCTCCGGTTTTGTATCCGGCGACGGTATTAACGTTCACACCGCGCGCTGTCATTACCTAACGGAGGCGCACCGTTTGCCATCCTGAAAATTTCATGACAATTGCGTCGGCTTGGGGGGCTCCATGACGACACACACCGCATCTTCGCCGGCTGCAGTTCGCTTTTCTCCAAAGGCAATTCTGCGCATCCTATGGATCGTTACATCCATCGTGCTGACGCTTGGATTCCTGCGCGAGATCATCGGGGCGTTGCAGGGTCTGCAGACCAGTCAGATCACGTTTTTCTATCTCGCCCTGAACAGCGAGGTGTCGCTGCCGACGTGGTGGTCCAGCCTGCTTCTCGCGACGGCCGGCATATTGATGATCATCTGCAGCTATGCCGAGCGCGCTGGAGCGCACCGGACGTGGCTCGGTTGGCGGGTACTCGGGATCGGCTTTCTCTACGCATCGCTCGACGAGGCAGCGGCCCTTCATGAGTGGTTCGGCGAAGGCTTCAAGTGGCTGCCAGACTCGACCGGAGCGCTCAACTTTCGGTGGGTGGTTGTCGGCATCCCCATCGTCATTGCCGTTGGTCTACTGTTCCTGCCCTTCCTGTTTCGACTGCCTCGTCGCACCGCTATGCGTCTCGTCGTGGCCGGAGCGGTCTTTGTGGGAGGCGCGCTTGGCGTCGAGATGATCAGTGCGATGGTCGACTTTGCCGAGGGCCGCTCCTTCACCTACCAGCTGCTGATGGCATGCGAAGAAGCGATGGAGATGATCGGCGTGATCCTAGGTATCCGGGCCGTGCTTCTCCACATCGATGCCACGCTCGGTGGTCCGGCATTCCGGATCGCGACCACCTAGCCCTTCGCTACTTCGGCGGCGAAGGCGTCGTAGAGGGGTTGGCGGGAGGCGGGTTGGCCGGGGAAGTTGGGCATCGCCGGGTCGATCGTCACCCAGGGTTGGGCGCGGTCGGTCCAGATGTTGCCGACGGGCCTGGCCCAGCTCATGTCGTCGAGCGTGCCGGGCTTGAGCACCAGGATGTCGGGCGATGCGAGGGGCTCGTTCCAGACCTTGGTGCCGCAATCGGCACAGCCCAGCATGCGGACGGTGCGGCCGCTATCGGCCGCCTTGTCGAAACCGACCAGCTCGCCGGCGATGAGCTCGGCATCCGCCACCCGGACCACCATGGACATGGTGTGCGTCGTGCCGGAGAAGCGCTGGCAGTCCTTGCAGTGACACGCATAGAGACCCAGCGGCGCGGCCTTCAGCCGGTACCGCACCGCGCCGCATTGGCAACCGCCCTCGACCGGAAACGCCGGTAACTGCATCGCATCCTCCCTTGGGTCGCGCGCCTGATGACGCGCGCATTCAGACACCATTCACGGCATCGCTCCTAGAAGCGCGCCCCGTAGTCAACCGGTGGTTCGCCGCCCAACCATAGGAAGCTGAGATGAAGGACTTCTCCGAAGCCCTGTTCGCCAGCCTGCTGCTCCATCGTCGCCAGCGCGACGAGGTGCGTCGCAACGACCTCAATGAGGATCTGCGCGCCGCCCGCGAGCGCCAGCGCCAGCGTTCATAGGCAATTCACACAGGCCGCCGCATAAGCCCGGCCTCCCCGAGGCAAGACCTCGCAACCAGACTCAAGGACGACAAAAATGGGTTTCATTTCTTCGCTGCTCCGCCGTGCGGAAAAGCGCCGTGCCTACGCCGAACTCTCGCGCCTCGATGACCATCTGCTGCGCGACATCGGTCTCTCCCGCTCCGACCTGCACAGCATGGCCGGCGGCGCCCGCACCGCCCACCACAAGGGCAACCGGCGTGACTGACCAGACCGGTTTCCGCGACGTAAACTGAAGGGCCCCGACAATTTCGGGGCCCTTCGCATTTCCGGCTCACTGTTCTCACTATTCGTGCCGCCTTTCGGGCATCGCGCGCGGCACTGGCCGGGACGCACATCGCCCCTGGCACATCGCAAAGGCCGGACATGCCGGCCCCCGGCATCCATGCGGTACGCCCACCGGCACGCTGACATAGCCCGCATTGTCCCGGCGCGCGCCGGGCAGCATCGGCAGATCGTCCATCACGCCACCGCCGGCTGCGCGAACAGCCCCTCGATCGTGTCGCGGTCGGGATGGCTGAAGCGATCCTCCGACAGCGCACCGAGCATGTTGCCGAGCACCTTGTGCATCATGGCCCCGGCCGTCACCGGCAGATGGCCCGAGATGATGGCCGTGGGATCGAGCGTTTCGATATCGCGGAGCAGCCCGCCGAGCCGGCTCTTGTCCACCATGCCCAGCCAGGGTGCATCGATCCCTGCCCACATGGTCATGCCGTCGCGCAACGTCGCTTCGGGAATGGCCGCGGTCTCCTCATAGGGCGCGTCGAGCAGCGCGCCGAACGAATCGACGCTGTAAAGCACGCGCGTCTTCGTATCGAAGAAGCCGGTGGTCTCGGGCGCATCATAGGTTGGCGGCTTCAGCAGTACCAATTCGCGGTCGCCGAGGTCGAGTCGCTGGCCGTGGTCCATCGGCACCAGCCGGCTCATGTCGAAATCACCGCGGAGGCCCATCTTGGCCGCGCCGAGCTGCGGGATCACGACCTTGGCGTTCGGCGCCAGCTTCAGCACCGCATCGAGATTGCCGACATGGTCAAGATCGGTGTGGCTCACATAGATCCACTTCAGATCCTCGAGGTCGATGAGCTCGCCGACCGCGTGGAGAAACTGGTCCTGGAACGCCTCGCCGCTGGTGTCGACAAGGATCGGCTCCCTGGCGTGGATGAAATGGGCATTGGCCGGCAGGATGCCGAGCGGCCCGATGGGGAAGAAGCCGCGGAAGGTGGTCACGTCAGGCGCGGTCCGTGTGGCGCCGATAAAGGTGGGGGCGTCCATTTCTCAACTCTCCTATGGAAGCGCGATTGATTTCGCGATACATAGATGTGCAATGGAATGTGAACCGCAGCTGAATGGCTGCACATGGGTGTGCATTGGAATGGCGCGAGAATATGTAAAGGCCAGGCGGGCCGAGCAGGAAGGCGAGACGCGGCAGCGGATCGTCGAGGCCGCGCTGGCGCTGCATGGCGAAGTGGGGCCGAACCGCACGACCATCAGCATGATTGCCGAGCGGGCCGGCGTGCAGCGCCACACGGTCTATGCGCATCTGCCTGACGACCGCGCCGTGTTCATGGCCTGCTCCGGCCTGCATGCCGAGCGCGAGCCCCTGCCCTCGCCCGAGGGCTGGGCGGCCATCGACGAGCCGGCAGCGCGCCTGACCGCAGGGCTGTCGGCGCTCTATGGATGGTTCGCGAAGAACGAGGCGGTCGTTGCGCATGTGCTGGCCGATGCGGAACAGAATGCAACGCTCGGCGAGGTCTCGCAGCTTCGCTTCGGCGAGCCGCTGGCAGCGATCCGGGCCTCGCTCGTCAAGGGCCTCGATGCGAGGGGCAAGGCCGCCCTTGTGCTGGCCACGAGCTTTTACACCTGGCGGACGCTGACGCGGGAGGCCGGGATGAAGCCCAAGGATGCCGTGGCGCTGCTGGTCGGATCGATCCTGCGCTCCTAGAAAAGCAAAAGGGGCCCTTGCGGACCCCTCTCACCAATTCAGTGGCGTAGAACTTAGTTCTTGGACTTGTCGACCAGCGCGCCGGCCTTGATCCACGGCATCATGCCGCGCAGCTTCTCGCCGACTTCTTCGATCTGGTGCTCGTCGGCGAGGCGACGGGTCGCCTTGAAGCGCGAAGCGCCGCCCTTGTATTCCTGCATCCAGTCCGAGGTGAACTTGCCCGACTGGATGTCCTTGAGCACGCGCTTCATCTCGGCCTTGGTTTCCGAGGTGATGATGCGCGGACCCGAGACATACTCGCCCCATTCGGCGGTGTTCGAGATCGAGTAGTTCATGTTGGCGATGCCGCCCTGGTAGATCAGGTCGACGATCAGCTTCACTTCGTGCAGGCACTCGAAATAGGCCATTTCGGGCGCATAGCCGGCTTCCACCAGCGTCTCGAAGCCGGCGCGGATCAGCTCGACGAGGCCGCCGCAGAGCACGACCTGCTCACCGAACAGATCGGTCTCGCATTCCTCGCGGAAATTGGTCTCGATGATGCCCGAACGGCCGCCGCCAACACCCGACGCATAGGCCAGCGCGATGTCCTGGGCATTGCCCGAGGCGTCCTGGTGCACGGCGATAAGGCACGGCACGCCGCCGCCCTTCTGGAACTCGCCACGCACGGTGTGACCCGGGCCCTTCGGCGCGATCATGATCACGTCGACCGACGCCTTGGGCTCGATCAGGTTGAAGTGCACGTTGAGACCGTGCGCGAAGGCGATCGCGGCGCCATCACGGATGTTGGGCTCGATGTCCTTCTTGTAGACGTCGGCCTGCAGCTCATCGGGGATGAGCATCATGATCACGTCGGCCCATTTGGAGGCATCGGCGACGCTCATCGTCTTGAGCCCGGCGCCTTCGGCCTTCTTGGCGGACGGCGAACCCGGGCGCAGCGCGACCACGATGTCCTTGACGCCCGAGTCGGCGAGGTTCTGCGCATGGGCATGGCCCTGCGAACCGTAGCCGACAATCGCGACCTTCTTCGATTTGATGATGTTGAGATCGGCATCCCGATCGTAATAGACGCGCATGAAACTCTCCCTTGGCGTTTTATCGCGCCTTCGGCGCTTGATTGGTTCCGTAGAGGAGGAAGAACTGCTCGGTCGCCCGCTCGGCGTCCTGTTCGATCTCCTTGGTGGTCATTGTCAGCTTGTCGCCGAGCAACAAGCGGATCTGAACATCACGCAGGACCAGTCCGAAAAAGGTCCGGAACGCGATTTCAGAATTCTCGAAGCGCAACATGCGGGCATCGCGGCCCGCTTCGAGCACCGGCTTCAGCCGCTTGCCCATGGTGAAGCGGCCATTGTCGAGCACGATGGCGCCGAGCCCATTATCTTCCGTTGCGTGTGTGATGGCCAGCCGGTTGAGCACCACCGACGTAGTGCCCGCAATGGTCGACAGCCAGTCGCGCGCAAATTGCTGGATGGACTGGCGCAGCGACACCGGGTCGAGCGTCTTGCGATCGACCGCCGGCACGCGCACCTTGGCCGCCTGCCACTGCACGGTCGCAGTGAGCAGCCCGTCGCGATCGCCGAACCATTTGTAGAGCGTTTCCTTGGAACAGCTGGCGCGCCGCGCCACCGCCGTCATGGTCAGCCCGTCGCCCGCCTCGACCAGCAGGTCGAGCGCCGCCGTCAGCACCGCCTGCTGGCGCGGTGTGAAATTATCCGAAGCTGGCCGGATGGCGACGGTCACCGGAACTCTCCCTCGCCCCGTCAGCGCTGGACTGCGCGAGAGGCATTGGAGGTGTACCGTACGTTACGGTTCGGCGTCAAGCCGGATCGCGCGAGGCCATTTCGGCCTTCAGGGCCCGGACAATTCCGGCATCGGTTTCCATGCGCGGCCCCGTCGCAAAGCCCAGCCTGACCGCCGCCGGGCTGGCGGCGATCGGCTCGCCGGAGCAGGAGGAGTGCAACTCGTCCACGGCGCCCGAGGCAATGATCTCGGCGGCATTGCCGGGGCGGATGCCCGCCCCCGCCATGATGGCGACGCGGCCCCGCGCGACCCGATGCATCACCGCCAGCCTGTCGAGGCCGTCAAGCGCGCTCTCCGCGCCGCCCGAACTAAGAATGCGTTCTACTCCGACCGCAATCGCTGCCTCGGTCGCCTCGGCGACATCCGGCACCAGATCGATGGCACGGTGCAGCGTCGCGCCGAGCCCGTCCGCATGGGACCGCAGGCGTTCCAGCAGGCGCGTATCGAGGCGGCCATCGGCGAGGCTGGCGCCGATCACCACGCCGGCAAGACCCGCCGCGCGGATGGCATCGATGTCGCGCAGCATCGTATCGGTGTCCGCCGCATCGAAGACGAAATCGCCGGCGCGCGGGCGCACCATGGCATAGACCGGCACCGACGCCTCAGCCGCCAGCGCCAGCAGACCCGGCAGCGGCGTGAGGCCGCCCAGTTCCAGCGCCGAACAGAGTTCAAGTCGATCGGCGCCGCCCGCAATCGCCGCGGCGAGACTCTGCGGATCGGCGACGCATACTTCGAGGATCAAGACAGGCCTCCCATGATGGCGGCCCCGACAAGGCCCGGTTCGATAGCGAGCGCCGCCTGGACAACCAGCGGCGCGTTTGTGCGGCGGAGGATGCGGCTGCGCACTTCGCGGTCGAGCCGCTCGACCAGCTTCGCCGATTGGCCGAGCCCGCCGCCGAGCGGCACGATGCTGGCGCCGACGACATTGACCACGAGCGCCAGCGGCGGCGCTACGACGTCGAAATAGACATCCATCGTGCGGCCCGCTGCCGCGTCGCCAGCCTCCCAGGCCGCAACGATCTCGACGCTGCTTGGCGCGCGATCAGTCAAATGCCTGTGCAGCCGCTCGAGCCCGCGCGCCGCGCCGACCGTGTCGACGCAGCCGGACTGGCCGCAGCCGCAGGCATAGCGCGGGATCTCGATCGGCGGCGTGCCGACCCGCGTCGGTGCGATCGGGCCATGGCCCCACTCGCCGGCATAGCCGCCCGCGCCGTTGACCACTTTGCCGTCGATCACCAAGCCGCCGCCGACCCCCGTGCCGAGGATCGCGCCGAACACGATGCGATGCCCGCGCCCTGCCCCCGCCACAGCTTCGGCCAGCGCGAAGAGATCGGCGTCATTGCCGACCAGCACCTCGCGCCCGAGCCGCCGCGTCAGCTCGGCGGCAAGCGGCAGTCCGTCGATGCAGGGAATGTTGGCGACCTTGATGATGCCATCGGCCGGATCGATGACGCCGGTGATCGAGACCGCCACGGGGGACCCCACCGGCGATTGCGTCACCATCTCGCCAATCGCCGCGACGAAGGCGTCGAGATCGTCGAGCGGCGTCGCACGCCGGCCGAGCGGCGTCAGGTCGGTCGCGCTGCGGGCCAATGCGCCCTTGATGCCCGAGCCGCCAATGTCGAGGCAGGTGATCATGCGCTATCCATGACTGGCTTGAGTCCCAGTGTCTGCAGCAATTCGCTGGCCGCGGCGCTGCCGGCGCGATTGGCACCGATGGTCGAGGCCGACGGCCCGTAGCCAACGAGGTGGATGCGCGGATCGCGTGCCACCTGCGTCGCGAGCCGCCCGCTCATCAAGATGCCGCCGCTCGGCTCGCGCAGCAGCAGCGGCGCCAGATGGTCGAGCGACGAGCGGAAGCCGGTGCACCAGAGGATGACGTCGACCGTCGCCTCGCGCCCATCGGCCCAGCGCACGCCATCAGGCGTGATCTCGCTGAACATCCCCTGCCGGTTGAGCACGCCGCGCTCGCGCATCGAGACGATGGCCGGCGTCACCGGCAGGCCGGTGACCGAGACCACCGAATTGGGCGGCAGCCCCTGCCGCACCCGCGCCTCGACCAGCGCCACGGCGGCGCGCCCCGCTTCCGGATCAAACGGCCCTTCGCGGAACTCCGGCGGCCGCCGCGTCACCCAGATCGTCTCCGCCACGAAGGAGATCTCGTTGAGCAGTTGGATCGCCGAAATGCCGCCCCCGACGATCACCACGCGCTGCCCCGCGAAATCCTCGGCGCGGCGATAATTCTGCGTGTGGAGCTGCCGTCCCCGGAACAGCTCGCGTCCCGGATAATCGGGGATATAGGGCGACTCCCAGGTCCCCGTCGCATTGATCACGCCGCGCGCCGAAAAAGTCTCGCGGTCGGTCTCGATGCGGAACCGCACGTCGCGCGCGCACACCACGCTCACCGTCACCGGCCGATAGACCGGCAGTTCGAACTTCCGCTCATAGGCCGCGAAGTATTTCGGCACGGCGACCGCCGCCTCGACATTGTCGCCAGCCTCGGGCAGCGCCTCCGACATCGCCATGCCCGGCAGATCGTGGATGCGGTTGACCGTGCTCAGCGTCAGCGACGGCCAGCGATATTGCCAGGCGCCGCCCGCCTGTGGCGACTGGTCGAGCACCACGAAGCCGCGCCCGGCCGCAAGGCCGAGCCGCTTCAAATGATAGGCCGCCGACAGTCCCGCCTGCCCCGCGCCGATGATGGCGACGTCCGTCTTGATCGCGACGCGCGCCGCCACCGCCATCAGATCAGCCCAGCGCGGCGAGCCATTCGACCTGCCGCCGTTCCTGCAGCGTGCCGCCGCCCTCATGGTTGTTGAAGCGATAGCTCTCGATGGTCTTGTTGCCGGCAAAGGCGTTGTAGGCGCCATAGACCGTCGAGGGCGGGCAGATGTCGTCCATCATCGCCACCGAGAACAGCGCACTGGCCTTTGCCCGGGCCGCGAAATGCACGCCGTCGAAATAGTTGAGCGTGCGGAAGGCGGTGTCGACCTTGCTGCGATGCACCGTCAGCCAGCGCACGATCTCGCCATAGGGGTCGCGCGTCGTCAGCCCGACGGCACGCGGGAAGTCGCAGAGGAACGGCACGTCGGCGAGTATGGCGTAGACGCTCGGGTCGAGCCCGGCCACCGCCAGCGAAATGCCGCCGCCCTGGCTGCCGCCCGCCACCGCGATCCTGGCCGGATCGATCTCGGCACGGCTGCGCGCCGCTTCCACCGCGCGCACGCCGTCGGTGAACACCCGGCGATAATAATAGGTCGCCGGGTCCATGATGCCGCGCGTCATCGAACCCGGATGCGCCGGATCGGAACCGGCGGGATCGGGCGTGTCGCCGGCCGACCAGTTGCTGCCCTGCCCGCGCGTATCCATTACCAGCACGGCCCGGCCACTCGAGGCCCACAGCAGATGCTGGTGCGGCAGATCGCGACCGCCGCCATAGCCGAGGAATTTCACCACGCAGCGCGTCACGTCACGGCCGGCCGGCTTGATGTACCAGCCGCGGACCGTATGGCCGCCAAAGCCGGCAAAGCTCACATCAAAAACATCGAAGACCGGCAGGCCGACATCGACCGGCGTGAAAGTCGCATTGAGCGGATGGCTGCGCGTCTCGGCCAGCGTTTCGGCCCAGAAGGCGTCGAAATCGGCCGGCGCCACGGCGCTCGAACGGTAGGTGGCGAGTTGGGCAGGCGAAAGATCGAAGAATGGCATGACGTGACCCGGTTGATGTATCGCGCACATCGCCATGCCTGCCGTGAACCTGCAAGCCCCCGCGGGCCCGCTGGCAACCGAGCGGTCCCGTGGGACCGCTCGCGGAACGCGCCGCGCGCTAGTGCAGCGACGCCAGCGCCTTCTCGTAATAGGTGAGGATGGCGTTCGCGTCGCCATAACCGGCAATGGTCAGCTTGCCGATCGGGAACTCGTAGCCCGCGGCCGTCGCGCTCAGCGCCTTGTAGGTGCCCAAGTCGCGGGTCTGCGTCGTGGTCTCGATCGGATCGCCATTGAGCGCCGTGCCGTAGAACAGGATCTGGGCATCGGCGAGCGCGTCGCCCAGCGTTTCATTGCTGAGATAGACGTCGCTGCCATCCTCTGTCTTCAGCGCCTCGACGCTCTGCGCATAGACCGCGCCAGCCGGCTCGAGGATGCGGCCGCTCATCGTGTTGGACGGATAGAGCGCCGGTTCGCCGAAATCCCAGGCGACCCACACCGCGATCGGATGCGCCGCCGCCATGTCGCCGGTTCGCGCCTTGATATCCGCCTGCCGCGCCGCAAAGGCCTCTTCCACCGTCTTCAGTTCAGCCGTGCGGTTGGTCGCCTCGGCGATCTGCGCCACCCGGCTCTGCCATTTGGCGCGATCGGGACCGGAAATGCCGACCAGCACCACGGGCGCGAGCTTGCGCAATTCATCGACCTGCGCCGGGTCCATCGTGTTGATCGCAAAGATCAGGTCCGGCTCGAGCGCCGCCGCCTGCTCGAGATTCACCTCGCCCGCCGGCGTGGCAACCACCGGTACGTTCTCGATCTGCGCCCAGTAATCGTCCGGCACATTGGCGGCGGTAATTGCCCCCTGCCCGACCGGCACGAGGCCCAGATCAAGCAGCGGCTGCGTCGCGATGTAATGGGTGGTGATGACGCGCTGCGGGTTCACCGGCACCTCGACATCGCCGAAGCTGGTGGTGACGGTGCGGGTGTCCTGCGCGAGGGCGAACGGGGTCGAGGCAAGAACGCTGGCGAGAGCCAGGGCGGCCAGAAGCGGCCGGCGAATAGACATAAGGATGCTCCAAAACAAGTCCGGCAGCCGGGCTGCCGCGGGCATTCCTAATTAATATGATCTAGCCAGTCAACTTATGAGGAAATCCCCCGCCGCCGCGCCGAGCGGTAGGTGGCGAGTTGCGCGGCCGGGAGATCGAAAACGGCATGGTGACAGTGGCGTACTGTTGGTGGGGCCGCCAACACGCCACGCCGGTGCGAACGTTCAAGCCCCTTGATGATCCGTGATGACGGCTTCAATCACCTCGAAGGGCGCGGCGTCGGCCGGATGGGTCACTTGACCGGTCGCCGCCAGCAAGGCCGCCTTCCACAACGCCCAGCCACGCGCCCGCGCCCATGTGCCGGCATCGGCGTCGACGGTCCGGCGGAACGCCTCGCGCGCAGCGCCGGTGAAGAACACCCAGCCCATCACGAGATCGCAGGCCGGATCGCCCACCGCGCTGCAGCCGAAATCGATCACTGCCGCCAGTTTGCCGTCACGCAGCAGGAGGTTGCCCACGGCGACATCGCCATGCACCCAGACCGGCGCAACGGTCCGCGCTGCCTCGGCCGCATCGAGCACCGCAACGGCGCCGGCATTGTCGATCCGGTCGCCAAGCTCGGCGACAAACTTCCGGGCTTCGGCGCCATAGGCCGTCGCGAAATCGGCACCGCGCAGATAGCAATGCTGGCCGGGCGGCGGACCACCTGTCGTATCGACGCGCTGCAGCACATTGAGGAAGCCCGCAATGTCCTCGGCAAAACGCACCTCGCCCGCTAGCGCCCGTGTCGCCGGCGCGCCCTCGATCCAGTCATAGATCGACCACAGCCAGGGGAATTCGTCATTGGGCTGGCCGACCCCGATGGGGACCGGTATCGGCAGCGGCAGCAGCGGCGCGAGCTTTGGCAGCCAGTGCACTTCCTTCTGCGCCTGCTCGGCATAGCCTTCGCCGGTCGGCAGCCGCACCTTCATGCGGTCGCCAAGATGGAAGGTCCAATTGTCCCAGCCATCCTGCGCTACGTGGCGGATCGGCAGATCGGTCCATTGCGGAAACTGCGCGGCGATCAGCCGCTCGACCATCGCCACATCGACGGGGAACTTGCCCGCCTTGATTTTCTCTTCCCTCAAGCCGCGCCTCTGCGTGCGCGGGCCCATGCCGGCATTGGCTGGCCGGCATCGCGTATATCGTCGAACACGGTGCGTCCGCCATATTCCTTGCTGCGCCGCCATTCTTCGTCGACATAGCCGTAGAATGACGGTCCAGTCGCTGTCGCCTCCACCACCCGCGCCTGGTCGTCGAGCCGCTTGATCGCCGCCAGTTCCTCGCTCGCGCCGAGCCGGGCTTTCACCACGGCATACTTCAGCACCTTGATCGTCTCGTCATAGACTTTCAGCGGCACCGGGAACGGCGCCCCGTCCTTGCCGCCCTTCGACATGGCAAAGCGCGCCGGATCGGAGAAGCGGTGCGGTGCGCCATGGATCACTTCGGCGACCATCGCCAGCGAGCGCACCGTGCGCGCCCCGACGCCGGGCACCAGCAGCAAATCCGCAAAATCCGCCGGTCCCTGATCGGCCGCCGCCGTGAGCGAGCCATGCAGGCGCCTGAGGATCACATCCTTGGGCTTCACATCATGATGGGCAGGCATGACCAGATGCGGCAGCATCGGTTCGTCCTCCCCTTCCGGCGCCGCATCGCGCCCTTCGAGCGCGCCCACTTCGCGCACGATCCGGTCGGGCCCGAGTTCGCCCAGAATATCCACCGACCCCGTTCGCGCCTTGGCCGCGCGCACATCGGTCAGGTTGACGATGGTGCCCTGCCCCATGCCCTCGATGGCGCTGTGCGGCGCCTCGACGAAATCGCGCAAGCCGGCCGACTGCCAGTGATAGCGCCGCGCCGTCGATGTCTCGTCCTTCATCCCCTGCTGCACCACGACCCATTTGCCGTCATCGGCCACGATGAAGCCGTGGAGGTAGAGATCGAAACCGTCCTGCACTGCCGCACTGTCGACCTTGGCCACCAACCGCGAGGCCTTCGCCAGCGCATGCCCGTCGAAGCCGACGCGATCGCCGATGGCGACAAGCTCATCCGGCGTCTTGCGCGAATGACGGCCACGGCCGCCGCAGACATGCAGACCCAGTTCCTTCTCCAGCGGCGTCAGCCCGCGCTTCAGCGCGCCGATCACCGAGGTGGTGATGCCGCTCGAATGCCAGTCCATCCCCATGACGGCGCCAAAGCTCTGGAACCAGAACGGATTGGCCAGCCGGGTCAGGAACTCGTCGCGCCCATATTCGCGCACGATGGCTTCGGTGATGACGGCGCCAAGCTTCGCCATCCGGCCAGCCAGCCATTCGGGCACGCGGCCGCCATGCAGCGGCAGATCGGCACTTCCGGCACGTTGTGTCATGCCCTGAACCTACCACGGAACAAACAGGAAACAAAAAATCTCCGCTGGCCGTGTTGACTCGGTAGCGCCATCGGTTCATAACCAAATCGTTCTATAACACTTCGGTTATTCAAATGGACCCGTCCGAACGCCTCGATGCCACCTTCATCGCCCTCGCCGATCCGACCCGGCGCGCTATCCTGGCGCGGCTGCAATCGGGCGACGCGACGGTGAGCGAACTGGCCGAGCCGTTCTCGATCAGCCAGCCGGCCGTCAGCAAGCACCTGAAGATTCTCGAACGCGCCGGCCTCGTGTCGCGCTCCAGTGTCGGCACCAGCCGGCCGGTCAGGATCGAGGCCGGGCCGATGCGCGAAGCCGCCGACTGGCTCGAGAAGTACCGCGAGTTCTGGGAGAAGAGCTACCAGCGCCTCGATGCCCTGCTCGAGATCCTGCAGACCCCGCTCAACAATGATGCGCCTGCCAAGGCCAAGAAGCAGAGAAAGAACGACGATGCCTAAGCCGCTCACCATCGAAGCAGTTGGCGACCGCCAACTCGTCATCACCCGCGATTTCGACGGTCCGCGCGACCTCGTGTGGCTCTGCTACACCAAGCCCGAACTGCTGCGCCGCTGGTACGGCCTGCCCGACTGGCAGATGACCGTGTGCGACATCGACCTTCGCGTCGGCGGCAAATGGCGCTTCGTCAGCGTCTCGCCCGGCGGCTACGAGATGGCCAGCCAGGGCATCTACACGCTGATCGACGAGCCCCGGCAAGTCGACCAGACCGAAGCGTATGACGACAACTGGACCGGCGGTGAGACCATCAACGAGCTGCGCCTCGACGCGCTTGGCGACGGCCGCACCCGCACCATCACCACCGTGACCTATGCCACGCCCGAGGCCCGCGCCGGCGCCGCCGCCTCGCCGATGGCCGACGGCATGGAGATCGGTTTCAAGCGGCTCGACCAGCTGGTCGCCGAAGAGACGACTTAGACTAGACCAGACTTCTACCGCGATCGACGTCCCGGCCGGGCATGCCCTGGCCGGGACCGGACAAACTCGCCCCGAATTCCGCCGGGGGGCCCCCGCATTCCTTTTCACCCGCGCTTCGCGCTAAATTCGCTCAACGAAGGAGACGTCAATGACCTCTACCACCATCACTCCGTTCCTCTGGTTCGACAACACCGTGCCGCAGGCTGTGGAATTCTACACCTCGGTGTTCCCCGACGCGAAGGTCGAGATGAAGAGCGACTTCATCGCCATCTTCGAAATCCAGGGCCAGCGCTTCTACGCCCTCAATGGCGGTCCGCAGTTCAAGTTCACCGAAGCCGTCTCGTTCTTCATCAGCGTCGATACGCAGGAGGAAGTGGACTATTACTGGGACAAGCTCATCGCCGGTGGCGGCGAACCGTCGATGTGCGGCTGGCTCAAGGACAAGTTCGGCCTCAGCTGGCAGGTCATCCCGCGCAAGCTGATGGAGCATCAGGCGAGCCCCGACCGCGCCGCCGCCGAGCGCTCGCAGCAGGCGATGCTCAAGATGCGCAAGATCGTCATCGCCGACCTCGATAAAGCCTATGCCGGCAAGTAAGGCAAAGTCCGTGGCGCTGGCGGATCATTCCGCCCGCGCCTTCACCGCCCGCCTGCTCGCCCTCCAGTCCGACGAAGAGCTGCGCAAGATCCAGCGCTACTTCAAGTTCGGCGAGGGCGAGTACGCCCATGGCGACACATTCATCGGCGTGCGCATGGGCTCCATCTTCGCCCTGGCGAAGGAGTTCGCCGATATGCCGCTGGCCGATATCGAGACGCTGCTCGACAACGACATCCATGAGTTCCGCGTCGGCGCCCTGTCGGTGATGGCCAAGCAATACCCGCTGAAGACCACCACCGAGGATCGCCGCAAGGGGCTCTACGAGCTCTACCTCCGCCGCCACGACCGCATCAACAATTGGGACCTTGTCGATCTCGCCGCCTGGCATGTGATCGGCCCCTATCTCATCGATCGCTCCAGAACAGTGCTCCACAAGCTGGCGAAATCGAAGAGCATGTGGGAGCGCCGCACGGCTGTGCTCGCGACCTTCAGCTTCATCCGGCTCGGCCAGTTCGCCGATACCTTCGCCATCGCGAAGCTGCTGATCAAGGACAGTGAGAACCTCAACCACAAGGCCGCCGGCTGGATGCTCCGCTCCGTCGGCGACAAGGATCGCGCCGCGCTCCTCGGCTTCCTCGACACGCATGCCGCCGCCATGCCCCGCCCCATGCTCAGCAATGCCATCGAGAAGTTTGCGCCCGCCGACAAGGCGCATTACAGGTCGCTGACATGAGCACCGTCCACCACGCCGCCGCCGGTTTCGACGCCGATGCCGACCGCTACGCCCGCGGCCGGCCCGACTATCCCGCCGAACTCGACCTCTGGCTTACCAGCACGCTCGGCCTCGCACCCGGCAAGACCGCCATCGATCTTGGTGCCGGCACCGGCAAGTTCACCCGCCGCCTCGTCTCATCTGGCGCGCGTGTCATCGCCGTCGAGCCGGCCGCCGCCATGCGCGAAAAACTCACCGCCGATCTGCCCGGCATCGAGACGCTGGATGGCATGGCGACCGCCATCCCGCTGCCCGACGAGAGCGCCGACGCCATCGTCTGCGCCCAGGCCTTCCACTGGTTCGCCACCGCCGACGCGCTGGCCGAGATGCGCCGCGTGCTCAAGCCCGGCGGCAAGCTCGGGCTCATCTGGAACACCCGCGACGACGATGTGGCCTGGGTGAAGCACTTGGCCACGATGATCGACCCCTATGAGGGCGACGCGCCCCGCTACCACTCCGGTGCGTGGCGTCGCGTCTTCCCGGCCGAGGGTTTCGCACCGCTCGCGGAAGCCGTGTTCCGCCACGAACATGCCGGTCCGGTCGAACAGGTGATCGTCGATCGACTGCTCTCGGTCAGCTTCATCGCCAGCCGTTCGCTGGCCGAACGCGACGCCCTCGCGGCCCGGCTGCGCGCCTTTGCCGCCAGCGAACCGGGCCTCGCCGGCCGCGATAGCGTCAGCGTGCCCTATCTGACGCACGCTTTTTCCACGACGCGGCTCTAGCGCAGGGCTGGGTTTCTTTCATCGGCACTTGCCGATATAAGGCAGCCGGCCCACATTGCGGGCAGCAACAAACAACAAGACTGCCAGCATGTCCCTCCTGTTCTCCCCGCTCGCCTTGCGCGACCTGACCCTCCGCAACCGCACCGTCATCGCCCCGATGTGCCAGTATTCGGCGCAACACGGCCTCGCCAATGAGTGGCACTTCGTGCATCTCGGCCGCTTCGCGCTGGGCGGCTTCGGCCTCGTCATCCTCGAGGCGACGGGCGTCTTGCCCGAGGCACGCATTTCCTATGGCGACCTCGGCCTGTGGGACGACGGGCAGATCGCGCCGCTGAAGCGCATCGTCGATTTCCTCCATGCCGAAGGTTCCGCCGCCGGCATTCAGCTCGCCCATGCCGGCCGCAAGGCCTCGACGCCCATCGCCTGGCGCAATGGCTTTGACGAGACGGCGCAGGACAAGCTCGACTACGCCTTCGAGGCGTGGACCCCGGTCGCGCCGAGCCCGATCATCCACACCGAACGCCACCCCGGCTACACTGTGCCGCGCGAAATGACCGTGGCCGATATCGCCGCCACCGTGCAGGCTTTCGCCGCTGCCACCAGCCGCGCCGACCAGGCCGGCTTCGACGTCGTCGAAATCCACGGCGCGCATGGCTACCTGATCAATCAGTTCCTCTCGCCGCTCGCCAACAAGCGCACCGATGCCTATGGCGGCAGCCGCGAGAACCGCATGCGCTTCGGCCTCGAAGTGATCGACGCCGTCCGCGCCGCCTGGCCCGCCAACAAGCCGCTCTTCATCCGCATCTCCGCCACCGATGGCGTCGAGGGCGGCTGGACCGTGGAAGATTCCGAAATCTTCGCCGGCGAGGCCAAGGCCCGTGGCGTCGATGTCGTCCACGTCTCCTCGGGCGGCTTCGATGGCGCCAGCATCAAGCCGGGCCCGCTCTATCAGGTCCAGCTTGCGAGGGCGGTGCGCAGCGCCGGCGTCAAGACTGTCGCCGTCGGCCTCATCAGCGACCCCGCCGACGCCGAGCGCATCCTTGCCGAAGGCGATGCCGATCTCGTCGCGTTCGCCCGCGGCGCGCTCGAAGACCCCAACTGGGCCATCCATGCCCACCACATCCTCGATGGCGCCGAATACGACCTCTGGCCCAAGCAGGCCCGCAACCGCATCCGCGACAAGGATCGTGTGCTAGGATTGCGCCAGTAGGCGCTCGCCGGCGGAGCGCGCGCGCCCCTCGTGGCGCGCTCGCTCATTCGCCGTTCATCTTGCCTGAGGCATGAGCGCCCCACTGAACCTGGGAGCTCACCATGAACATCAAGACAGTTGCCGCCGCCCTCGCGCTGCCTGTTCTCCTGGCCGCCTGTGCGCCGGAGGTCGAATCCACCATCTATCTCACCGATCTCGTCAAAGCCGTCGAAGGCGGCGAGACCATCTCCGTGCCGGCCGTGCTGCGCGTGCCGCAGGGTGGCGAGGACGAGTGCAAGGAAGGCCTCAACGGCCTGATCGAAAAGCTCAAGGCGCTCGCGCCGGTCAGCGGCAAGGGCCAGTGCATCAGCAAGGACCAGCACGGCCAGGGCACGCAGCTCGCCGAGATCGAAACCGAACTGCAGATCGTTCCCGCCGGCACCGATGCCGACGAGCCGAACTTGTTCGTGCTCGAAGCGGCCATGACCGATGATGGCCGTACCGACCTCACCCTCAAGATGCTGCAACCCATCGACACGGTGATCAAGGCGCTGCAAGCCGAGAACCCGGCGCAGGTCGAGTTCGATCCGTCCTTCTTCCTCATCACCCTCAACAACGACACCGACCAGACCGTCGAGATCGCCGTCAACCACGTCTTCGTCGACGGCAAGTCGTCGCTGGAAACGGACGGCACGGTCTCGCTCGATCGCCGCGGCGAGCTGAAGATCCAGTTTTCGGACGTTGCCTCGAGCTTCGTCGAGCAGGGCAATTCCTACTGGTTCGCCAGCATCGGCCCCGCTTCTTAGCGGTTGGACGAACGAGCCCTCTTGGGATCGGTCGTACAGAACGCAAGAAGCCACTAGTAGGCTTCTTAGTTCTGCCTTCTTTGAGGGCTGACCTTGTAACCGCACGTGGCCACGCCCACGTGCGGTTTGCGTTCTGGAGGACTTCATGACCAGCAAAGCCGCCATCTTCGCCCTGCTCAGCCTGTGGGGCGTGGGCACCACGGCCACGGTCCTCCCTGCCTATGCGCAGGACACCACGACGCCCGCCGAAACCGGCGACGATGCCGACAGCAGCGACGAGTTGACCAACCGCGTCTGGGTCAAGGCCGGCGACGACTCGCTGCCGGGCGTCATCAAGATTTTCCTCTCCGACGGCACGCTGGTGCAGGATTCGTGCTGGGAGACACACCGCCTGTCCGCCTGGCAGATGGATGGCGCGACCTCGGTCAGCTGGAACGAGGACGGCATGGACATCAAGGCCGACATCGTCACCCTCAGCGCCGACGAACTCGTGCTGTCGCTGCAGCTGATCGGCGGCGCGGTCGAAGAACGCTACACGCCCGCCGGTGTCCCCTATGTCTGCCCGGACATCCCCAAGAGCTGAGCGGCCTCTATCCCGGAAATGCAAAAGGCGCCGATCACCCGGCGCCTTCTTTCTTGCCTCGATGTGAGCCGGACTATTCGGCCGGTGCAATCTCCATCTGCCGCGGCTCGCGCCGCCGGCCCAGCGTCAGCTGCGTGATCGCAAAGGCCAGCACCGCGCACACCGCGAACGCCACGACCATCGGCCGCTGCGTGCCGTCGCCGAAGGCGCCCACAATGCCCATCACCACCGAAGCGACGATCATCTGCACCGTGCCCATCAGGGCCGAGGCGGAGCCGGCGATCTCGCCCTGCTCTTCCATCGCCAGCACGCCCGTCGAGGGCAGCACGAGGCCGAGGAAGCCGAAGGCGACGAACATGAAGCCACCCATCACCCACACGCTGTCGGCGCCCATCAGCGTCACCGCGAAGAGCCCGAGCATGGCGAGCACATAGCCGGTGACCGCAACGCGGACCACGCGGTTGAGCCCGAAGCGCCCGACAAGGAAGCCGGTCGCCTGGCTCGCCGCGAAGAAGCTGATCGCATTGACCGAGAAGGCCAGCGAATACTGCGTCGGCGTCAGCCCGAAATGGTCGATATAGACGAAGCTCGAATTGCCGAGGAACGCCATGAAGCTCGCCATGCCGAACGTGCCGATCAGCGTCAGGCCGAGGAAGCGCCAGTCGCGCAGCAACTGGCCGTAGGCCCGGATGGCGCTGCCCAGCCCCGAGTCGAGCCGGGCTTCCTTCGGCCGCGTCTCCTTGAGCGCGACCGCGACCAGCACCAGCCCGAGCACGCCCACCACCGCCATCACCCAGAACATCGCGCGCCAGTCGGCGATGGCGATCACGAGGCTGCCCGAGAGCGGGGCGAGGATCGGCGACACCGAGAACACCAGCATGATGAGGCTCATCAGCTGCGCCGCCTGCGCGCCGGTGTAATTGTCGCGCACGATGGCGCGCGGCAGCGACATGCTCGCGCAGGCGCCGACGCCCTGCAGGAACCGCGCGAAGATCAGCATCTCGGCATTGGGCGCGATCGCGCACAGCACCGAGCCGATGATGAAGATGGCCATGCCGAAATAGAGCGGCGGCTTGCGGCCGAACATGTCGGAGAGCGGGCCATAGACCAGCTGGCAGACCGCGACGGCCGCCATATAGGCCATCAGGCTCTGCTGGATGGTGGCATCGGTTGCACCAAGATCGGCGCCGATCGCCGGCAGCGCCGGCAGATACATGTCGATGGCCACCGGACCGATCACGGACAGCAGGCCAAGGACGATGGCCGTACGAACGAGTTGAGCGTTCATGAGACGTCTTTCTGCGAAGGACAGTCGGCCGCCCGGGCAAGCCGGTGGGGCCGAGTATGGAAATTCTCTGGATTCCGGGCCCGGTCCCAACCGGGTCTCGAAGGAGGCGCTGCCTCAGGCGGTATAAATCATCGTCGGATCACTCCCGTCCGAACATCAGACGGGAACTATATCGGCACCTTACGATGAAGCCAGCCTGAACAGCCGCATTGCAGCCATGCGGCCGCGCCGCACGCTCCCATGTGCCTTGCATGCAGCGGCAGGTGCTAGAGCAGCACCTGCGTCCCGATCTCGACCACCCGGCCCGTCGGAATATGGAAATACTCCGTGGCGTCCGTGGCGTTGCGGGCCAGCGCGATGAAGATGCGGTCGAGCCAGATCGGCAGTCCCTTGCGCGACGGTTTCAGCGACCGGCGGCTGAGGAAGAACGAGGTCGACATGATGTCGAACTTCCAGCCGAGCTTGCGCGCCAGCGTCAGCGCCTTGGGAATGTTCGGCGTCTCGATGAAGCCGAACCGCACCACCACGCGATAGAACAGATCGTTATAGGCGTCGATCGTCACCTTCTCGTCGTCCGGCACGCGTGGCGTATCGGCCGTCAGCACCGTTAGAATGACGTTGTGCTCGTGCAACACCTTGTAGTGCTTGAGGCTGTGGAGCAGCGCCGTCGGCGCGCCTTCGATATCGGAGGTGAGGAACACCGCCGTCCCCGGCACGAGGGTCGGTTTCTTCTTGGACAGGTTCTCGACCAGGAATTCGAGCGGCACCTCGTCGCGGCGCGTCTTCTCGCTGAGGCGGCGGCGTCCAAGGATCCATACGGTCATGATCCCCGCCACCAGAAGCGCCACCGCCGCCGGCACCCAGCCGCCCTGCAGCAGCTTTACGATGTTGGCGACAAAGAAGCCGATGTCGACGGCAAGGAACGGCACCATCACGATCAGCGTCGGGATCAGGTGCCACTTCCACACGCGGTACATCACCACGCCGAGCAGGATCGTCGTCACCAGCATCACGCCCGACACCGCAATGCCATAGGCGTTGGACAGATGCGCCGAGCTGCCGAACGACACCACGAGGATGATCACGAAGATCATCAGGATCGTGTTGATCTGCGGCATGTAGATCTGCCCGCTCGTCGTCTCCGACGTGTGGCGCACGGTCATGCGCGGCAAAAGATTCAGCGCGATCGCCTGCCTCGTCAGCGAATAGGTACCGGTGATCACCGCCTGGCTGGCGATGATCGTCGCCGCCGTCGCAAAGATCACGATCGCCACCCGCGACCAGTCGGGGAACATCTCGAAGAACGGGTTCGTGATCTGCGACAGATCGTGCGACAGCACGAACGCCCCCTGCCCGAAATAATTCAGCAGCAGCGCCGGGAACACCAGCGCAAACCAGGCAATGACGATCGGCTTCCGCCCGAAATGGCCGAGGTCGACATACAGCCCCTCGACACCTGTCACCGCGAGGAACACCGCGCCCAGCACCACCAGCGCGAGGCTCGGATGGGTGAACAGGAACATCGCGCCATAGGACGGGTTCAGCGCCCACAGCACCGCCGGATATTCGATGATCCGCCACAGCCCGCAGGCGGCCAGCACGAGGAACCACAGCGCCGTCACCGGTCCGAAGACGCGCGCCACGCCTTCGGTGCCGAAGCGCTGCACCGAGAACAGGCCGACGATCAGCACCAGCGTGATCGGCACGATGAAGCGCTCGAACTGCGGCGCGACGACCGAAATGCCTTCCACCGCCGACAGCACCGAGACCGCCGGCGTGATGATGGCGTCGCCGAAGAACAGGCCGGCGCCGAGCACGCCCATCACGATGATCCAGCGCGGCCGCTTGGCAAAGCTCGCCGCGGCCAGCGACATCAGCGACAGCGTACCGCCCTCGCCCTTGTTGTCGGCGCGGGTGACGAAGAAAATGTATTTGATGGTGACGATGATCGTCAGCGCCCAGATGATGAGCGACAGCAGGCCCATGATCTCGACATCGGTTTCCTGCGACGCCGGACGGATCGAGAGCGCCTGGCGGAACGCATAGAGCGGGCTTGTGCCGATATCGCCATAAACGACGCCCAGGGCGCCGAGCACGAGAGCGGGCATGTGCTTGTTGTTGGCGTGGCCGGCCGTTTGGCTCGCAACGTCGCCGGCAGCCTTCTTGGTGCCGGATGCATTCGTCTGCGTCATGTAGCCTTCAAAGCCCCCCGATGAGGCGGGCGGGTGGTACACCCGGCCTAGATCGCGTTCAACGGGTCAATCTGCGACAGGTTAGCAAGTTTTCCTGTTGCGAAAAATGCCCGGCGCGCGAACGCGTTCCCATTCCTCCACAACGGTTGGCCAAGCGAGCCCTCTCGGGCTCGATTGGTCCAGAGCACAATAAAACAGTGCGGTTGGCCAAGCGGCTGGAGCGCGTCAGCGCGTAATCGCTTGGTCCAGAGCGCTACAAACAAGAAGGGCGGCGCTTGTGGCGCCGCCCTCGTCGGGGAAGAAGGAGAGACCCCGGCGTTCCGGGATAGCTTAGGCGGCCTTGGCGGCAACCTCGTCGGCGGCGCGGGCCACCTTGGTGGCGTTGGTCCACCAGGCCAGATTGTCCAGCACGTCCTTGGTGAACGGCACCTGGCCGGGCAGCACGTCGTCCCAGGTCTTCTGGCCCATCATGATGGGGCCGAAGTCCGAGCCGCCGATGTGCAGCGCGTGACGGACGGTCACTGCCTGCAGTTCGGTCAGGATCGTGCGCAGATGCTCGACAGCGCGGGCGCCGCCCACCGAACCGTAGGCGACGAAGGCCACGGCCTTCTTCATGAACGGCTTGTAGGCCCAGTCGATGGCGTTCTTCAGCGCGCCCGGGATCGAGCGGTTATATTCCGGCGTCACGATGATGTAGCCGTCGAATTCGTTCAGCTTGGCCTGCCACTTGGCGGCTTCGGCGTTGGGGGTCGGCATCCACAGATCGGAAGCCGGGGCGTCGAACAGCGGCAGCGGATAGTCCTTCAGATCGACGATCTCGACGTCGAAATAGCCGGTTTGGGCGGCCAGGTCGGCGATCCACTTGGCGGGCTTGTCGCCCTGACGGTTCGGGCGAATGCTGCCGATGATCACGGCAATTTTGGACTTGGTCATTTTGCTCTCCAGTAACAAAGCGTAACTGAGGGCAGATATGTGCCTGCGTTCAGATTCCGCAAGCGGGCACTTTGTCCGAGCCAGCGAACAGATTGTTCATCGCGTGAAACCCATGACCCCTAGGCACAATCCTGTGCGTGCCGGAAATCCTGGGCTGCGCCGCGAGTGCCCTGCCGAAAGCACTGGCCGGCCAACGACCGGTCAGTTTTGGCGAGGGTATTGTTCGCTAATATCGATCAATCGCTCAGCCGCCGAGGATGGCGCGATACCGCCGCACCGTCTCGGCGAGACCATAGATCAGCGCATCGGCGGTCACCGCATGGCCGATCGAGCATTCGTCGAGATCGGGAATCGCCTGCATCAGCGCCGGCAGATTGGCGAGGTTGAGATCGTGCCCGGCATTGACGCCGAGCCGCTTGCCGCCCGCCGCGTTCGTGCCGGCCTCGCGCGCCGCATCGGCGGTTTCGCGCAACGCCGCCAGATGCACCGCCGCCACTTCCGGCTTCAGCGCCCCGCCATAGGGCCCGGTATAGAGCTCCACGCGGTCGGCGCCGACGAGCGCCGCCGCCGCCGGCGCGGTAGCCTCGGCATTGATGAATAGCGACACCCGCATCCCGGCCGCATGCAGCCGTTCGATCGCCGGCACCAGCACGGCCCGGTTCGCCTCGATGGCCCAGCCATGGTCCGACGTCGCCTGCATCGGATCGTCGGGCACCAAGGTCACCTGCTCGGGCCTGGCCCGTTCGCACAGCGTCAGGAAATCGTCCGTCGGGTAACCCTCGATGTTGAACTCCCGGCCGGGGAATTCCTCACGGAGCAGCGTCGCCAGCTCGAACACATCGGTCCGGCGGATATGCCGCTCATCCGGCCGCGGATGGACGGTAATGCCCTCGGCGCCCGCCTCGAGCGCAATCCGGGCCATGCCGGTGACGCTCGGCCACGGCACGGCGCGGCGGTTACGGAGTTGGGCGATCGCGTTGAGATTGACGGAGAGCTTGGCCATGGAGCGGCCTTACACCAGCGCCGCCGCGGTTTGAAGCCCGACGCTAGGCGGTCCCGGTCATCCGGGTCCGCCGCCCGTCCATGATCACCACCGCCACGCCGCTCGCGAGGATCACTGCGATACCGGCCAGCGCCAGCGTGTTGGGCAGCGTGCCGAACGCCACCACCCCGGCGATCAGCGCCCAGATCGTGCTCGTATAGAAGAACGGCGCCACCGCCCCCACCGCGCCCCGCCGGTAGGCAAGGAAGATGAAGAGGTGCCCGATGGTAAGGAACACCGCCGAGCCGAACAGCAGCCCGACGATCCGCAGATCCGGCATCACGAAGCGCTCGAACAGCAACGTCGCGATCCCCGCGCCAACCAGCACCACCGCCCCTGCCCCGAGCGGCACCACGAGCCCCGGCACATCGGCCTTCACCTGCCGCCCGATCAGATCGCGCGCGGCGCAGCACACGGCGTTCCACAGGCCGAACAGCGCAAAGGCCGAAAAGCCGCTGCCGCCCGGCTGCGCCACCATCAGCGCGCCGAAGAAGGCGAGGCAGATCAGCGCGATCTCGGCCTTGCCGATCTTGGTGCCGAAGAACCACACCGCCGCCAGTGTCAGCAGCATCGGCGCCAGCTGGCTGAGCGCCGTCACATCGGCAATCGGCGCATAGGCGAGACCGATGATGTAGCCCAGCACCGCCAGCAGTTCGAACGCATTGCGCCCCATCACCACCGGGTCGAACACTTTCGGCAGCGCCTTCGCCTGCCCCGTGACGACGAGCAGCGGCACCCCGAGGATCACCGTCGCAACGCCGCGCAAAAACAGCGTCTCGAAGGGCGGGATGTCCGCCATGACGAATTTGAGGATCGTGTCGTTGACGATGAACGCCGCCGTCGCGGCCGTCATCAGCACGATGCCGTGGAGATTGTTCTGCTCGCTCACGCCAGCACCATCAGCCGCCGCCGGCGTTCATCGAGCAGCACCACCGCGACGCCGCTGATCACGATCAGGCAGATCCCGGCGATCGCCAGCGCATTGGGGAAGGTGCCGAAGACGAACACGCCCGACAGCATCGCCCACAGCGAGAACAGATAATAGAACGGCGCCACGGCCGACGTCGCCGCCGCGCGATACGACATGAAGATGAAGATGTGGCCAAGGCTGAGGAACAGCCCCGAACCGGCGAGCAGCAGCAGATGGCGCGGGCTCGGCATCACCCATTGCTCGAAACCGAACGTCGCGATGCCCGCCCCGACCATCACCAGCAGCAGGGTGGAATAGGCCACCACCAGCGCCGGAATGTTGGTGCCGACCTTGCGCCCGACGATGTCGCGCGCCGCCGTGCCAATCGCGGTCAGCACGCCAAGGACCGCATAGGGCGTCGCCCCGCTGCCGCCCGGCTGCGCCACCAGCAGCGCCCCGGCAAAGCCGAGCACCATCAGCAGCAGCCGCGACCTGCCGATCTTCTCGCGATAGATCACCGCCACGCCCAGCAGCAGCAGCATCGGCGAAATCTGCCCCAGCGCCGACAGATCGGCGATCGGCATGTTGGCCAGCGCCACAACGAAGCAGAGCACCGCGAACAATTCGAACAGATTGCGCAGCACCACCCAGCGATCGAAGACATGCTTCAGCTGCCGGCCATTGCCCGACAGCAGCACCACCGGCAACAGGATCAGCGACGCCAGCACCCCGCGCATGAACAGCACCTGATAAGGCGGCAGCCCCTCCGTCGCGAGCTTCATCAGCACGTCGTTCACGGAGAACACGCAGGTGGCGATCACCATCAAGGCAATGCCGCGCAGATTGGACGTCGGAGGGGAGGACATTTGGGCCGGGGCTCGAAGACCGCCTCACCTATCCGGCTTTGGCCCCGAACTCAATCGGACGTCCTTCTCTCCGGCGCTATGTCGCAAGCCCCGCGCGGCTAGTACGTGCAGTTTCCGTGATAGCTCTGGCAATAGCTGTTGGACGGGCAGCAATAGGGCAACGGCGGGTTGTAGCGCTTGTCGGCGCAGCAATTGTAGCCATAGGGGCATTCGGTGCCGATATAGAGGCACCACGCGGCCTTCGCCGTGCTCGGCGCCGCGGCCACGGCAATCGCCGACATCGAGGCGATGCCCGCCGCGCGCGCCACCTTGGCGAACACCGTACGGCGGCTGATCAACGGTTGCACCGGCGCGCCGGCTTCCGCCACCGGCTGGCTTTGCGATTTCCGCAGCGCCTGCCTGGCGCCGTTAAGCCCGGCCGTCACGATATGCAGAACGAACAGCCCCGTCGCCACGGCGGCGAGCGCGCCCGCCACGACGGCAATGGACGGCAGTCCCGTCACCGCGGCGAGGACCAGCGCCGCGGCGAAGACGCCGAGGCTGGTCAGCATGAAAAACAGCGATTCCCGCATGCAGCGGGCACAGGTTCCGATACGCCGCACGAACAGCACGGCTTCTTCGCGCAATCTGTCGATCGTCATCCGATCCCCCTCTCATCAACCGTTTCAGGCTGTCACGGGAGGGGAACCGGTCGCATGACCTACCTTGACTACGTCGGGAGCTACATCCCTTCGGGGCCGCGCGAGATGGCGGCGAGGCCGGTCCGGACCACTTCGACCAACCCGAGCGGCATCATGATGGCGATGAAGCTGTCGATCTTGCTCGGCTTGCCGGTGATCTCGAACACGAAGCTCTCGGTCGTCGCGTCGACGATCTGCGCCCGATACGCATCGGCAAGGCGCAACGCCTCGGCGCGCGGCTCGCCCGTGCTCGCAACCTTCACCAGCGCCAGTTCGCGCTCCAGCGCCTTGCCCTCGGCGGTGAGGTCATGCACCCGGTGCACCGGCACCAGCCGCTCGAGCTGCAGCTTGATCTGCGACAGCACTTTCGGCGTCGCCACCGTCACCACCGTGATGCGGCTCAGCCCCTTGTCGTGTTCGGTCTCCGAGACCGTGAGGCTGTCGATGTTGTAGCCACGCGCCGCGAACAGGCCGACGATGCGCGCCAGGATACCGGGCTCATTGTCGACCAGCACGCTGAGCGTGTGCCGCTCGGCAGTCTGCGTTTCCGCGGCGAGGAAATAGGCCGAGCCGCTCGGCTGAAGATGTGCGTTCATTTTGGTGCTCCTCAGACCAGCTGCTTGCCCTTGGCGTCGATGACCGAGCCGATGTCGTCCTGGAAGTCGGGCAGGATCATCTCATTGTGCGGCTTGCCCGACGGGATCATCGGCAGGCAGTTCTCGTGCTTTTCGACGAGGCAGTCGAAGATGACCGGACCGTCATAGTCGAGCATCTCCTTGATCGCCGCGTCGAGCTTCTTGGGATCGTCGCATTTGATGCCCTTGGCGCCGAACGCTTCGGCCAGCTTAACGAAATCGGGCAGCGACTCCGAATAGGAATGCGCGTAGCGCCCGCCATGCAGCAGATCCTGCCACTGGCGCACCATGCCCATGCGTTCATTGTTGAGGATGAAGATCTTGACCGGCAGGCGGTACTGCACCGCCGTCGAGATTTCCTGCATCGTCATCTGCACCGAGGCTTCGCCGGCGATGTCGATGACCAGTGCATCCGGATGCGCCACCTGCACGCCGACGGCGGCCGGCAGGCCATAGCCCATCGTGCCGAGGCCGCCCGACGTCATCCAGTGGTTCGGCTGCTCGAAGTGGAAATGCTGCGCCGCCCACATCTGGTGCTGGCCGACTTCGGTGGTGATGAACACCTCGCGCCCCTTGGTCGCCTCATAGAGACGCTGGATCGCGTGCTGCGGCTTGATCGTCGTGTCGGAGTTCTTGAAGCCGAGCGACTTCTTGGCACGCCAGCCATCGATCTGCTTCCACCACGGCGCGATCGCCTCGGTGCGCGGCTGGTTGGTCTTGCTCCGCCAGATGCGGACCATTTCCTCGAGCACCAGCCCGCAATCGCCCACGATCGGCAGATCGATGCGCACGTTCTTGTTGATCGAGGACGGGTCGATATCGACATGGATCTTGGTCGAGCCCGGCGAGAAGGCATCGAGGCGGCCGGTGATGCGGTCGTCGAAGCGCGCCCCGATGTTGATCATCAGGTCGCAATCATGCATCGCCATGTTGGCTTCGTAGGTGCCGTGCATGCCCAGCATGCCCATCCATTGCGGATCGGAACCGGGGAACGAGCCGAGCCCCATCAGCGTCGAGGTCACCGGAAAGCCGGTGAGCTCCGCCAGTTCGCGCAGCTTCTCGCTCGCCTCGGGGCCGGAGTTGATGACGCCGCCGCCGGTGTAGAAGATCGGCCGTTCGGCGCGCAGCATCAAATCCACCGCCTGCTCGATCGCGGCCACATCGCCCGACGTCGCCGGGTGATAGCTCTTGTGGCGCGTCGTCGCGATCTCGTCGGCACCGTAATAGGTGCCCATCGCGAACTGCACGTCCTTGGGGATGTCGATCAGCACCGGGCCGGGCCGGCCGCTGCGCGCAATGTGGAAGGCCTCATGCAGCACGCGCGGCAGCTCCGCGACGCTCTTCACGAGGTAATTGTGCTTGGTGCAGCTGCGCGTGATGCCGACCGTGTCGCATTCCTGGAACGCGTCCGAGCCGATCAGCGCCGTCGGCACCTGCGCCGTGATGACGACCAGCGGGATCGAGTCCATCAGCGCATCGGTGAGCGGGGTAACGACATTGGTCGCGCCCGGGCCGGAGGTCACGAGCACGCAGCCGACCTTGCCGGTCGAGCGCGCATAGCCCTCGGCCATGTGGCCGGCGCCCTGCTCGTGCCGCACGAGGATGTGCTGCAGCTTGTCCTGCTGGAACATCGCATCATAAATCGGCAGGGCCGCGCCGCCCGGGTACCCGAAGATATGCTCGACGCCCTGATCCACCAGCGCCTGGATCACCATCTCGGCGCCCGTCATCTGCTCGGCCATCTCTTAGTCCTTCCTCACTCGTCCGCCCGCTCGCGGAAATTCAGGCAATAAAAAAGGCCCCATCAGGGACCTGTTTGCGCGCACCAGTCTTCTCGCGGGGAGTTATCCCACGTGACCGATGCGCCCCACTACTACAAGAATGTTCCGCACAAACGTGCTCCGTTTCAAAGTCGGCGGGACGATAGGCTCGCCATCACGAGCCTGTCAAGCGGCTTCTCCCCTCGCGCCGAACTGCCCTATCCTTCGGTGAATCGGAAGGAAATCCATGGCTGCCGCCTGCACCGCGCTCATTCTCGGCTTCCTCTGCACCCCCGAAGCGCAGACGGACAGCTTCCTCGACGTCACGGCCGAAGCCCTGCCCGCCAAGGACCCCCGCCTTCATTCGATGGCAGCGAGCGCCGCCGATATCGACAATGATGGCGACCTCGATCTCGTCATCGCCGTCGAGTTCGGCACCAACCGCCTGCTGCTCAATGACGGCACCGGCCGCTTCACCGACGCCTCCGCCAGCCTGCCGCCGCACCCGCCCGGCGATCATGAGGACGTCGCCATCGCCGACTTTGACGGAAACGGCCAGCTCGACCTCGCCTTCTATGGCGAGGACGACCAGATCGCCGCGCTCTTCCTCAACCAGGGCGGCCTGACCTTCATCGAAGCCACCGCCCGCCTGCCCTCGCGCGGCATCGCCAATGCCGTGGTCGCCGCCGATATCGATGGCGACGGCGATGCCGATCTCATCGTCGGCAATGCCGGTCCCGATTTCGTCTTGATCAATGACGGCGCGGCCAACTTCACCGACGAAAGCGATCGCCTGCCCGTGGGCAACGGCATAACGCAGGACATTGCCACCGGCGACGTCAATGGCGACGGCACCATCGATCTGCTGTTCGGCAATGAGGATGGCAATGCGCTCTACTTCAACGACGGCATCGGCGGCTTCCATCGCGAGCGCCTGCCCTCCCGCCCGACGCCCGAGGAAACCCGCGACGCCGATTTCGTCGATATCGACGGTGACGGCGACCTCGACATCTATTTCGCCAATGTCGAGATCTTCGTCCCCGACCGCGACCGCCAGGACCGCCTGCTGCTCAATGACGGCCACGGCATCTTTGCCGACGTCACCGCCACGCATCTGCCCGCCGAAACCGAAACCACCATGGCCGCCGCCTTCATCGATCTCGACGGCGACGGCGATCTCGACATCGTCAGGGGCGGCTTCGATCTGAGCCGCACCCGCGACCCGGTCACGCCGCTCATTGCCTGGCTCAATGACGGTGCCGGATATTTTGCGGCCGCGACAGGCGCCATCCCGGCCACCGCCCTTGCCAACACCTTCGACCTCGAAGTCGCCGACTACAATGGCGACGGCGTCGACGATCTGTTCGTCGCCAGCCGCGGCGGTGCCGACCGCCTGCTGCTGGGCCTTGCTAGACGCTGATCGCGCTGCGCCGGATGCACTCCACCACCGTGTGCGTGCGGGTGAGCGTGCCGTACCGCTCCGCCACATTGCGATAGTGGAACATCACTGTACCGCTGGTGATCCCGAGAATCTGCGCCACGTCCTCGGCCGATTTGCCCAGCGCAAACCAGCTCATCACGTCGCGCTCGCGCGGCGACAGGCTGCGATCGGCCGGCACCGCGCCGGTCTCGAGTACCCCGAGGCGCGAGTGGAACGCCATCGCCAGCACCGCCAGCGCCCGCTGCGTGCCGGGCGTCAGCAGATGATGCGCCATGCGGATGAAGACATCGCCCTTGTGGCCGCTGCGCGACCGTACCGGCACGATCAGCCCGTCGGAGATGCCGAACTCCTCCGCCAGCCTGAACACCGCCATCTGCTCCGGCTGGTCACTCACCTCGGCCCGCACGTCGCTCCAGCGGAACGGCTGGATCATCCGCGCGATCCGCGCCACGATCGCGCTGCGGCCCGTGAGCCCGTTGTCGACGAAATACTCGCACCAGCCATTGAGGCCGCGATTGTGGTCGACGATCATCCGCGACGTTTCGGGCAGATTGGCCACCGCGAACCCTGCCGCGCCGACTTCGTCCAGCAAGCCCCAGAATCGGTCGATCAGTTCTGCGACATCGCTGCTCTCGACCAGCCTATGCAGTCTATCTGTTGTAAAGTGCCCGTCCGCCAAGCTCGGTCCTCTGAAAAGCGCTAGAAATCTCAATCGACTTGATTTGCCTATACGCAATTTGTCGGATAGAGCCGCCAACCTTAGTTAGTATTGCCGGTAAATTTCCGAAGTTTAGCCGGATTGCATCCCGATTTGGCGGCGCGACCCCAGCGCCGCCCGGACCACGGGTCCGCCTTGCCAAGGGCCCGGGCGGCGGTCCAGATTTGCCGCCATGCAGATCGATTGCGACATCCACCCGGGCGTGCCCGATACCGCCGCCCTGTTCCCCTACATGCCTGCCCATTGGCGCGACACCAGCGTGATGCGGGGCATCGATGATCTCCAATCGGCCAACTATCCCGACACCACGCCGCTCACCGTCCGCCCCGACTGGCGCCCGGCGAGGGGCCGCCCGGGCACTGATGCCGCGACGGTCGCCGCGCAATGCCTCGACCCCTTCGGCAGCGATATCGGCATCCTCAACCCGCTGTTCGGCGTCCAGACGCTCTATGGCGACGACCTCGCCGCCGCCTATGCATCGGCCCTCAATGGCTGGACCCGCGGCGAATTCCTCGACCGCGATTCCCGCTTCCGCGCCTCGATCATCGTCTCGCTCGAAAACATCGAGATGGCCGTCGCCGAGATCGACCGCTGCGCCGTCGACCCGAGCTTCGTGCAGGTAATGCTGCTGGCCGGGACCTCGCGCCCCCTCGGCCGCCGGCAATATTGGCCGATCTACGAGGCCTGTGTCCGCCACGGCCTCAGCCTCGCCATCCATGCCGGCCAGGAGTTCCGCAACGCCCCCACGGCGCTCGGCTGGCCGAGCTATTATCTCGAGGACTACACCGCCAACGCGCAGGCCTTTCAGTACCAGCTGACCAGCCTCTTCTGCGAAGGCGTGTTCGAGAAATTCCCGACCCTCACCTTCATCATGCTCGAATCCGGCTGGACCTGGGTGCCGGCACTGCTCTGGCGCATCGCCAAATATTGGGGCGGCCTCCGCTTCGAAGTCCCCTGGACCAACCGCTCGCCTGAGGAGATCGTGCGCGACCAGCTGCGCTTCTCGCTCACCCCGGTCGATGGCCCCGCCGATGGCGACCAGTTGCGCCGCGTGCTCGACCATCTCGGCTCCGACCGCGTGCTGCTGTTCTCGACCGATTATCCGCACAACCAGTTCGACGGCGCCGACCCCTTCCCGGATGTCTTCGACCCCGCTTTGCGCCAGATCATCTCGTCCGACGCGCCGCTCGCCGCCTATCCCCGGCTCGGAGGCGCGCCATGAGCCTGCCCGTCGGCATCTATGATTGCGACATCCACCCCACGCTGCGCTCCGCCGCCGACCTCGAGCCGTGGCTGAGCCAGCAATGGATCGAGCACGCCCGCGATTATGGCGCGCTCCGCCAGACGCAGTACACCACGGGCTCGCCCTATCATAAGAGCCAGCCCAATGCCGGCCGCCGCGACGCCTACCCGCCCGAGGGCGGCGCGCAGGGCTCGAGCCTGCCGTTCCTGCGCGAACAACTGCTCGACGCGCACAACATCGGCTGCGGCATCCTCAATCCGCTGATTGCCTCGCAGGGCGTCCGCAACCTCGATCACTCCATCGCCCTCTGCCGCGCCATCAACCACTGGCAGGCCGAGCGCTGGGTCGATCCCGAGCCGCGCCTCCGCGCCTCGATCGTCGTGCCCTATGAGGACCCGATCGCCTCCGCCGCAGAAATCCGCCACTGGGCCGGCGACCGGCGTTTCGCGCAGGTACTGTTGCTGTCCAGAACGTCGTTCCTCCCCGGCAACCGCCGCTACTGGCCGATCTACGAGGCTGCCGCGGAAGTCGGCCTCCCCGTCGGCATCCACGCCTTCGGCAATTCCGGCTGGCCCGTTTCGAGCGCCGGCTGGCCAAGCTTCTACATGGAAGAAATGGTCGGCCACGCGCAGACCAGCCAGTCGGGCCTCGTGAGCCTCGTCATCGAAGGCGTGTTCGAACGCTTCCCGGCGCTCAAGCTCGTCCTCGTTGAATCCGGCTTCACCTGGGCGCCGTCCCTGATGTGGCGCCTCGACAAGCACTGGAAGACGCTGAAATCCGAAGTGCCACACCTGAAGCTGTCGCCCAGCGAATACATCCGCCGCAATGTCTGGTGGACCAGCCAGCCCATGGACGAACCCGAGAACCGGCGCTACCTCGCCGATATCTTCAACTGGCTCGGCTGGGATAGAATCATGTTCTCATCGGACTATCCGCACTGGGACTTCGACGATCCCGCGCGCGTCATCATGTTCCCGGCCACCGACGCACAGAAGCACGCCTTCTTCACCGGCAATGCCGCCCAAATCTACGGGCGCGATTGATGACCCGCCATATCGTCGCCGCAGTCGCCGATTTTCCGCCGGGCACGCGCCGCACCGTCACGATCAACGATCGTGCCGTGGTCGTCTTCAATGTCGATGGTGCCTATTACGGCCTCTTTGACCGCTGCCCGCACAATGGCGGCAGCCTCGCGCAGGGCGTCCTCACGGGCCTCCTGCAAGCGTCCGAACCCGGCGCCTACAGCTACACCCGCGAAGGCGAGATCATCCGCTGCCCCTGGCATGGCTGGGAGTTCGACATCCGCACCGGCCAGTCCTTCTGCCGCGCCGTGCGCGCCAAGGCTCGACCCTTCGCGGTGAAGGTCGAGCCCGGCAGTGATATTGTCGAAGGCCCCTACAAGGCAGAGACCATCGAGGTCCGCGTGGAGGACAGTTACGTCGTCATCGACGCCTAGAACACGGCCAGATATTTCAGCAGCGACACGATGCCGATCACGATCACCACGACCTGCAGGATCTGCTTGATGCGTCCCTCGATCGGCAACCGCTGCACCAGCCACAGGATCAGGACGACGACGAGGAATGTGATGAGAATGGATACGAGGGTGGCCATCGGCCTCTCCTTGGGACGCTCGGCCGTCATTGCGGCCGCCTTCTAGAACGGCGCGATCCGCCAAAGGGTTGCGGCCTGCCGTTGCCGGCGCTATTGGCGCTTCATCATGAGCGATTTCCGCATCCCGGCCGACGGCCCGATCATTGCTACCGAAGCCGACTTCACCGATTTCATCGGCGAGGCCGCATGGGGCGGTTTCACCCGCATCATCGTGCCGGTCGGCCGCTTGTCGCCCGATTTCTTCCGGCTCAGCACCGGCCTTGCCGGCGCCATCCTCCAGAAAGCCACCAACTACAGGCTCAAGGTCGCCATCGTCGGCGATATCTCGGCTTTTACGGAAAAGTCCGGCCCGCTGCGCGATTTCGTCTACGAATCCAACGGCCGCGGCGACATCCGCTTCATCGCCTCCGAAGCCGACCTCTAGGCGTCAGCCTAAACCTGTCAGGCTTTCCCTTGCGGGGCAGTTCAGCTAAACCCGCGCTCTGCGAGTTGGACGTCCATCATGAACGAATATCAACCGGCGCTGGCCCCCAGCGCCGCATTGCCGTCGTCGTCGCATAGCTGGGGCGCGGAATACCGCGCCCTGATGCTGCTTGCCTGGCCGCTGATCATTTCGCAGCTGGCGCGCAGCGCGCTGTTCACCACCGACGTTATCGTGCTCGGCCGGCTCGGCGCCGATTTCGTCGCCGCCGGCGCCCTCGCCAATGCGCTGTTTGTCTGCGTCCAGCTGTTCGGCATCGGCGTCGTCGGCGCCGTCGCGCCGATGGTGGCGCAGGCGCTGGGCGCCAAGGACCTCCGCTCGGTGCGCCGCACCGTCCGCCAGGGTGTCTGGCTGTCGGTCGTCCTGTTCGTGATCCTCTTCCCCATCGCCTGGAACATCGGGCCGATCTATCGCTGGATGGGCCAGGATGCCGAGCTCGTCGCGCTCGCCGAAATCTTCGTCCACGCTGCCGTCTGGCTGCTGCTGCCCGCTTTCATCCTCGTCGTGCTGCAGTCCTTCCTCGCTGCCCATGGCGATACGGCCGCAGTGCTCATCATCACCATCATCGGCGTCTTCGTGAACCTGGGCGCCAATTATCTGCTGGTGTTCGGCCATTGGGGCTTTCCGGCCCTCGGCATCATGGGCTCGGGCCTCGCCACCTCCATCGTCAATTTCGTGATGATGGGGCTGGCGATCCTCTACATCCAGACAAACCGCCGGTTCCGCCGCTACCACATCTGGCACAAATTCTTCGAAGCCGACTGGCGGCGCCTGTGGGAGCTGATCAAGATCGGCGGCCCCATCGGCACCATGCTGCTCGCCGAAGTCGCCCTCTTCACCTCCGCGGCTCTGCTGCAGGGCCGGTTGGGCAATGCCGAACTCGCCGCCCATTCGGTCGCGCTGACCATCGCTTCGCTCGCCTTCATGGTCCCGCTCGGCCTCAGCCAGGCGACCGTCGTGCGCGTCGGCCGCGCCCTCGGCGAAGGCAACAAGGATGGCATCCGCAAAGCCGGCTGGGCGTCCTTCTTCATCAGCGTCGGCTTCATGGCGGTGACCTCGGTCATCCTGTTCGCCGCGCCGCACCAGATCGTCGGCCTGTTCCTCGATTCCGGCATGGCCGAGAACACCGCGCCGCTTACTCTCGCCGCCAGCTTCCTCGTCGTTGCCGGCTTGTTCCAGCTTGTCGACGGCACGCAGGTGACGATGAGCGCCGCCCTCCGCGGCCTTAGCGACACCACGATGCCGCTGATCATCGCGCTCGCCGGCTATTGGGCCGTCGGCTTCCCGGTCGCCTATTATTTCGGCTTCCACACGCCGCTACGGGGCGTCGGCATCTGGGCCGGCCTCGCTGCCGGTCTCGCCGCCGTGGCGATCGTGCTGACCATCCGCTGGGCCATGCGCGAGCGGCTCGGGCTGACGAACAAGGCGCCGGTCTAGCGCCACTCCCAATCCGCCATCCGGCCGCGGAACCAGGTCCGCTGCCGCTTGGCATATTGGCGCGTGGCGGTCACCGCGCGCTCGATCATCTCCTCGCGCGAGATGCGCCCCGCCAGCCAGTCGCCGATTTCCGGCACGCCGATCGCCTTCATCACCGGCAGCGACGGATCGAGCCGGCGCTTGAGCAGCGCCTCGACCTCTTCCACCGCGCCCTGCCCGAGCATCGCCTCGAAGCGCTGGGCGATCCGCTGGCGCAGCACATCGCGCTCCGGGTTGAGCACCAGCCGCTCCATCTGCCAGCCGCGCAGCAGCGGCACGGTCTTGGCATCCTGGAACGCCGCCAGCGACCGGCCCGTCGCCTTCAGCACCGCGAGGGCCCGGATCACCCGTTGCGGATCGCTGCCCTTGAGCCGCTGCGCCATCAGCGGATCGCGCGCCGCCATCAGCTTCATCCGCGCCTCGCGGTCGAGCCCGTGCACTTCCGCCGCCGCCCAGGCCAGCGCGTCGCCCGAAACCCGTGGGACCTCGGCAAAGCCCTTCGTCAGCGCCTCGAAATAGAGCCCCGTGCCGCCGGCGAAAATCAGCGGCGCGCCGGCATCCGCGATGATCGCCGCCGCCGCCCGCGCCCAATCCCCGGTCGAAAAGCGGATTTCGGGCGCCACCGTGCCGTAGAGCCGGTGCGGCGCCGCCGCCAGATCCTCGTCCGAGGGCCGCGCCGTGATCAGCCGCAGCCCGTCATAGACCTGCAGCGCATCGGTATTGACGACGATGCCGCCCATTTCCCGCGCCCGGGCCAGCGCCAGCGCCGACTTGCCGCTGGCAGTCGGACCCGCTATCAGGACCGCTCTTTTCACTAAAACCATTGGGTGCCCGTGTCGGTCCTTTGCCTCATCGCCAATCCCAATGAGCCCGCTCTGGACCTGCCGCTCCTGCAGCGCATCCAGGCCGAGACCGGTGGTGAGATCAACTGGCTCACCCAGCGCATCGCGGCCGAGATCGTCAAGCCGAAACTGGCCGAACCGGTCGAAGCGGCCCGCGCCCTCATCGGCGACCGCCCCGTGGATATCGCCCTCGTCCCCCTCGCCAACCGCCGCAAGCGCCTGCTGATCGCCGACATGGATTCCACCATGATCGAGCAGGAATGCATCGACGAGCTGGCCGATGCCGTCGGCCTCAAGGCGGAAGTCGCCGACATCACGGCGCGCGCCATGAATGGCGAACTCGACTTCGAAGCCGCATTAAGAACCCGCGTGAAGCTGCTGACGGGACTCCCGATTTCACGCATGGAGGAAGTCCGCCGCGAGCGGATCACCTTCGCGCCGGGAGGCCGCGCCCTCGTCCAGACCATGAAGACCCATGGTGCTTTCACCTCGCTCGTTTCGGGCGGCTTCACCTATTTCGCCGACTACATCGGCAAGCGCATCGGCTTCGATGAAGCCATGGCCAACATTCTCGAGATCGAGGGCGATGCCCTCGCCGGCACCGTCACCGAGCCGATCCTCGGTCGCGAAGCCAAGCTCAGCCGCCTGCGCACCCTCGCCGCCTTCCACGATATCCCGATGGCCGCGACCCTCGCCGTCGGCGATGGCGCCAACGACCTCGACATGATCAAGGCCGCCGGCCTCGGCGTGGCGCTGCACGCCAAGGCCGTCGTGGCCGCACAGGCCCAGGTCAAGATCGACTATGGCGACCTCACGGCCCTGCTCTATCTGCAGGGCTACGCCGACGAGGACATCGTCCGCTAAGGCGCGCGGTCCTACTGGATCAGCTTGATCGCGACGAACCGGCTGGTCCCAGCCGGGTCCGTGACCTTGAACAGCACCGCCGGCCGCCCCGCTTCCTTGGCGGCATCGACCTTTTCCGTCAGTTCGGCGACGCTGGTCACCTTCTGCTGGTTCACTTCGCTGATCACCAGCCCCGACAGCAGCCCCTGCCGCGACGCATCCGTGCCCTCGGTCACCTCGGTGATCACGACACCCGTCTGCGTTTCGGCGATCTGGAACGCCTCGCGCGCCGCGTCGTCGATCGGCCCGACATCGAGCCCGAGCATCTCCTTGAGTGCGACCGGCCCGGCCGGCGCATCCTCCGCCGCCGGCGGCACCACTTCGGGCGTCTGCGCGGCGGCAACGATCTGCTCGCCCACTTCCAGCCGGCCGAGCGTGATGTCGAGCGTCACTTCCGCGCCTTGCCGGAGCACGGTGACCGTCACCTTCTCGCCCACCGCCGTCTCGGCCACATAGCGCGGCAGATCGCGCATGCGGATGATATCGCGGCCGTTGAAACCGAGAATGATGTCGCCCTCCTCGACCACGCCCTCGGCGGGTCCGGTGCGCGTCACATCCACCACCATCGCGCCATGCGTGTTGGGCCGGCCGAGGCTGTCGGCGATCTCCTGCGTCACATCCTGGATGCCGACGCCCAGCCAGCCGCGCCGCGTCTCGCCGAATTCGGCGAGCTGCATCACCACCGGCCGCGCGAGGTTCACCGGCACGGCAAAGCCGATACCCAGTCCCGAGCCGCCGCGCGCGATGATCGCCGTATTGATGCCGACCACCTTGCCGTCCATGTCGAACAGCGGCCCGCCCGAATTCCCCTGGTTGATCGCCGCATCGGTCTGGATGAAGTCGTCATAGGGCCCGGCATTGATGTCGCGATTGCGCGCCGACACGATCCCGAGCGTCACCGAGCCGCCCAGCCCGAACGGATTGCCGATCGCCATCACCCAGTCGCCCACTTGCGCGACGTCGCTGTCGCCCATCTCGACGAAGGGCAGATCGCGCCCGGCCTCGACCTTGAGCACGGCGAGGTCGGCCTTCGGATCGGCGCCAACGAGTTTCGCGGTCAGCCGCGTCCCGTCGGTCAAAAACACCAGGATCTCGTCGGCGCCCTCGACCACGTGATTGTTGGTAACGATCGTGCCATCCGCCGCGATGATGAAGCCTGAACCGAGGCTGCGCGCTTCGCGCATCGCCTCCGGCCCCTGCCCCTCATTGGGGTTGAGCTCGTCGAACATTTCGTTGAGGGGCGAGCCCTCGGGCGCCTCCGGGAACGGCATGCCGCCGCCGCCCAGCATCCGCGTCGTGCCGATATTGACCACCGCCGGGGAAAGCTGTGCCGCCAGCTTCGACACCGAAGCCGGCCCCTCCGCGCGCGCAACCGGGCTCGCGACCAGCATCACGCCCACCACCAGGGCTTGCGCCCAGCCAAATCTCATCGTCGGCTCCTACCCCTTGCTGCCTCACCAAAGAGCAACTCCGGCATCCGCGCAAGCAGTGCAGCCGCACGAAAAGTTGAGGCCGGCGACTTGATCGTCGCCGGCCCCAAAACAAGCCGAGATTCTTGGCCGGAGCGAGGCGGCTACTGGGCCGCCGGCGCCGGTTCCGACGACAGCGCCGGATCGGCCGGAGCGGCTTCAACCGGAGCCGCTTCGACCGGGGTCGCCGGGGCCGTCTCGATGGCCACCGGAGAATTCTCCAGCGTCGTCTCGATCGGCAGATCCGGCGTTTCCGGCACGGTCAGCTGCGTGTTGGGCAGCGCCGGGATGCCGTTCGGAGCCGCCGGCACCGGCACGACGCCGTCCTGCGAATCCGCCCGGAAGTAGTTGAAGAACTCGCTGTCGGGCGACAGCAGCATCGTCGTGCCCGAAGTCCCCAGCGCCGTCCGATACGCCTGCATCGAGCGGTAGAACTGGAAGAACTCCGAATCCTGCCCATAGGCCGAAGCGAAGATCGAGTTACGCGTCGCGTCACCCTCGCCTCGCAGGATTTCGCTGTCGCGGCGGGCTGACGACACGATGTCGACAGCCTGGCGGTCGGCGATGGCGCGGATCGTCTGCGCCGCTTCCTGGCCGCGGGCGCGGAGGAACGCGGCTTCGGCGAGACGCTCGGCCTTC
The DNA here is from genome assembly GCA_004144345.1 of Hyphomicrobiales bacterium. Classification (GTDB taxonomy): domain Bacteria; phylum Pseudomonadota; class Alphaproteobacteria; order Rhizobiales; family Devosiaceae; genus Devosia_A. Next base: position 126,773 of record SEEL01000004.1, read on the forward strand.
ATCAGTTCGAAGGTCTGCTGCGACACGTCGGCCGTCAGATCCGTACGCAGGATCCGCACGTCGATGATCTGGATACCCAGTTCAGCCACGCTCGGCACGATCAGATCACGCGCTTCGCGCATCATCGCCGCACGTTCCGCCGACAGCGCCGCGTCGAAGTCACGCTGCGAGTAGACCTGGCGCAGGGACGCCGTGAACAGCGAGCCGATGCGGTTTTCCGCGACGGTCAGATCGCCCAGCGCCGCCTGCCGGAACAGGCGCGGATTGCTGATGCGATAGGTGAGGAACGCATCGACGAGGTACAGCTTACCGCCACGGACCTGCACGGTCATGTTGGCAAGATCGTACCGCATCACGCGGTCTTCGATGATCTGGATCGAGTCGACCACATTGGTGGGCAGCTTGAAGTAGACGCCCGGCTCGGTCTTCACATCGGTGATCTGGCCGAAACGCAGGACGATCGCCTGCTCGCGCTCGTTGACCACGAAGATCGACGACACCAGGATATAGAGAGCGGCGACAACGACGACGCCAAGGATGATGAGTCTGTTCATGGCTCTCAGTTCCCCGTCGTCGTGGTGGTGGCGGCGGCGTTACCCTGTAGGGCGGGCAACGGCAGGTAGGGGACGACGCCCGAGCCCGAAGTGCCCGGTTCGACGATCACCTTTTCCGATCCGCCCAGCACCTGCTCCATCGTTTCGAGGAACAGTCGCTTGCGCGTCACTTCTGGCGCACGGGCATATTCATTGTAGATCGAGACGAAGCGCGCGGCCTCGCCCTCTGCTTCCAGCACGACGCGGTTCTTGTACGCGGCCGCATCTTCGCGCAGCTGCGCCGCCTGGCCGCGGGCACTACCCAGCAGCGTATTGGCGTCACGGCGGGCTTCTTCCTGGAAGCGCGTTTCGTCCTGTTCGGCACGCTGCACTTCTTCGAACGCGTCGATAACTTCGCCCGGCGGCGCCGCCAGTTCGATATTCACGTCGTTGATGCTGACGCCCATGACATAGGTGTCGAGAATCTGCTGCGTGATGGTCTGCACGTCGCTGGCGATACCCGCCTGGTCGTTGCGGAACGCGTCCTGCGCCGGACGGCGACCGACGACTTCGCGCATCGCGCTTTCTGCCGCGCCACGCACCATGTCTTCCGGGTCGCGCACGTTGAACAGGAATTCGACCGGGTTCGACACGGCCCACTGCACCGAGAAGCGCACGTCGACAATGTTCTGGTCACCCGACAGCATCAGGCCTTCGCTGGCGTCGCGGCCACTGGCCGAACCGCCGATGCTGGTCTGGCGCAGCGCGATCGAGGCGCGCTCCACGTCTTCAACCGGCCAGAAATGGAAATGCAGGCCCGGCTGGCTCAGTTCGGGCTTGGGCTTACCGAACTGCAGTTCGACGCCGACTTCGCCTTCGTTGATCGTATAGATCGAGTTGACCAGCCAGAAGACTAGGATAACCGCCACGCCGCCCACGATAGCCCAGCGGCCGCCCGGGAGACCCCCGCCGGCGCCACCGAAGCGGTCGCGACCGCTCTTCAGAATGTCCTCGAGACTTGGGGTGTTACCCCGGCGCGGATTATTGCCACCTCCGCCGCCTGGTGCCTGTCCCCACGGTCCACCGCTATTATTGCGGCCACCGCCCCCCGTATTATTGTCCCAGGGCATTATACGCCTTTCAGGCTGGTTTCTCAGTCGGACCTATATAAGGAGGCCATGCGAGCCGATCAACGGCGGCCCAGCGTGTTGCGCCGATAAACTCTGACGCGGAATGACGCACTATCCTGCGGATTTGGCGTCACATTTATCTCGCCGGCCGGCTTCCACTGTTCGAAATCGATTTGCGGAAAGAAGGCGTCGCCCTCCGGCTCCAGCGCGACTTGCGTCAAATACATGCGATCGGCGAACGGCATGGCCTGCCGGTAGATTTCCGCCCCGCCGCCGATCATCACCTCATTGGCCCGGTCCGCCTTGGCGATTTCCTGGGCCCGCTCCAGCGCCGCCTCGAGGCTGGGCACCACGATCACCCCCTCGGGCGGATGATAATCCTCCTGCCGGGTCACCACGATATTGGTCCGCCCGGGCAGCGGCCGCCCGATGCTCTCGAAAGTTTTCCGCCCCATGATCAGTGGCTTGCCCATGGTCAGGCGCCGGAAATGCGCAAAATCCGACGGCAACCGCCACGGAATGGCGTTCCCATTGCCGATCACCCCATTCTCGGCGATCGCCGCAATCATGGCGACGGCGACGTTCATGCCCCGGCTCCCAGTTTCGCCAGCGCCTCGCCGGTCACCCGGCAACGGCGCCATTCGTCCATGAAAATGGCGCCCTGCGCCGTGTAGAAGTCGATCGAGGGCTGGTTCCAGTCGAGCACCGCCCACTCGAACCGCCCGAGCCCCTCGCGCCCGCAGCGCTGCGCGAGATCGGCCAGGAGCGCCTTGCCGATGCCGTGCCCGCGCTTGTCGGGATCGACAAACAGATCCTCGAGCCAGATGCCGTGCCGCCCCTGGAACGTCGAGAAAGTGTAGAACCAGAGCGCGAAACCGGCAGGCACGCCATCCACCTCGGCCAGCTGGCAGAACACTTTCGGCGCCGGCCCGAACAATTCGCGCACGATGTCGGCTTCCGTCGCCACGGCCTCGTGCCGGAGCTTTTCGTAATCGGCCAGCGCGTTGATGAAATGGAGGATGACCGGCGCATCCTCGGGCCGCGTATCGCGGATGGTGACGCTCATGCCGCCGGCTCCAGGTAGCGGAACCATTTGCGCTCCAGCGCCGCTTCGATGTCGATGCCGTTGTGGCGGCAATAGAGCAGCAGCATCGCCAGCAGGTCGGCGGCCTCGTCATCGCGCGCGGCGGTGATTTCGTCCCGCCTTTGCCCCTTGGTCCGGCCGCGACCGCTCAGCCGCAGATGCTCGGCGATCAGTTCGCCTGCCTCTTCCTGCAGTTTGAGCGCGAACCAGTCGTCGTCGCGGCGAATGTCATTGCGCGCGGCGTAGATATCGGAGACCTGCGCCACCTTGTTCGCAATGTCCTCGAGCGTTGCCCCCAAGGCCGCTCTCCTTTTATTCGAAGTCTATTCGACCGGATCGTTACGGTTGAGGATCAGGATGTCGAGTTCCCGGTTCCACGGCGGATACCAATCCGTTGCGCTCATGCGGAAACTTGTCGGACTGATCTTCTCCACTTTACCGTCCCAGCAGAAGGAGACGAGGTTTTTTTCGTCGCCCTTGTCGATGGTCAGCGTGAATTTGCCGATCGGCCCGGCCCAATTGTTGCCGGTCGACCAGATGTAGTCGATCCAGCTTTCCGTATACGGCGCCGTCCACGGCTCCGCCGGGTTGGCAATGGTCTTGTTCACCGCCTTGAGGAAACCTTCATCGGTGCAATAGCGCTGCTTGTACTCGGCGCCGCGGTCGCCATACTCATTGGGCGGCGACAGGAACGACACACCCACCGTGCCGCCGACGCTCGGCGTATAGGCGTGCACCACTTCGGCCACTTCGCCCGGCTCGAAATGCGCTTCCCAGCTATAGGTCGAGCGCACCGTCCACACCGGCTCGTAGCTGGTCACCCAATTGTCGTTGGCGTCGCCATACTCCATCGGGATCACCAGACCCAGATGCAGCAATTCGCCGATCTGCGCCTCATCGAGCTTGTCGATTGCCTCGCGCGTGCGCGTTCCGAACGGCGTCAGCGGCACGCCCATCGCCATGAGCACGGCGGTCTGGTCGAGATTATGCGCAAACACCTGCTGATGCAGCGTGGCCTCGACCGGCTCGCCATTGAAGCTCGTCGTAAAGCCGAAGAGATTGTCGTCCTCATAGTTCGGGATCGCGACATTGAAATCGCCACTGCCGGTGATGTCGGGCAGCGGGAACGCCACCAGCACATCCTGCTTGGCGTCGGTGAGGTTGCGATACTGGTAGGTCACCCGCACTTCGGTCGGCGACACATAGAGATCTTCGGACTCCATCTTGAGTTCGTCCGTCGAGATGAACACCAGCCCGCCCGTGCCGAGCTCGGCCGTCGTATCGTTCGCCAGCACCGGCGTCACACCCGCCAGCAGCGCCGCGGCCAACAGCAATCTCATCGCGCACCCCATGTCCTGCACATCCCCAGGCGGCACAACGAGGCCGCCCCGCAATTGCTCACGGCCTTGCTGAACGTGGTTTGAATAGGCGGGGAAAGCGCCCCGCTCTAGACCGCTACCGGCGCCGAAATACGGGCCTGCGGCTCGTACTCCACGACCTCGAGATCCTCAATGCGGTAGTCGAACATGCTGTCGGGCTGGCGCAGGATCCTGAGCTTTGGCTCGCCTGCCGGCTCGCGCGCCAGCTGTGTTTCGACCAGCTCGGCATGGTTGAGATAGACATGCACATCGCCGCCATTCCACACCAGCTCGCCCGCTTTGAGCCCGCATTGCTGCGCAATCATCCGCGTCAGCAGCGCCGCCCCGAAAACGTTGAAACTGAAACCCAGTCCTAGATCGCAGCTGCGCTGGTAGAGGATGCAGCTGAGCTCGCCATTGCTCACATAGAACTGGTAGTTCATGTGGCACGGCGGCAGCGCCATCTCGTCCAGATGCGCTACGTTCCAGCCGGTGAAGATATGCCGCCGCGACGCCGGGTTGGTCTTGATCCCCTCGATCAGCTTGGCGATCTGGTTGATCCCCTCGCCCCGCTCATAGAGCCCCGGATGCTCCGCGCTCGGCGCGTAATTGTCCCATTTGGTCCACTGCACGCCATAGACCGGCCCCAGCTCGCCCCATTGCGCCGCGAAAGCGTCATCGGCGATGATCCGCGCCTCGAACTCGTCGCGCGAAATGTCGTCGCCGGTGGCCTTGCGGTATTTCGCCATCGGCCAGTCGGTCCAGATATGGACCTTCTGCTCCACCAGTTTGCGAATGTTGGAATCGCCGCTGAGGAACCACAGCATCTCGCGCGCCGAAACTTTCCACGCCACCTTCTTGGTGGTCAGCAGCGGCACCGCATCGTCACGCAGCGAATAGCGCACGGTCGCGCCGAAGATCGAGCGCGTGCCGACGCCGGTGCGGTCCACCCGCTCGTCGCCTTCCGTCCACACCCGCCGCAGCAGGTCCAGATATTGCTGCTCCGGGTGCGGTGCGGCCGCCGTATCGCGGCGCAGGGCAGATACTGACATTTTCCGGCACTCCGTTCGGCGACGCTTCTAGCAGGCAACTGGGCCCGGTCGCCGACCATTCCATACCGATTCCCACAAGAGGAGTACCCAAATGCCCGTCGAGTACCTCAAACCCCACGGCCTGCACGACAATCCGGCCTTCACCCAGGCCCTGGTCATCCCCCCCGGCGCCCGGCTGGTCGTCATTGGCGGCCAGAACGGGGTCGACGCCAACGGCCAGATCGTCGCCCCCGGCGATCTCGGCCTCCAGACCGCCCGCGCGCTGGGCAATCTGCAGCTCTGCCTCGCCGCCGCCGGCGCCAAAATCGAGGATCTGGTGAAAATCACCATCTTCATCGCCGGCGACCTCGACATCATCCCGGGCTTCCAGGCCTGGATGAACTTCGCCGGCCAGCCCCAGAACCCGCCTGCCGTCAGCGTGATAAAAGTCCTCGCCCTCGGCCGCCCCGGCATCGTCGTCGAAATCGAGGGCCTGGCGGTGTTGCCCGGCTAGGGCGTGATCAGCTCTAGCGACGGGAAATAGGTGCGGAAGCGTCCGCGGTCACGGGTCAGCAACGCTCGCCCGGTGACCGCGGCATGCGCCCCGATCAGGAAGTCCGGGAGAATGCCGTCTCGTTCGCCACCATTGTCGCGGTACCGCTTGAAGGCCACGCCGCCAAGAAACAGGCCCGCCCGCGGTATCTCCTCGATCTTGAGGCCCATCCCATCAAACACCTCAACGAACCTCTTCGAGGCGCGTGTATCGTGACGAGACTTCCGCGAAAACGATGCCGTTCACGATCAGGGTCGACTGTAGAGCTGCTGCCTTCAATTGACCGAGAGACCAGTCGAGCCAAACCGCATCCCGCGTAACGACGTCGAGGACTACGTTTGAGTCGACGAGGACCTCAGTCGTCGCCACGCGTCAGCCTCATGATCTCGTCCGTGGTCAAGCCAGGACCCGCATGCCCCACAAAGCGGTCGAACCGTCCCTTGGGTTTCGGCCCCTGCTTGACGATCGCGATGTGCCCGTCTTCCAGCGCCTTGAAGTCCACCTGCTGCCCGGCTTCACGCCGAGCGCGTCACGCACCGCCTTCGGGATCGTGATCTGTCCCTTGGCCGTCACCGTCGCTGCTGCCATCACTGCCTCCGGGGTAAGGAACAAATTCCACTGCTCCTTACATAACACCGCCGCACGGCATTTGCATCCCCGCCCCACCGCCCCTATATTGAGCGTGCCGGCAACGGCTATGGCGATAAATGGCCATCGTAATAAACCCATTGGACCCGGGGGCAGTACCCGGCGCCTCCACCATCTCCGCCCCGCTCAAACTGAGCGGAGCCACTGGGGGCGAAATAGGATCGACAAGGGCGTAAAGGGTGTGTTTTTGCTCGGTGAGGTACCACCGTTATCGGTCCAAAAACTTATAGTTGCCAATGACAACCATAAGGCTCCGGTCGCTCTCGCCGCGTAAGCGGTGCTAGCACTGGGAATTTAAGTCCTCCAGCCCTAGCCGGCTGACAGGCGGGGTTCGCAGGCACCTGGCAACAGAAGCCTGCACTTCCCTCTCACGATCGTCCGAACCGCCTCGCAACCCGCGCTTTGCGCTTGTGTTTCCGTACCCCGGCGGCTGATAGTGCGCGCAACGGATTCCAAGGCGACATGGCTCAAGATCATATCAGGTACGACATCCTCACCCAGGAAGCGCTGCGCGGCGTGGTCCGCAAGGTGCTGGCTGAAGTTGCCAAGACGGGCCTGCCCGGCGATCACCACTTCTTCATCTCGTTCCTCACCAAGGCGGCGGGCGTGCGCGTCAGCCAGCGCCTGCTCGACCAATATCCCGAGGACATGACCATCGTGCTCCAGAACCAGTTCTGGGACCTCAAGGTCAGCGAGACCGGCTTCGAAGTCGGCCTCAGCTTCGACGACAAGCCCGAGCTGCTGGTCATCCCCTTCACCGCCATCAAGGGCTTCTTCGATCCCTCCGTGCAGTTCGGCCTGCAGCTCACCGGCGCCGTCGCCCTCCCCACCGAGGACGAAGCCGCCGAGCACAAGGAACCGACCCGCCTCGTCCCCGCCGCCTCGTCGCCGGCCGCTGCCGCCGCCACGCCGGCCAACCAGGCCCCGGGCGAAAAAGTCATCAGCCTCGACGCCTTCCGCAAGAAGTAGCGTCGGCGCGTGAACCGCTGATGCAGAAGCGCTCGCTGACCATCGCCGGCCACCGCACCTCGATTGCGCTCGAACCCGAATTCTGGGACGGCCTCGAAGCCCTGGCGGCGCACCGCAAGCTTCGCCTCGCCGCCCTCATCGAAGAACTCGACCGCGCCCGCGAAACGCCGAATCTCTCCTCGGCCCTGCGCCTCGCCGTCCTCCGCGACGCGCAGTCCCGCTAAAGCCCGAGATCCATCGGCGGAGGCGGTTCCGACGAGGCCCGCGCCGCCGCTTCAGCCGCCGCCTTGCGCTTGGCTTCATCCTCGGCCGCCTTGCGCGCCGCTGCCGCCACGGCCTGTTCCTCGGCAACCCGCAGACGCTCGGCCGCCGCAGCCGCCTGCCGCGCTTCGTCCTCAAGCCGCAATTGCTCGAGCCGCGCCAGTTCAATCTCGCTGGCCTTGATCTTCATGCCCTCGACCAGCGACGCGACGTCATAGCTCGCGACCGGCGCCCAGAGCGGCCCCGTCACCAACGCCGCCACTTCCGCCGTCGTCGCGTCCACCGCGCTGTCCTCGCCTGCCGGAGCCGTCGGCGACATCGCGTAGCGCGCATCGATCACGAGGTCGCGCAGCGCCAGATTGCCGCCGCCGAAAATCCGCGCGCCATCGCCCGCGATCGCGAGGTTCGGGCTGCGGATCACGCCGCCCGCGATCGAGAAGCTGCCGGTAAACATGCCCGATGCGAACGGCCCGGCCTTGAGCCGCTCGGTCACCGCCGCGCTCAGCGCCTCGGGCGTCAGCTCCACCACATCGCTCATCGCGCCGGCGCTCGCGAACACCTGCGGGTCGAACGCCGCCGCCGTGAACTGGCTGATCGTGTAGCTGCCCGTCCCGGTCATGACCTCGATCGCCGCGGCCAAGGTCTCGCCCGTGCCATCGAAGGCCGCCGACGCATCGAGCACGCCATCGAGTTCGGCGCCCACAGCCGCCGGCATCACCAGATCGAGCGGCACGCCATTGAGCGCCACGCGGCCATTGAGCCGCTTGGCCGGCAGCGCCGGATTGGAGCAGCACACTGTCGCATCGACGCTCAGCGTACCCGTCCCGGCCTTGCCGCTGAAATTGCGCAGGCTCACACTGTCGCGACTCCAGTCGAGCCCGAAGCGCGCCTCCGTCACCAGCGGCTTGCCGTCCGCCGTCACCACCGGCACGCGCACATCGACGCGCCCCTCGCTCGCGCGCGGCGCCATGCCGATGTCGAACGGCCCGTCCGGCCACAGGCCCTCGCCGCCGATCGTCCCCGACGGTCCGGCCAGCACCGTCAGCAGCGACCGTGCGTCGAGCGTCGGGATCGTCAGCTCGCCATCGACCGACACGCGCCCGTCGCGCCGGCTCATCGCCAGTTCGCCGGTCACGCCGCCCGCTTCGATCCCGGTCAACTTCAGGCTCTCGAGCCCGCTGAAGGCGATCTGCGCCCGGCCCGTCACCGGCGGCACATAGACCCCGCCCGCGCCCAGGAGTTCTACCAGCGGCGAGGTATCGGCCATCGCCGCATCGATCGTGCCATCACCGCTGATGCGAGTGAAATCGCCCGGCACCACATTGCCGGCAAAGGTCAGATGGTCCCTGCCGCCTTCGAGCCGCGCCGTCACCTTGTAGGATTCGGTCGGCACGCCGTCAGCCGTCGCCGACAGATGTAACGGCATTCTATCGCTGAACAGCGCCACGTCGCCGAGACCCAGCTGCGTCGTCATCAGCGTCGAACTAGGCGATTGCAGATCGAGCGAAGCGTTGATCGGCGCGCTCAGCGCATTGACGATGCCCGCCGCCAGTTTCGCATCGAGCTTTACCGTCGACGTCGCGAGCTTGCCGCTGACATTGAGCGCCTGCCCGCCATCGCCCGAAGGCGCGGCCAGCGTGAAATTTACATCTGCCGGGAGCGAGCGATGCAGGAACTCCGTCACCGCCGGAGGCGTGCTCACATGGCCCAGCAGCGCATCGAGCACCGGCGCGCCGTCGGCAATCTCCAGCACTCCCGAGCCCGACACTTCGGGCTTCGCCAGCGTACCGAATGCAGTGAGCTTGGCGTCGAACGCCGCCCCACCCAGATCCGCCGCCGCCACCCGCGACAGTTCCAGCACGCCGCCTTCCCAGGCCGCCTGCAGCACGAGGTCGCTGCCCGACAGGCCGAACAGCGTCGCCTTGCTGGCGCTCACGCTCACCGCGCCCTTGGGGAAGGTCGCGCCAAAGCTGCCGCTGCCGGTCACGTCGGGCAACAGCGCCGCCACCGCCGCGCTCTCGCTCGGCCCCAGCGTCGTGAAATGCACATCGAGCTGCAGCGCCCGCATCGGCCCGAAGCCGATCATCGCGTCGAACTCCTGGTTGATCCCCGAAACGATCAGCCGGCCCGCCGACAGCGTCAGCGTATCGCTCGACAGCGCCACGTCCGAGACCATCGAGCCCGGCATGTTGAACAGTGGATTGTCTGCCGGCGGCTTCCGCCACAGCGCCGCCAGCCGGTCGAGCTGCTGGCTTTCGAACGACACCGCCCCGGCAAAGATCGGCCGGCCATCGACAACGCTCAGATTGCCCGTCAGGCCCATCTGCGTATTGCCCGCCAGCGTCGCGGCGAAATCGGTGATCTTCCAGCCCTGCGCATCGGTCGAGGCATCGAGCCGGAGGTTGCGCAGCGACACGCCACGCAGATTGAGCTCGGTCACGTCGAGCCCGATCGTCCCGCTGATTCCCGGGATCGGCGGCAGCGGCGTCTCGCCCAATAGGCGCACCAGTTCATAGGGCGGATCAGTCACTTCGGTCGTCGCGTCGCGCGGCGGCAGCGCGATCACCCCGCCCGACACCACCGCATTGAACGCCATGCCCGCGCCGAGCTTCAGCTCGGCCGCGCCGGTCAGCCGCGTCGCGCCGCGATTCTCGTCCGGCAGCAGCGTGTAGTTGGAAAGCAGCACGCGGTCGGCCACCGCCTCCACCTTGCCCTCGAGCACGAGGTCGCCGCGCCCGGCATCGAGCTCCTGGCCCTCCACCGGCCGCGGCGGCGGCCGCCGGTACACCACATCGCCCGCATATTTGGGCGCCGGTCCCGGCGTCAGCGCGCCACTGCTGTCGAGCGTAAAACTGTTGTCGGCGGCGCGCACGCCGAAGGACAGCGTCGTCGCCCCATTGTCGTCGAGCTTGCCCGCCGCGACGCGCACCCCATAGTCCGCGCCGTCGAGCCGCGCACTGCCATTGAAGCTGAACGGCCCCTTCAGCGCCTCGAGCCGCAATTCGCCGCTGATGTTCTCGGCCGCATAGCTCTCGCCCGAGCGCGCATCGGCGAGGCGCACCACGCCGCCCACCACATCGGCATTGGCGATCGACACGTTGGATTGCCCAGCCTCCTCGGCCAGCGCGAAGCCCGAATTGATCGCGCCATTCTCATTGATGGCGACGTTGATCACCGGCTGCTCGAGTTCGAGCCGCGTGACCTTGTAGCGGTCCGACAGGAAGTCGAAGAGCGAGAACTCCGCCTCGACCTTGCCCACCTCCATCGCCGGATCATCCTCCGGCCCGACCCGCACCTTGGTGAACACGATCAGCGGCTGCGGCAGCAGCGTCAGCTGGATATCGCCGGTAATGGCTACGGGCGCGCCAAATGCCTCGGTGGCCATGGCCTCGAGCCGCGTCCGGTAATCCCCCCACTGGATGAAGCGCGGAATGACGAACGCCGCACCAATGGCGATGATCACCAGGAAACCGATGATGACGAACAGGCGGTTGAGCACTGGCCCCGCAAACCCCCAATAGACGCATCAGTGTAGGCAACCCACCTCCCCGCGTCACCCCGCGCAATGGCTTACCCACACGGCAGAATTTGGACCCCGACGCGGCAAAACCACGGGAAAATCCCGCCAGCCCGCAATCGGCACGAATATCCTCCCCCGCGTGGCGGGGGAGGGGACCAGCGAAG
>SEEL01000044.1 GCA_004144345.1 Hyphomicrobiales bacterium
ATGGTCCAGCCTTCGGGTACCCGTAGTTGAGCTAACCGGGCGATGTGACAGGTCGCGCCGGGGTGCAACAAGGCTACGCGCGCCCGACTGGTTCCTCAAATCCCGTTGCGGAAGAGCGCGGAGCGTCTCGAACGCTTCCCTAAAGCATCGGAGGCGCTCCGCGCTCTCCGTCCGTGGCTCTGTATGCCACGGCAAGGGAACAACCGGAGGGTCACGCCCGATGGGGGCTTCGTCATGCGCGCTTTTTAGGAAGCCATTGCTTGCTCAGCCGGCAGGCGACCGTAAATGCCGGGTCGTACACATTGCCGATGTCATAGCGCACGGCCTGCCCGAGCAGATGGCTCGACGCGACGAGGTCGAGGCCGAACTCGTCGCGCAACCACACCGCCATCTCGGTCGTCGCACATTGCAGCGCTTCCTCGAGCGGCCGCGCGTTGCCGATGGCGAAGATATCGCGCTCCGTCTCGCCGCGCGGCCAGTTGACGCCGCGCTTGTCGACGCTGAGCCGCACCGTCACCTCATAGGCCGTCTCGATGCCGGTGCCGACGATCTCGCCGTCGCCCTGCAGCGCATGGCAATCGCCGACAAAGAACAGCGCGCCCGGCACCGCTACGGGGAAGCGCACGCTCGTGCCCGGGCCGAAGCGGCGATAATCCATATTGCCGCCATGGGGGCCGCTGGTCGCCGTCGAGATCGCCTGGCCGCCTGCCGGCGCAACGCCGAAGCAGCCGATCATCGGGGCCAACGGAAACACCATGCCGGCAAGCGCGGCAAGCGGATCTTCGAGCGTTGCCGTCTGCGCATTGCGATCGATGTGCCAGACGGCGCGATTCCGCGGCGGCAGATGCGGCACGAAATCCGGATTGACGACATTTGCCGCGAGCGCTGCGCGCGTCCAGCCGGTGGCGCGGGTCGGCGTCATGGCGAGGATGTCGACCCGCAGCGAGTCGCCCGGCTCGGCGCCGCTCACCGCGATCGGCCCGTTCATCGGATTGCCCGCCTTGAACACCTTGTTGCCGTGCTCATCCCAGCCATTGGCGTCGATGGTACGGGTCACCACCACATCGCCGCTGTCGATCGTCAGGGCAGGGGGCAGGGTGGCCAGCACATGATGCCAGCTGGTCGGATTGAAAGTGTGCGTCGTCATCTAGGGCTCCAGGCTGTCCAGCCAGTCTGCATATTCCGCGCTGTGATCGCCAGTGGCGTTGGCCATGTCGGGCTTGGTCAGCCAGCCGCGGCGCGGCGGGATGTAGCTGCGGATGCGCCGCCGCTGCCGGTCGCCATGCGCATAGTTGAACGCCGCGTATGTTGGAAAGAATTCCAGCTCGTCATAGGGCAGATGATCGTGGATCCACCACGCCGCCGCTTCCCATCGCCCGGTGCGCTCGTAGAAGGGCAACAGCGCATGGACGATGATCGTCGCGCAGGCGCCCATCTCGCCCTTCGCCGTGCGCCGGTCCCAGATATGGCCGCCGAAATTGCTCTCATTGCTCCCGCAATTGAGATTGTGACTGTTACCGAAGCCATTCACCTCGGGGCTGCGATAGGCCGAGCGAATCGAGATGCGGCCGAACCGCTGCGCGAGCGGCTCCAGCGCCTCCTCGCAGAGCTTGGTGCCGGCCGCGATGGCGAGGTCGGGATCATCGGGGATGTTCTGCATGCCGTAGAAGCTGGCGATCTCGGAGTGCAGGAAATCGCGCATGAAGAAATTCTCACTCAGCCGCACCCGGCCCAGCTCTTCAAGCGCCCGCATGCTCGCCGGCTTGCGCATTCTTGCCTCCATTGCCGCCCCTCGCGGCCCCCGCTAACAATGCCTATTCGCTCTTCCCAACGAAACCCGGAAAACTCCATGCTGAAGGCCCTTCTCGTCGCGCTCACCCTCGCGGTCGCCACCCCCGTTCTCGCCCAGACCGTTGCCGAAAAGGACCAGCAGCTCGACAGCGTGCTCGGGCAGCACGACATCTACGCCACGGCGTTCAAGACCATCCAGGAGGGGCTCGCGGCGCGCGATATCGCCGCCGTCTCGGGCTACATCGGCTATGGCGAGGCGTTCAAGCTCAATGGCGAGGACGTGGTGATCGCCGACGAGGCCGATCTGCTCGCCCGCTTCGACGAGATCTTCAACGCCAAGGTCGTCGCCGCCGTCACCGCCCAGACCTACGAGACCGTGTTCGTCAGCCAGGACGGCATCATGTTCGGGAACGGCGAATTGTGGATCAACGGCATCTGCGACGACGCTGCCTGCGCCTTCCCCTTCGTCACCATCACCGCCGTCAACAATCAGTAGGCTGCCATGCTGTACGTCATCTTCCTCGTTGCCATCACTGCCGAAGCGATGACAGCCGCTCTTGCCGCCGGCCGCCGGCGGATGGACTGGTTCGGGGTATGCGTGCTGGCCGTCGTCACCGCGCTGGGCGGCGGCACCATGCGTGACGTATTGCTAGGCCACTACCCGCTGAGCTGGGTGGCAGATCCCAATCTGCTGCTCATCGCGGCGGGCGCGGCGCTCATCACCATTGCGCTGGCGCGGTTCATGGAAACGCTGCGCTGGCCCTTCCTCATTCTCGATGCGCTCGGGCTCGTGGTCTTCACCATCATCGGCTGCAATGTCGCGATGGAGATGGGCCAATCGCCGATCATCGTCATCGTCGCCGGCATGATCACCGGCATCGCCGGCGGCATCCTGCGCGACATTCTGTGCAACGACGTGCCGCTGATCTTTTCGGGCGAACTCTACGCCACCGTCTCGATCGTCACCGGGGCGATCTACTATTTCGGCCTGCAATGGGGCCAGGCGCATGAGTTCATCACGATCCTCGCCATGGTCGTCGGCTTCTCGCTGCGCGTGCTGGCGATCATGTTCAACTGGGGCATGCCCAAATTCATCTACGACAAAGATCTGCGATGAAGCCGAGGCGGATGCAGCTCTCCCGGCAGGCGGGGTTCAATCTGCAAGCCGCGTCGCAGGCGCTCAACGGCCTGCCCGCCAAGCGCATCACGCGCCCGGGCAAATGGGGCAACCCCTTCACCATCGAAGCGACGGCCGCCACCTACGGCCTCGATGCCGATGCGGCGCAGGCCAAGGCCGTGGACCTCTGCGGTCAGTGGCTGCGCGGTACGCTCGATCCGCAACTTTCGCCGGGCGCGCCGCCCAGCCGCGCCGAGATCCGTGCGGAACTCGGCGGGCACAATCTCGCCTGCTGGTGCCGTCCGGGCACGCCCTGCCATGCCGATGTGCTGCTGGAGGTGGCTAACGGGTGACCGGACCCGGTATCGCTGCCGTCAGGGCCTCGGCGGTAGCGATGGTAGCGAGGCGGATATCCTCCATCCGGCTGGCCTCGGTTCCCGCAAGGAAGGGCACCGAGATCGCGGCCACCATCTCCTTGCGCGTATCGAACACCGGCGCCGCAAAGGCGTGGATCGAGGGCGCCGTCTCGCCCTTGTCCTGCGCCCAGCCCAGCCGGCGGATGCGCGACAGCTCCGTCTTCAGCCGCTTGGGGTCGGTTATGGTCTTGGCGGTAAAGCCCACCAGCGGTTTCGCCAGCCACGCCGCCAGCTCTGCCGGTTGTAGGTATGACAGCAGCAACCGGCTCGCCGCACCCGCATGCGCCTCCATGCGCTGGCCCGGCGCCACCGTCAGCGCGTATTCGCGCTTCCCCTGCGCTGCCGCGAGGACGAGGATGCTGCTCTTGTCGATGACCGAGAGTTTTACGCCTTCGCCGAGATCATGCGCGAGGCGGTCGAGGATCGGCTGCGCCACGGCCGCAAGATCGACCTGGCTGGCGCCCGCTGCGACATGCGAGGCCAGGCCGAGCAAACGCCGCCCCAGCTGGTACGCGCCATTTTCGTCGCGATGCACCATGTCGTGCAGCTGCAGCGTATTGAGGATACGGTATATCGTCGTTCTAGGCAGATGCAGCTGGCTGACGAGATCGCGGATGGTCAGTCCCGTCTCCCGCCGCTCGAGCTGCGCCAGCACATCCATCATCCGGTCGATCACCGGGATGCGATGCTTCAGCGCTGCGTCACCGTAGTTCCCGCCTGCCATCTTGCTTGCCCCAAAAATGCACATTGACTTCGAGCCGACGCTGTTACTAACATCAATTATTGAACAGGCCAAGTTCAAATATGAATAGATCAGTAAATGATCATCGGCCTGTCGGGGAGAGAGCATGAATCACGCGGAGCTAAAGCTCGCCGATACGGCGGCACGGCTGAAGAAGCTCTATACGGCCGCCGTCTACGACATCATGGACGAGATGGGCCTGCCCAATCAGTGTCTCGACCTCGGCATCAAGCCGCTCGATCGCAGCATGCGTATCGCCGGCCCGGCCTTCACCATCGGCTGCGCCGCCGATGCGCGCGTCGATTGGGAGTACGACAATGAAGAGGTGAAGCGCTTCACCTTCTTCCGCCGCATGTACCAGGGCTGTGTCGTCATCGTCTCCTCGGGCGGCGAGAGCAAGGCCGGCCACTGGGGCGAGCTGATGAGCATGTCGTCCAAGGCACGCGGCGCCGCGGGCGTCATCCTTGATGGCGGCATCCGTGACGGCAACATCCTCATGGGCATGGACGGCTGGCCCGTCTTCACCCGCTACCTCAGCCCCATCGAATCCCGCGGCCGCACCCGCATCCGCGCCATCGAAGAGCCGATCGCTGTCGGCGGCTCGCTGACGACGCAAGTGCGCGTCAATCCGGGTGACTGGCTGTTCGGCGACATGGATGGGGTCGTCGTCATCCCCAGCAAGATCGTCGACGACGTGCTGCGCAAGGCGGAAGCCATGGGTGGCATCGAAGACCAGGCACGCGAAGAAATCAGGAACGGGGCCGACGTCACGACGGTCTTTGAAAAGTACGGACGGCTCTAATGCTCACAGTCTCCTCAATCGCCCATGTCGCCATTCGCGTGAAGGACGTCGAGAAGTCGCTCGATTTCTACGTCAACAAGCTTGGCTTCAAGGAAATGATGCGGCTCGATCGCGACGGCAAGCTGTGGCTTGTCTATCTGCGCGTCACCGACGACCAGTTTCTCGAAATCTTCCCGGACGGGGAGGGTGGTCCGCAGGTGGCGCACGAAACCGTCGGCTACAACCATATGTGCTTTGCCGTCCCCGACATCGACCAATGTGTGCGCGAGATCGAGGCGGCCGGCATCCCCTTCTACCGGCCCAAGACCAAGCAGGTCGACAACAACTGGCAGTGCTGGATCCGCGATCCGGACGAACATCGCATCGAATTGATGCAGATGGCCGACGATTCTTTGCAGGGCGCGGCTATCGCGCGCCTGAGGACACTCTGATTAGATCGGCGCGCAACAGGGAGCACGCACGCCGATGAGCAGAATTGCCTATCTCACCAGCATCGATTTTGGTCCAGGTACGCTCGCGAGCCTGGCGGATGCCTTGCGGGAACTGGCAGTGAAGCGGCCCTTGCTGGTCGCTGATAAGGGCGTGCTGGCAGCAGGGCTTGTCGCGAAAGCTACTGCAGACCTCCCCGCTGGCACGCCCCTTTTTCTCGACACGCCGCCCAATCCGACCGAGAGCGCAGTGAAAGCCGCGCTGACGATGTACCGCGCGGAAGGCTGCGACGGCATTGTAGCGCTGGGCGGTGGCTCACCCATCGATCTTGCCAAGGGCGTGGCGCTGCTCGCGACGCATGAGGGCGAGCTCGAGCAGTACGCCATGATCTATGGCGGGCTCGACCGCATCACCGCGAGGGTTGCGCCGGTCATCGCCATCCCGACGACCGCCGGCACCGGCGCGGAAGTCGGCCGTGCCGCGCTCCTGACGCTGGATGACGGGCGCAAGCTCGGCATCATCTCGCCGCATCTCATCCCGAAGCGCGCCATCTGCGATCCCGAACTGACGCTTGGCCTGCCGCCGATGCTGACGGCGGCGACCGGACTCGATGCGCTCAGCCATTGCATCGAGACGCTCTGCTCGCCGCGTGACAATCCGCCGGCCGAGGCAATGGCGCTCGATGGGGCAGGGCGCATCTGGCGCAATCTCGAGACGGCGGCCAGCAAGGGCAGCGACCTCGCTGCCCGTACGGAGATGATGATGGGCGCACTGATGGGCGGCCTCGCCTTCCAGAAGGGACTCGGCGCGGTGCACTCGCTTAGCCACGCGCTCGGCGGCCTCAAGGATGTGTCGCTGCATCACGGCACGCTGAACGCCATCCTCATGCCCATCGTGGTCCGCTTTAACGCGCCCGCGATCGGTGAAAAGCTCTCTCGCCTCAAGGCCGCCATGGGCATCTCCAGCGACGTCGCGGCCGCGCTTGATGCGCTCAACCGCCGTCTCGGCATTCCCGGCGGCTTACGCGAGCTCGGTGTGCGGGAAGATCATTTCGACTGGCTGATCGAGCGTGCACTGGCCGATCATTCGCACGCCACCAATCCACGTGCTGCGACGGCTGCCGACTACCGCGCAATGCTTACTGAGGCGATGGAATAGAAAATGAAGATCACGGGCCAGAAAATCTTCGTCGCCAATGTCAGCCGGACGAACTTTGTCTTCGTCAAACTCTATACCGACGACGGCATCGAGGGCGTCGGCGAAGCGACGCTGGAGTGGAAGACGCTGACCATCGTCGCGGCCCTTGAGGAACTGGAACGCGTGCTCATCGGACGCAATCCGTTCGAGGCCGATGCCATCATCGAGCAGCTGCACCGCGACTCCTATTGGCGCACCGGCGCTGTGTTCCGCACGGCGCTCGGGGCCATCGAAGCCGCGCTCTACGACATCAAGGGCAAGGCGCTGGGCGTGCCGGTGTTCGAGCTGCTCGGCGGCAAGTATCGTGACCGGGTGAAGTGCTATGCCAACCACTGGTTTGGCGGCGCGCAGACGCCCGACGATTATGCCAAGAACGCCAAGCATGCCGTCGAAGTGATGGGCTATCGCGCCCTCAAATGGGACCCCTTCGAGGATGCCAGTCTTGAGATGGATCGCGCCGTGTTCAATCGGTCGGTCGAGGCTGTCGCCGCCGTTCGTGATGCAGTGGGACCGGATGTCGAGCTGATGCTGGATGTCCACGGCCGGTTTAATGTGCCGACCGCCATCAAGATGTGTCAGGCAATGGCGCCGTTCGATCTCGCCTGGATCGAGGAGCCCGTGCCGCCCGAGGCCATTGATGCCCTGGCCGATGTGCGCGCCCACTCGCCCGTGCCCATCGCGGCGGGTGAACGCGGCTTCGAGCCCAAATGGTTCCTTGAGGCCCTGGAGAAGAAAGCGGTCGATATCCTCCAGCCCGACGTCTCACATGTCGGTGGCATGGCCGAGACCAAGCGCGTGGCGCATCTCGCGCATTGGTACATGATCCCGGTCGCGCCGCACAATCCGGTTGGTCCGGTAATGAATGCGATGACGCTGCATGCGTCGGTGGCGCTCCCCAATTTCATGGTGTTCGAGACCGTCAGTGTCGACGTGCCGTGGCGCAAGGAGCTGGTGACGGAGACGCTCGTCTTCGACAAGGGAGACATTCTCGCGCCTACCGCCCCAGGGCTTGGCGTCGAGCTCAATGAGGAGGCCTGTGCGAAGTACCCGTACCAGCCCTTCGACGTGCCGCTGTTCGACGGCTCCATTAATCTGCACGGCGTCAACAAAGGCGACGCCGTGATGAAATCACGCGACTAGGAACGTTCATTTGACACGGGTCGCCTCGTGTCGCATGCTGGAAATTCTGAATTGCATGAGTTCAGCTGTGAACTAATAATGCTGGCATGAAGTCGGCAGGGAGAGCTGGAACGCCGCTCCAATTGCGGCGTTCACGGGAGAACGTCGAGCTGCTGAATGGCAGCCGAACGCAGACGACGGCCACTGGCCGGCGATAACGCGGCACATGCCGCCAACGGGAGGAAGCTATGAAACATATCAGCACCGCAGCGCTGCTTGCCCTGACTGTCTCAACGCTAACACTGGCCAGTGTACAGGCCGGCGAGGTCGTCTGGTGGACGCCGAACTGGGGCGAAGCACGCGCCAAGGAACTGGCGGAGAAGTTCCAGGCCGCGAACCCTGGCATTACCATCCGCATGGAAGTCACCACGTCCGACGGTCTGCCGCAGCGCGTGCTGACGTCGCTGCAGTCGGGCGCGCCGCCGGATATCATGGAAGTGCAGCATGGCTGGGTGAATGCCTATGCGCAGAACGACCTCGTGCTGCCCATGGATGATGTCATCCAGGACAAGGACGACTTCAACGCCGCTGCTATCCAGAACGTCTCGTGGGAAGGCAAGCTCTGGGCCATTCCCTATCGCATGGAGACGCATGGCTTCATCTACAACAAGGGCGCGTTCACCGCTGCCGGCCTTGACGCCAGCAAGGCGCCCGAGACATGGGACCAGTTGATCGCGGCGGCCGCAGCGCTGTCGAAGGACGGCAAATTCGGCTTCGCCATCACGGGCGGCGGCGAAGTGGGCAACACCATCTTCCGCTCGCTCCCCTTCATCTGGATGAATGGCGGCAACATCGTCTCCGACGATCTCACCACGGCCGTCGTGAACTCGCCGGAAGCTGTCGCGGCCGTGAAGTTCTACACGGACTTCTACCTCAACGGTCAGTCGCCGGATTCGACATTGCAGAATGACGGCACGGCCAATCGCCGCCTGTTCATTGCGGAGAGCGTCGCATCGTATCAATCGGGTCAGTTCGACATCAACTCGATCCGGAACGAGAACCCCAATATCGATATCGGTGTCGGGCTGTTGCCGCATCCCGAGGGCAAGACCCCGGCTTCCATCCTGGGCGGCTGGAGCTATGTGGTGCCGAAGGACGCCAAGAACCCCGACGAGGCCAAGCTGTTCCTGCAGTTCCTCAACACGTCGGAGAACCAGGCGTTCTTCACCGACACCTTCCCGGTTCGCCAGTCTGCGATGAGTGCTGAACGCTTCAAGGATCCGATCCTCGTGCCGTTCCGCGACATGCTGCAATACGCCCGTCCGGCGCCGATCCATAAGGCTTGGGTGCAGATCACGCAGGCGTATTTCGACGGCATCCAGCGCATCCTCACCAGGGAGCAGGACGCGCAGGCGTCGATGGATCAGGCCAACGAAGAGATCCAGGCGCTGCTCGACAGCTAGTTCGCTTTTCGGTCCCGGGGCGCTGCTCCGGGACCGTCCCCTACCGCCATTGCCGAGCAAGATTGGACGCGCCATGTACTTACGACGCCACACAGGATTGCTCTTCGCTCTGCCGGCGTTGATCGTGCTGTTCATGCTCATCGCCTATCCGGTCGTCTATACCGGCCTGCTGAGCGTCACCGACAACAAGGGCAATCTTGTCGGCCTCAGCAACTTCGCTGCCGTGCTCAAGCCGCGCGTCACGACACAGGCATTCATCAACACGCTCTGGTGGGTTGGCGGCTCGGTCGTCCTGCAGGTGATCCTGGGGACCGCCACCGCCGTGCTGCTTAACCAGAACTTCTGGGGGCGCTCGATCGTCCGCTCGCTCACGCTGCTGCCATGGGTCGTGCCGGGAATCGTTGCGGCCACCACATGGGCGTGGATGTTCCACACCGAGTTCGGCATCATCAACTACATGATGACCAGCACCGGCGCCGTGCCGAAGGCCGTCAACTGGCTGGGCGACCCGAACCTCGTGATGCCGGTCCTTATCGCCATCAACGTCTGGAAGCTCTTTCCCTTCGTCGCCGTCATGGTGCTGGCCGGGCTGCAATCCATCCCCAACGATCTCTACGAAGCGGCGCGCGTCGATGGCGCGAGCTTCTGGCATGAGGTCTGGCATATCTCCTTGCCGGGTGTCCGGCCGGTGCTTACCGCAGTAACGCTGCTGCTGGTGATCTGGGCGCTCAACTCGATCACCATCATCTATGCCATCACCAAGGGTGGGCCGGCCAACCGCACGCTGATCACACCGATCCAGATTTTCCGCGAGGCGTTCGAGAATGTCGCCTTCAACCGGGCGGCAGCCCTCTCGGTCATCTTCTTCGCCGTCGTGATCGCCATCGTGTTCGTCTACATCAAGGTGTCGTCGCCCAGTCCGGAGGCCGCCAAATGAGCCACTCTCTGGTGCGCACCGGGCTTCCCCGGCCGCTGATCCTCATCGGCGTCGTGATCGTGCTGCTGGTTTGCCTGTTTCCGTTCGCCTGGATGGCGCTGAGTTCCATCAAGGTCCTCGGCGAGCTCTACACCATCCCGCCGCATTGGTGGCCGGATGCGCCGACCTGGAGCAACTACGCAAAGGTTCTCTTCGAGAGCAACATTCCGCGCTATTTCTGGAACTCGGTCGTCATCTCCGTCGGCTCCACTGGTCTTGCACTCGTTCTCGCGATCTTCGCGTCCTATGGCTTCGCCCGTTTCAATTTCCGTGGAAAGCCGTTCTGGCAGGCCTTTGTGCTGATTGGTCAGTTGCTGCCCACGGCAGCCATCATCGTGCCGCTGTTCATCACGCTGCGCGTCCTTGGCCTCGTGAACACCTATTGGGGTCTGATCCTCGTCTACATGATCGTGACCCTGCCGCTCTCGGTGTGGATGCTCACCAGCTACTTCAAGGCGATACCGGTGGAGCTGGAAGAGGCGGCGATCATTGATGGGTCCAGCCGGCTGGGCGTTCTCTTCCGCATCACGCTGCCGCTGTCGCTACCCGGCCTCATTGCGGTGCTGGTCTATTCGTTCGTGACCACTTGGAACGAGTTCATCTTCGCACTCTGCTTTGCCACCGATTCCTCGGTGAAGACCTTGCCGATCGGCCTGTCGGAGTTCTCAACAGAGTTCAACACCGACTGGGGCGGAGTGATGGCCGCGTCCATGGTGATGACCATCCCCATCGCGCTGCTGTTCCTCGTCTTCCAGCGCCTGTTCGTGGGTGGCCTGACAGCGGGTGCAACGAAGGGCTGAGCCACTGGACGCAGCCCGGTTTTTGCTGTTACCTGAGAGTTGGTGGATGCGCCGCATGCCGGGGTAGTCGGGTCGCCGACCGTTTTCCACCGCCGAACGAAAGCCCGCTTTCGTGTCGGTGTTTTTTATCGCCCGAATTCCGGTGAAGAGCCGGGGATGGCTGGGGCTTGGAGGAAGTCAAATGGGTGCGGTTAGCATCAACAATGTGAAGAAGAACTACGGGAATATGGAGGTGCTGCATGGCGTCTCCGTCGATATCGCCGATGGCGAGTTCGTCATTCTCGTCGGCCCCTCGGGCTGCGGTAAGTCGACCCTGCTGCGCATGATCGCCGGCCTTGAGGAAATCACCTCGGGCGAGATTTCGATCGGCGGCCGCGTCGTCAACACGCTGGCGCCGAAGGATCGCGATATCGCGATGGTGTTCCAGTCCTACGCGCTCTATCCGCACATGACCGTCGAGCAGAACATGGGCTTCTCGCTCAAGCTGCAGCGGGTGTCGAAGGAAGAAACGGCCAAGCGCGTCGCCAACGCCGCCGGTATCCTCGGCCTCGAACCCTACCTCAAGCGCTATCCGCGTCACCTCTCGGGTGGCCAGCGTCAGCGCGTTGCCATGGGCCGCGCCATCGTGCGTAACCCGGCGGTGTTCCTGTTCGACGAACCGCTGTCGAACCTCGACGCCAAGCTGCGCGTGCAGATGCGCTCCGAGATCAAGCAGAACCACATGCGTCTCAAGACCACCACCGTCTACGTTACGCATGACCAGATCGAAGCCATGACCATGGCCGATCGCATCGTCGTCATGCATGACGGCATCATCGAGCAGATCGGTACGCCGCTCGAGCTCTATGATCGTCCGGCCAATCTGTTCGTCGCCACCTTCATCGGTTCGCCGTCGATGAATTTGCTCAAGGGCAAGATGGAAGGCCAGGACTTCATCGCCAATGACGGCACCCGCCTGTCGCTCGGCCGTGGCGCCGGCGCCTCCGAGGGCCGTCCGGTGACGATGGGCGTCCGCCCCGAGCATTTCCACCTCGATCCGAACGGCGTCGATGCGGAAATCCTCACCGTCGAGCCGACCGGCTCGGAAACCCAGGTCGTCGCCCGCTATGCCGGCGCCGAGATCATGGGCGCCTTCCGCGAGCGCATCACGGCCAAGCCCGGCGAGAAGATCAAGATCCGCCCGGAAAGCGGCCTCGTGCATCTGTTCGATACCGAGAGCGGCAAGCGCATCGCTGTTTAAGCGACGCCCAAGCGAGATTGAGAAGGGGCTGGCCGCGATGCCGGCCCCTTTGCTTTTCTAGTCCGAGAACAGTTCGGGGTGCGCCTGCGCCAGGCGGGGCAGGGACAGCAGGATCTCGCTCAGATGGGTGCGCATCGCCGCTTCGGCTTCGTCCGGCGCGTGGCGTGCGATGGCGTCGATGATCGCGGCGTGCTGCCCGACCAATACATCGATTGGCGTCGCGTCGGGCATCGACAGATGCCGCACGCGGTCCATCTGCGCCTTGAGATTCTCAAGGACGCGCCACGCATAATCGGTATCCACGGAATGGGCGAGCGACTGGTGGAAGGCCTCGTCGAGCCGCAAGAACTCCATGTGGTTCGCGTCGCGCTCGGCGTCGCGTTGCGCTTCGAGCAGATGACGGAACTCTTCGATCCGCTTGGGCGATGCTTCGAGCGCCGCCTTCCGGACGACGGCTACCTCGATCGCTTCGCGGATGAAGCGGACGTTCTGCACCTGGCGGATCGAGATCAGCATGACGAAGGTGCCGCGCTGCGGCTTCACCTCGACGAGGCCGACTTCGGCGAGCTTGATGAATGCCTCGCGCACGGGCTGGCGAGACACGCCGAGTTGCCGCGCCACCTCGGCCTCCGACAGCAGATTGCCGGGACGGAATTTCAACTGGACGATGGCCTGGCGAACGGCGTCGAAGACGCGGCTGCCCATGCGGCCCATACGGGCGGACGCAACGTCTTCTTCCAGCAATTCGAGTTCGCCCATGGCGCCAACCACGCTCATCTTGACTTCCTGGATACTACCATACTAGCTTTGTCGTCGATCGGCGATGGGAATCTGCCGACATGGGAGGATACAAATGAAATTCATTGCCGTGCAGGCCCTCGTGGCCGCGGGCGCGCTGGTGGTTGCTACGCCTGCCATCGCCGCCGACTATACGCTGAGCGTCAACACTGCGCTCGCTATTACCGACCCGCTGTACAAGGGGCTTGAGAGCTTTGTGGCCGGCGTCGCCACCTCGAGCGGCGGCCGTATCGAGGTCAAGCTGTTCCCCAATTCGCAGCTCGGTCCCGATGAGGACGTGCTGGAACAGGCGCGTGCCGATGCCCCGGTTGCGGTGATCGTCGATGGCGGCCGCCTCGCCACCTATGTCAACGAATTCGGCATCATGGGTGCGCCCTATCTGGCCGATGGTTATGACGGCGTGCGCAAGGTGGCGGTCTCGCCGCTGTTCGAGGAATGGGTCGTCAAGCTGCATGACACGGCGCAGCTCCAGGTGTTGAGCTTCAACTGGTGGCAGGGCGAACGCCACCTCTTCACCAACAAGGCCGTCAGCGGCCCTGCCGATCTGGCCGGCGTCCGCATCCGTACCCCCGGCGCGCCGGTGTGGGTTGAAACCGTCACCGCCATGGGTGGCGTGCCGACCCCGATGCCCTTCGCGGAAGTCTACTCGGCGCTGGAGCAGAAGGCGCTCGATGCTGCCGAAGTGCAGCTCCCGGCCGCCAATGGCGCCAAGCTGTTCGAAGTCACCAAGTTCCTGACCAAGACCGGCCATATCAATCTGATCACCGGCATGGTGACCAGCGGTGGCTGGTACGATTCGCTGCCGGATGACCTCAAGACGATCCTCCGCGACGAAGCGCTCAAGGCGGGCGATGTGGGCTCATATGGTACCCGCGATGCCCTTGCCCAGATCGAGGCCGATCTCGCTGCGGCCGGCATGACCGTCAGCGCCATCGACACGACGGTGTTCAAGGACGCCACGGCCGGCGTCTATGACAAGCTCGGCTATGGCGGGCTGCGCGATACGGTCCAGGCGCTCGCTGCACAGTAAGCGCTTCATTTCCTCTCGCCTCGGGGGCAGGGTCTCGGCTCTGCTCCCGACACAGGGTTCTCCGACATGTTCCTGAAGCGCCTCTCCCAGATCGAGCTGACGATCTGCGTGCTGCTGCTCGCGGCTGTTACCGGCCTCGTCTTCGTCGCCGCGATCATGCGGTTCTTCGGCCATCCGCTGACCTGGTCCGTGGACATGGCGCAACTGCTGTTCATCTGGCTGTGCATGTTCGGCGCCTGCCGCGCGATGCGCGAGAAATCGCACCTGGGCATGGAAGTGGTGGTGAAATACCTGCCCTACATGCAGCGGCTCTGGGTGGAGCTGTTCTGCTCGGTGCTGACCCTGGGGTTCCTCGGCGCGCTTGTGGTGCTCGGCTTCCAGCTGGCCTGGCTCAATCGCGAACGCACCTTTGGCGACTCGTCGCTCTCCTATGCGTGGGTGACGGTGGCCGTACCCATTGGCTGCGGATTGCTGGCAGCGTCGCTGATCTACAACATGATCAAGGCCTGGCAGGGCAGGGCGCAGGGCAAGCTCGTCTATACCCGCACCGCATCCGACAAGGGTGCGCCCGAGATTCTGGAGCTCTAGGCCATGCTGCTGATCACTGGGCTGTTCGTCGTCCTCATGGCCATCGGCATGCCCGTGGCCTTTGCCACCGGCATCGCCGGCTTCATTTTCTTCCTCACGACATCAGGCATGCCGATGTCGATCGGGGTGCAGAAGATCGCCTCGATGAGCCAGAGCTTCCCGCTTCTCGCGGTGCCGTTCTTCGTCCTCGCCGGGCACCTCATGAATGAGAGCGGCATCACCAAGCGGCTGTTGCGCATTTCCATGCTGGCGGTCGGCTGGATGGCGGGCGGGCTCGCGCAGGTAGCCATCGTGCTCTCGACACTGATGGGCGGCGTGTCGGGTTCGGCGGTGGCGGATGCGGCGATGGAAGCACGCATCCTCGGGCCGACGATGATCGCCAAGGGTTATGGCAAGGGCTACTCCGCCGCGGCCATCGCCGTGGGCTCGCTGATCACCGCGACCATCCCGCCCTCGATCGGGCTCATCCTTTATGGCTATGTCGGCAATGTCTCGATCGGGCGGCTGTTCCTTGCCGGTGTGATTCCGGGGCTGTTGATGATGGTGGTGCTGATGGCCACCGCCTATGTCATCGCCAAGAAGCGCAAATATGTGGTGGCCGATGCGAAGCGGCCGACCTTCAAGGAACTGGCGTTCGCCGTCTGGGATGCCAAATGGGCGCTGTTCTTCCCGGTGGCGCTGGTCCTCGCCATTCGCGGTGGCGTGTTCACGCCGTCGGAGGTGGGCGCCTTTGCCGTGGTCTATGCACTGGCCGTGGGCTTTTTCGCGCATCGCGAGCTGACGCTGGCGAAGGCGTGGAAGGCGTTCGGGCATGCGGCGTCGGATGTGGGCCTCATCATGCTCATCATCCTGATGTCGGGCATGGTCGGATTTGCCGTGATCTATCTGCAGGCGCCGCAGCAGCTGGCGACGGTGATGCTCGAGGGGATCACCGATCCCAATGTCATCGTGTTGGTCATCCTGGTGTTCCTCCTGGTCGCCGGCCTCGCGCTCGACTCGACGGTGATGGTGCTGCTGCTGACGCCGATCTTCGTGCCGATCATCACGCAGATCGGCATGGACCCCGTGCATTTCGGCATCTTGATGATGTCGATCGTGACGCTGGGCGGCATGACGTGGCCATCGGGCTCGGCCATGTTCGCGGTGTGCGCGTTGATGGATGTGACCATCGAGGAGTACTCGATCGAGTCCATTCCCTTCATTGCGGCAATCTGCGCGCTGATCGCGGTCTTGACCTTCCTGCCGCAAGTCGTTTTGTGGCTGCCGAACATGGCCTTCGGGCACTAGGAGGTTCTTTTATGAAACAGACGTGGCGCTGGTTCGGCCCCGCCGATATCTGCAGCATCGACGACATGCTGATGTCGGGCGTCGAGGGCGTCGTGTCGGCGCTGCATCACGTGCCCAATGGCGTCGTGTGGTCACCCGAGGAAATCAGGAAGCGGCAGCAGCAGATCGCGACGCGCAAGGATGGTTCGCCGTCCGGCCTTGCCTGGGATGTGATCGAGAGCCTGCCGGTCAGCGAAGACATCAAGAAGCAGAAGAACGATTGGCGCCAGCATATCGAGAACTACAAGGTCTCGATGCGCAATGTCGCCGAGGCCGGGCTCGAAGTGCTCTGCTACAATTTCATGCCGGTACTCGACTGGACGCGGACTGAACTGCGTTACGAGGTCGGCAGCGGCGGCACGGCGATGCGCTTCGACATCAATGATTTCGCGGTGTTCGATATCCACATCCTGCAGCGTCGCGGTGCAGCCGAAGATTTCTCGGAAGCCGTGCGCAGCGAAGCGGCGCGACGCTTCCAGGGCTTGAGCGACGAGCAGCGCAAGGTGCTGGCGCGCAATGTCACGATGGGCCTGCCGGGCTCGACCGAGAGCCTGACGATCGCCGAGGTGCAGGCGCATCTCGACGAATACGGGCAGATCTCGCCCGATCAGCTGCGGCAGCATTTCGTCGACTTCCTGAGCGAGATCGTGCCGGTGGCCGAAGAGGTGGGCTTGCGGCTCTGCTGCCACCCGGACGATCCGCCGTTCCCGCTGCTCGGCCTGCCGCGCGTGATGTCGACGGAAGCCGACTATGCCTACATGAGCGGCGCGGTGAATTCGCCGGTCAATGGAATCACGCTCTGCTCGGGTTCACTCGGCGCACGGCCGGACAATGATCTGCCGGGCATGATGCGTCGCCTGGGCGACAAGGTGCATTTCCTGCACCTGCGCAACGTCAAGAAGGACACCGGCGATCTGGTCGGTTCGTTCTTCGAGGCCGAGCATCTGGGCGGCGATACCGACATGGTGGCGCTGATCGCCGCAATCGTCGCCGAAGAGCGCAAGCGCAAGGCGGCGGGCCGCAGCGATCACCAGATCCCGATGCGTCCCGACCACGGTCAGGACATTCTCGACGATCTGGGCCGCCGCTCGCAGCCGGGCTATCCCACGATCGGGCGCATGAAAGGCCTCGCGGAATTGCGCGGCGTGATGACGGCGATCGAGCACAGCGAGTTCGGGCTGAAGAACTAGTAAGCGCGAAGACGCTCGCTCATCCAACAGTTGAAGGCTCGCGCAAGGCGCGGGCCTTTTTTTGCTGCTGGAGCCCGCCTGCGCGGGAGCCCTCCCTAGTCTTCCAGCAGATAGCCCTTGCGGGCCTGGAGAGGGGTATTGCCGACGATCTTCATGATGGATTCGCCGCGGGCGACGTATTTGCGCACGAGCCGGGAGAGGACGATGCCGTCGGTGCCAGCCAGAATGGGCGTGCGGGCGAGGAAGGCTTCGGGCCCGTCGAGGGCGATGAGGTCGGCGATGGGCTGGCCCTTCGTGACGTGCTGGCCGAGGTCGACGCGGTAGGCGACCATGCCGGGGCGGTCGACGCGGACGATGTCGGTGGCTTCGAAGGGCGTGGCCTCGCAGCGGGGTTCGGGGCGCGGGCCGGTCTCGGCGTCGATCAGGCCACGGCCGGCAAGGAAGCCGAAGAGCCGCAGCGCGTCCTGTTCGCCATACTCGTCATGTACATCGGCGATGCCGCGATATTCGAGCGTCGCGGTGGCGCTGGCCATTGGCACGGGCTTGCCCGGATTGGCCTGCGCGACCTTGCGGTAGAGCAGCGGCAACACTTCGTCGAAGGAGCCGCCGCCGCTGTCGGCGGCGGTCATCACGGCCGCGGCGCCCATCCAGTCGGCGAGATCCTGCAGCTCGGGCATCAGCTCAGGCGACGTGTAGATATAGGGCAGGGAGTCCGTGTCGCAGTGGAGGTCGAGCACGAACTCGGCGTCATGGGCTTCGCGCAGCAGGAACAGGCGCAATTGCTCGGCGGTGCTGCGCGGCTGCTGCGCGTCGATCCAGCCGCTGATGGTCTTGCGGATGAGGTTGACGTTGAAGCTCTCGCTGTCGCTCAGCCGGCCGGCGAGGTGGCTGCGGATCATGGCGAACAGATCCGGCCATTGCCGGTTGTAATTGACGCCGGTGTTGAGGTCGTAGCGGCCGATATGGGTGCGGTGGACGAGATTGTTCATACCGGGCGGATTGGCCATCGGCACGATGGTGAAGCGGGCGCGCAGCAGGTCCTGCTCGTCGGCCTGCTTCAGCAGCGGCAGCAAATGGTGCAGCACCATGGTGCCAGGCT
Organism: Hyphomicrobiales bacterium; assembly: GCA_004144345.1. Classification (GTDB taxonomy): domain Bacteria; phylum Pseudomonadota; class Alphaproteobacteria; order Rhizobiales; family Devosiaceae; genus Devosia_A. Next base: position 18,124 of record SEEL01000044.1, read on the forward strand.
GCTCGTCGGCATGCAGCGCCGCCTGCAGATAGACCTTCTCGGGCGCGTTGGCGGGACCAACACGGTAGAACGGCAGTTCGATCGTGCTGCCGGGCGTATCGCCCTTGAGGATCAGCTGGTCGCGCTTGAACATCAGCGGAACAACCGCTTGAAGGAGAACTGCATGGGCCGGGCTCCGGGCATGTGACGCATGAGGCGGGCATAGATCAGGCCGAAGACCCAGAAGATCGCCAGCGAGATCACGAGGAAATAGAGGGCCGCCACGGAATAGTGGAGGAACACGTTGTAGTCGCGCTGGAACATCTGGCCAGCCTTGTTCATCAGATCCTGCTGCGTGCCGATGACGGGCAGGGTGAAGTAGACCAGCGCGGTGGCGTGGAACAGGAACACCACTTCATTGGTGTAAGCGGGCCAGGCGATGCGGATCAGATGCGGCCAGACGATGCGGCGGAAGCGCTGGCCCCAGCTCATGCCATAGGCGCGTGCCGCCTCGACCTCGCCGCGCGGCACCGTGGTGAGCGCGCCGTGGAGGATCTCAGCGGTGTAGGCGGTGGTGTTGAGCGCGAGGATGGCGGGGCCGAGGAACAGCGGATGCAGCACCAGCCAGTCGATGCCGAGCGGCTTCCAGGTGCTCAGATTGAACGACAGCATCAGCGCATAGAAGGCGAAGAGCTGGATGAAGAAGGGCGAGCCGCGGAAGAAATAGATGTAGCCGCGGCTCAATCGGTTGATCAGCCAATTGGGCGAGCCCTTGCCGAGCGCGAGGAAGATCGCGAACACGAAGCCGACCGGGATGGCGGCCGCGGCGAAATAGATGTTGTAGAGCGCCGGAACGGCGAGAATTTCGATCTCGGCCAGCAGGGTTTCGAGGAAGCTCACATCGCCTCCTGGCCGACAAGCGGCATGCCGCGGCGGACGCGGCGGCTGATGGCGGCGAAGGCCTTCTCGGAGAGCCAGGTGAGCAGGATGTAGAACAGCAGCAGCACGAGGTAATACTGCCAGCGCCAGTCGGGGTGGACGAGGCCGGCCGAGCGCGAGAAATTGGCCGCGCCAAGGCGCTGCGCCCAGCTGACGAAATCGAGGATCTGGAGCAGGCTCAACAGCGACGTCGCCTTGATCAGCAGCAGCCAGACATTGGAGAGGCCGGGCAGGGCATAGACCCACATCTGGCGGATATGGACGCGCCACAGCACCTGAGCGCGCGACATGCCATAGGCGCGCGCCGCCTCGAGCTGGCCGAGCGGCACGCTGCGTAGCGCCCCCGAGACGACATTGGCGGCGAAGGCGCCGTAGACGATGCCGAGCGAGACGCAGGCGAGCACCAGATATTCGGGCGAGGTGAGGCGCCAGTTCGCGGCGTCGCAGGGCGGCCATTGGCCGGCATTGAGCGCCAGCGTCTCGCGCGTGCACACCTGGGTGGAGACGAGCCACTCGATGCCCTGCTCGAAGGCCAGCGGGAAGAAGATGAAGAACAGCACATCGGGCACGCCGCGCACGATGTTGATGTAGCCGGTGGCGAGCAGGCGCAGCGGCAGCGGGCCGCTATTGCGCAGGGCGGCGGCGCCGAGGCCGAGCAGCAGCGCGATAAGGCCGCCGAAGACGGCGGCAAACAGCGTGAACTGGAGGGAGGCGTACCAGGCGAGATGCTTGCCGTTGGTGAGATAGCCGATCCAGAAGGCGACATCGTCGCCAATGCCGTCGCGGAGCCAGGGCGGCAGTAGGTCGAGCATTGGCAGTCAGCCCCCGGCGAGGGGAACGGGGCGCGCGGCCCCGTTCCGGATTGGTCTTATTCGGGCAGGAAGAACGGACCGCCTTCGCGCTCGGGGAAGTAGGCCGAGATCATCGCGTCGAGGGCGCCGTCGGCCTTCATCGCCGTGAGCGCGGCGTCGAACTTGGCCTGCAGTTCGGTGTCGGCCTGACGGAGGCCGGCGGCGACGCCGCCACCGATTTCGACTTCATCGCCGGTCAGCGCGAGCGTGCCGCTCGAGCCGGCGACGGCTTCCTGCAGATAGGACTTGTCCGCGAGGATCAGGTCGATATTGCCGGCATTGAGGTCGGCAAGCGCCTGGTCGGGCGTCTCATAGGTGAGGAGCGTGTTGGTGTCCTTGTAGGTCGCCTCGAGATGGGCGGCCTGGATGGTCGCGCCCTGGGCGCCGATACGCTGGCCGCTGAGATTGGCGAAGTCGAAGGTCTTGCCGGCAAGCGCCACATAGGCCGACGGATCGGGCGGGAAATAGGTCTGGCTGAAGGTGATGGTCTTGCGGCGTTCCTCGGTGTCGGACATGCCGGCGAGGATGGCGTCATAGTTGCCGGCGAGGAGGTTCGGGATGATGGTATCCCACTCATTGACCACCCAGACGCATTCGAGGCCGGCGCGTTCGCAGATTTCGTTGCCCACATCGATGTCGAAACCGGCCAGATTGCCCGCCTCGTCGATGAAATTGTAGGGCGGGTAGGCGCCTTCAGACCCCAAACGGGTCTGCGCGGCAGCAACGCCGGTCAAAGCAAGGACCGCCGCGGCAGCCAGCACGAACATTCTCATGATAGAACTCCCAGATATCATAGCGGCAGCGTTTCTCGCGGCCTTGCCGTTAGCGTAACGCAATTGCGGTTCGCGTCAACAATTCAGCCATGCGATCCGGCGGAGAGGAATTGCCGCAGCCGCGCCGATTTCGGGTTGCCGAAAAGCTCGGCGACCGGCGCCTCTTCCTCGATGCGGCCCAGATGGAGGAACACCGCGCGGTGGGCGACGGTGCGGGCGAACTCCATGTCGTGGGTCACGAGGATCATGGTACGGCCCTCCTCGGCGAGGAGGCGGATCACGCGCAGCACTTCGACCTCGAGCTCGGGGTCGAGGGCCGATGTGGGCTCGTCGAACAGCATCACGCGGGGGTTGATGCAGAGCGCCCGGGCGATGGCGGCGCGCTGCTGCTGGCCGCCGCTGAGCTCGCCCGGATAGGCTTTCGCCTTGTCGGCGATGCCGACCTTGCCGAGCATTTCCATCGCTTCCGCCTCGACTTCGGCGGGCTGGCGCTTCTGGACGAGGACCGGGCCTTCCATGACGTTCTGCAGCACCGTCATGTGGCTCCACAAATTGAACTGCTGGAACACCATGCCCAGTTCCGAGCGGATGCGGCGGATCTGCGCCTCGTCGGCAATGCGGCGGTGCGGCCCCTCGGCGGTCAGCGCGATGGTCTCGCCGGCCACCCGCACGGTGCCGACATTGGGCACTTCGAGCATGTTGATGCAGCGCAGCAGCGTCGATTTGCCGGAGCCGGAGGAGCCGATGAGTGACAGCACCTCGCCCTCATGGGCGGTGAGCGTGACGCCCTTCAGCACTTCGAGATTGGCGAAGGATTTGTGGATGTCGATCAGTTCGACGATCGGGGGGCGGGTCGTTTCCGTCATGGGCTGCAGAGGTGCGGCAAAGTGGGGATTGGCGCAAGCCCCAAAAACAAAGGCGGCCCCGAAGGGCCGCCAAGTTGGTGCAAGGCAGAATGCCGCTGATTACGCCGCGGCGCGCGAACCTTCGTCGAAGAACAGCGCCTGGCTGATCAACGCTTTCACCATGTCCGGGTTGAACGGCTTGGTGACGAGGAAAGTGGGTTCCGGGCGCTCGCCCGTCAGAAGGCGCTCGGGGAAGGCGGTGATGAAGATCACCGGCAGGGCCTCGGTCGAGAGGATGTCGTTGACCGCGTCGATACCGGAGGAACCATCGGCCAGCTGGATGTCGGCGAGGATCATCTTGGGCATGGTCTTGCCGTAGAGGGCTACGGCTTCCTTGTGGGTGCGGGCGATGCCGACGACCTTGTGGCCGAGGGATTCAACCAGCTGCTCGATATCCATGGCGATCAGCGGCTCGTCCTCGATAATGAGGATTTCGGTCGCCACCTGGCGCGAAATCTCGCGGGAGGCGTCATCGAGCAGGCTCCTGAACTCGCCATCGTCGACCGACAGGATTTCGGCGGCCTGCTCATTGGTGAAGCCCTCGACCGACACCAGAAGGAAGGCCTGGCGCTGCTTGGGGGCAAGATTGGAGAGGTTGCGGGCGGCCCGCTGCTCCCAGACGAAATGCGGCTGGGGCGACGGGATGTTCACTGCTGAAGAGGAAAACAGCGATGAAAACAGCTTGTACAGCGCAATCCGGTCGCTCGATGCTTCCGGGAAGATCGATACATCAGCGATGAGAGCCTCAAGCGTGGCGGCCACATAGGCATCGCCGGATGTCTGAGACCCCGTAGCCGCGCGCGAAAAACGCCGCAGATACGGCAGGTGCGGAGCGATCCGCATCGACAAGGTCATTACTTGCTCCCTTTGACGCTTGGTAACCGAAGTCACACCCAAACGAGGTAGATTCCAATTCGTTCCACCTCGGTCGGAACTTTCCATCGGCTCGGGCATTTAGGATATCACGTCAGAGCCCTGCGTCACTCTGCTTCACAGGTTCCGGGTAGTGAAAGACAAGACCAATATGAATGAGATGAGTGTACCGCGACCGCGGCGCACCGAGGACGGGCTCGGTCCGAATTCCGATATCGGTGCCAAGCTCCGGGCCTTCTATGGCGCGGTGCAGGATCAGCCGATCCCGGACAAGTTTCTGGATTTGCTGGAAAAACTCGACCAGGTCGAGCAGGCCAGCAAGCGCAAGGGCGATTAATCTTGCAGGAAACCCCGTCGTTCAAGCGAGAATTGCTCGCCACGTTGCCGTCGCTCCGTGCCTTCGCGGTGTCCCTGAGCGGACGCCACGACAAGGCGGACGACCTCGTGCAGGACACCATGATGAAGGCCTGGGCGAAGCAGGACAGCTTCCAGATGGGCACCAACATCAAGGCGTGGCTGTTCACGATCCTGCGCAACGAATTCTACAGCCAGATGCGCAAGCGCGGCCGCGAAGTGCAGGACAGCGACGGGGCGTTCACCGAGCGCCTGTCGGTGCATCCGTCGCAATACGGCATCCTCGACATGGCCGATTTCAAGAAGGCCCTCGACGGTCTGCCGCCGGACCAGCGCGAAGCGATCGTGCTGATCGGCGCTTCGGGGTTCTCCTATGAGGAAGCCGCGGAGATCTGCCATTGCGCCGTCGGCACGATGAAGAGCCGGGTCAGCCGTGCTCGCACCCGCCTGCAGGACGTGCTCGGCATTTCGGGCGAGGCCGACTATGGCCCCGACGCCGTGTCGTCGCAGGTCACGACCAGCAGCCTCTAGGCCAGGCGTCATTTAACAAAGACATCTCCCGGGATGTGCAACCGCGCGCATGGCGCTCGCGTTTGCGCTGCGATGCGGGCACATTGGGGGGGACCACCAGACAGTGAGCGTCGTTCTGCCTGTATCTACCCGCCGCGTCCCCTGTGAACATTGCCCGTTACGGGCGATGACCCACTTCCGTCCGTTCTCGCCGGAAGAGCTGAAATTCGTGTCCAGTTTCAAGCGCGGCGAACTCGTCGTCGAGGCCGGCGCGATGATCCTTGCCGAAGGCGCCCATAGCGCGCAGCTCTTCACCATCCTCAGCGGCTGGGCCTTCCGCTTCAAGACACTGGAGGACGGGCGCCGCCAGATCCTCAACTACAGCCTGCCGGGCGATCTGATCGGACTGCAGGGCTCGATCATCGGGGCGATGGAGCATTCGGTGGAGGCCCTGTCGCCGGTGGTGCTGTGCGTGTTCCAGCGCGACCGCATGCCCGATCTCTTCCGTAACCAGCCGGGGCTCAGCTTCGACATCACCTGGCTCGCCTCGCGCGAGGAGCGGATGCTCGACGAGAACCTCCTCAGCGTCGGCCGGCGCAGCGCGCTGGAGCGGGCGGCCTATCTCGTGGCGTTCCTCTATCAGCGGGCGGCGGCGGTGGGGCTCACCGGGCAGAAGGCCCTGCTGATCCCGATCACGCAGCAGCATGTCGCCGACACGCTCGGGCTCTCGATCGTCCATACCAACAAGACGCTGCGCAAGCTGGTGGAGCGCAAGCTGATCCGCTGGCACGACCGGGCCTGCGAGGTGCTCGACCCCAGGGGATTGATGGAACTCGCCGCCTGGGAAGGGCTGCCCGAGACACGGCGGCCGCTCATCTAGGGAACCGGCGAGGGGGCAGGGCCGTTGCTGGCTCGATCCGGGGCAAGAGGTTCGCATATGCACGTCATCGGCGTCTTCAACCGCGATGGCGGTACATTCAAGACCACCGACATGGATGCTTTTGCGGCGCGCGCCGTGGAGATCTTTGCTGCGGCCGGGCATGAGCTCGAGGCGCGCATCGTCGAAGGCAAGCAATTGCTGAAGGAACTTGAGCGCGCCGCCGGCGACGCCGAGATCCTGTTGGCCGGTGGCGGCGACGGCACCATCTCGGCCGCTGCTGCGACCGCCTACCGGCAAGGCGTGCCGCTGGCGGTGGTGCCCGCGGGCACGATGAACCTGTTCGCCCGCTCGCTGCAGATGCCGCTCGATCTCGAGGGCGCGCTGGAGGCGATCGCCGGTGGCGAAATCCGCGACATCGATATCGCGACGGCCAATGGCAGGCCCTTCATCCACCAGTTCTCGGTCGGCATCCACGCCAAGCTGGTCAAGCTCAGGGAGTCGCTGACCTACAAGAGCCGGCTGGGCAAGATGATGGCCTCGACCCGCGCCGCCGCGGGAGCCCTGTTACGGGCGCCGAACTTCCATGTCGATGTCGCCACCAGGCGCGGCGTCGAGCGTCGTGCCACGGCCGGCATTGCGGTGTCGAACAATCCCCTCGAAGGGGCGCTGCCGCGGGCCGAGCGGCTCGATGCGGGGGTCCTCGGCATCTACATCATCGCGCCACTGACGCCCTGTGTGGTGACGAAGCTCAGCTTCGGCGTGCTGCGCGGCCAGTGGAAGGCGCTGCCCGAGATCATCGACCGCGAAGCGCGCGAGGTCACCATCCGCTTTCCGCGCAAGAAGTCGAACGCCGTTGCAGTGATCGATGGCGAACTGGTGAAGCTGGCCGACAAGGTGGAGCTCAGGATTCACCCCGGCGCGCTGCGAGTGGTGATGCCGAGAGCCGCGATCGAGGCCGCCGAGGCTGAGGCCGATATCGTGGTGACACCGGCCTAGACTGGTCCTGCGGCCGGTCGCGTACCCCATTGCCAGCCAGCCAAACGAAAGCCCCGCCCGGAAGGCCGGGAGGGGCTCCAAATGATTAGCGCTGGGACTGGCCTCAGAGGCTGGCGGCGCCGCCTTCGACGGGCTGCTGGCCCATCTTGCGGAGGGCCTGCTCAATGGCCTTGAGGTCTTCGCCATCGTCGCCGTCGATGGGGGTCATCCCCTCGGTCGCGCTGCGCTCCTTGCTCAGCGAGTCGGCTTCGAGCTGACGGAGAACCTCGACCTTCTCGGTCTGGTCCAGTTGGTCGTCCTTAAGGATAGTCACGATCCGCCGTTTGATATGAGACATGGCAAATCCTCGTGGTTGGGCAGGGGCGAAAAGGAAAACGCATAGGCTTACAAGGCAGTTCCGCTTTAGTGATTGCGGCGGAGCGATTTCGACTGCAGCAGCGAATAGACCGCCGCTGCCACGCCGCCAGCCGGCACGCCCACTTTGCGGAGCGTCGGCAGGATCAGCGGGAGGGCCGTGATGGCCGCCGTGGTGACGAGAGCGGTCATTTCGGCGCTGCGCTTCTTCTCGGCCTCGCGCCGGGCTTCCAGCGTGTCGCGAAAATGGAACACGGCATAGAGCACGAGACTGATGAGCAGCGCCGCGCCGGCAATGATCAGCGGGGCGATCACCGGTCCCACGGCGTAAGCGAGGGCCGTGTTGATCGACACCAGCACGCAGGTCACGGCGACGAGGCCGAGCGCCGCGAGGCTGCCCCACAGGATCGCCTGGCGTTGCAGGCGATCCTTGAGGGTGGTCATTTCGACGCCGACCAGCGCGGCCAGCGGACCGAGGATGGCCAGCATGATCAGCGCGTCACGACGGCGAGGACGAAGCCGAGCGCGACAGCGCCGGCCACCGCGGTGAGCGGCTTTTCGCGGATCATGTCCTTGATCTGCTTTTCGATGGCGCCGAACTCGTCCTGCGCGGATTCAATCAGATCCTCGCCCTTGTCGCGGATTTCGGCAGCGCGAAGTTTGGCGGTGGAGCGGACCTCACCCACCTTGTCTTCGCCCATGCGGGTCAGCGTGCTGGTGATTGTCTTGAGGTCGCTCTGCAGCTGCGCGACCTGCGATTCAAGATCGTCGCTGCGGGCGCGCGCGGCGCGGCGAGGGCGGGCCGCTCCATTGCTGGAACGGCGAGCGGGCGTGGCGCGGCTGGGCGCGGTATCGGTCGTATCGGCCATGTTGGCATGCTCCTGGTCTTAGTGACCGGAACAACGTTCGACCGCCTCCTGGGTTCCAAATGCAGTAGTCGTCTGAAAACGAAACACCCCGGTTCGCGGGGGGGGCGAACCGGGGTGGTTAAGCGGGTCGAAAGGGGGGCGACCTCAGACCCGCGAGGCTCAGATCCGTCCCATCAACACAAGGATGATGACGATCACGAGCACGACGCCAAGAATACCGGAGGGAAAATATCCCCAGGAGCGGGAGTATCCCCAACTCGGTATGGCGCCGATCAGCAATAGAATGAGAACGATGATGAGGACGGTGCTGAGCATCTTGGCGTACTCCTTTGTGACGCTTGCCTATCAGAAGGCGACGAACAGGAACGTCGCCGCCGCAGCGAGGATGCCGATCGCCGGCACCATTGCAGCCAGCACGGCGCCAAAATGGATGCGCCCGTCATATCCCTGCGGCGTCCACGCCATCGCGGAACGGCCGGCGTGCTCGAGGGTGTCGATTTCCATCTGAGTCATCGCTTCTTGATCCTTTGTCTTTTGACCGGAAGGGAGGGTCCGGTCTCCGCCTGGATGCGCGTTGACTTGCGCTGGCCTCATAACGGGGCGTGCGTTGACTTGGTTCCAGTTGCGCCGTGTGTTTGTGGCCGCTTCCTCCCGAAGGAGAGGAGGGCCTATTCGACGCGGATGACGTCGACCGATTGCTTGGCGTCGTGGCCGCCAGAAGTACGCAGGACACCGACGATGGGGGAGATGTCGGCATAGTCGCGGCCATGGCCGATGGTGATGTGATCGGCGCCCGCCAGCATGGCGTTGGTGGGGTCGAATTCGAGCCAGCCATCATGGATGCCGCACCAGACGCGGACCCAGGCATGCATGGCATCGGCGCCCTCGAGGCGCGCCTTGCCCTTGGGCGGAATAGTGCGCAGGAACCCCGACACATAGGCTGCCGGAATGCCGACGCCGCGCAGCCCCGCGATCATCACATGGGCGAAATCCTGGCAGACGCCCTTCTTCAGGTGGAAGGCGTCGAGCGGCGACGTGTTCACGTCCGTCGAGTCCTGCTCATATTTGAAGTCGCGGTGGATCGAGAGGCAGAAATCCATCGCGGCGGCGCGCACCGAGGTGGTGCGCCGGACGCTCTGGCGCGCATAGTCGGTGATGGGCCGGCTGAAGGCGATGCGCGGCGAGGTGGCGAGGAAATGATGCGGCGAGTTCGCGTCGAGCGTCCACAGCGTCGACAGTTCACGCTGCAGTCCCGCAAGGTCGGGCGAGAAATCGGCGGGCGGGTGGTCGTCCTCGACGCCGACGCGCGCGGTCAGCCGCACATTGAGGCTGTCGTGATAGTGGGCATAGGAAATGGTGGTGACGAGATTGCCGAAGAAGTCGACGAAATTGGTTTCGGTGTCGGGCTTGGGATCAAACGAGATCGACGAGGCGATGACGCGCTGCACGCCGGGGATCGACGCCGGCGCAACGCGCACCAGATGGCGGTCGCCATGCACGAAGCCCTCGTAGTCGTAATGCAGCTCGAGGCGGATGTCGTAGAGCATGGCTAGACGAAATACGCGTCAGCGATCAGGCCGGCGAGGCGGCCGATCTCGGCGCACAATTCGGCGAGCCGTTCGGGGGTCATGTCCTCCGGCTCGGCGACGCGCAACTGCGTCTGCAATTCGAGCACGGCCTTGGCGGTGACCGACAATTGCCCATCGACGACGCCGCCGGGGAGCCTTTCGATCTGCTCGCGCAGTTCGGCCACCTGGAACAGCACCGAGCGCGGATTGAGCGGGTCGAGCACCAGCAGATCGACATAGGAATTGGCGCCGGCCGCGACATTGTAGCGGCGGCGATGGGTCATGACGCTGTCGCCAATCTCGAGCAGCATGTCGAGCGCGCCCTCGGGGGCATCCTCGCGGGTCAGCCAGCGGGTGATGCCGGCGATTTGGATGCCGCGTTCGAGGCGGCGTCCGATTTCGAGGAAGCGCCAGCCGGCGAAGCGGTACATGTTTTCATGCACGAGGCCGGAGAAGCCGGCGAGCTTGCGCAAGAGCACCGTCATGGCGCGGGTCGCGTCATCGCCCACCTGCACGCGCGCGGCGAAATTCCGCGCCGTCTTGCGCAGATCGGCAAGCGCGAGCCAGCCATCGGGCGAGAACCGGTCGCGGATCTGGCTGGCCGAATGCACGGCGCTGTCGATGGCCGAGAGCAGCCCCGGCGGCAGCGCGTGGCGGGCATCGACATCGATGGAGTCGAGGTAAGTGCGCGTGTCGCTGAGGATCGGCAGATCCGGGTTCGACATTTCGGCCAGGCGCGCATTGTAGGCGCGCAGGATACGGACCGTCGCTTCGCAGCGCTCGGCGTAGCGGCCCAGCCAGATGAGGTTGTCGGCGGCGCGGCTTGGCAGCGAGCCGGCGGAATTGCGCAGCAGCTTTTCGCCGGCCTGTGGCAGGAGGCTGACGCGTTCGACCGGCTTGTCGGAGACGACCCAGACGTCGGCCGCCTGGCCGCCGCGCTGCATGGCGATGGCGGCGCTGTCGAGCGTTGAGCCGACGCGGGCGAAGCCGCCGGGCATGATGGTCCAGCCCTTGGGCGTGCGCGCCGCATAGACGCGCAGCGTGATCGGGCGCGGCTCGAGCCGGCCATCGACATAGACGGGGGCGGTCGAGAGCGTCACCGGCTCCTGGCCGACGAAATGGCCGCCGTCATCGAGCAGGCGCTGGCGCAGCGCCTCCTTGGGGGCAGGGTCGAGTGCCGCGCCGAGCATGGTGGTCTCGCGATCCTCGATGGCGAGGACGGTGGAGAAGGCGGGGCCGACCATCATGCGGTCGATATTGTCGATGACGTGCTGGCGCTCGCCCGCTTGGCCGCACCACCAGGTAGCGATGGTGGGCAATTGCAGCGGCGCGCCGAGCAGCGCTTCGCTGAGCTTGGGCATGAAGGCGGCAAAGGCGCGGGTTTCGAGAATGCCCGAGCCGATGGCGTTGACAATCGAGATGGAGCCCTGGCGCAAGGCCTCGGTCATGCCGGGCGTGCCAATGCGGCTATCGACGCGCAATTCCAGCGGATCGGTGAAGCTCGCATCCATGCGGCGCCAGAGGACGCTGACGGGCTTGAGGCCGGCAACGGTGCGGACCATCACCTCGCCATCGTCGACCACGAGGTCTTCGCCCTCGAGCAGCATGAAGCCGAGATAGCGCGCGATATAGGCGTGCTCGAAATAGGTCTCGTTGTGCTGGCCGGGCGTCAAGATGCCGACGCGGCCATCATGCTTGCGGGCATCGCCATGCAGCGCGTCACGGAAATCGCGGAAGAAGCCGGCGAGGCGATGCACATGCATGCGCGCATAGATGTCGGAGAGGGCGCGCGTCGTGGCGACGCGGTTTTCGAGCGCGAAGCCGGCGCCCGAGGGGGCCTGCGTCCGGTCGCCCAGCACCCACCAGCCGCCATCGGGACCGCGGCCCAGTTCGAAGGCGCAGAAATGGAGGTAGTGGCCGCTCGCCGGCTTGATGCCGACGACGGGTCGGAGGAATTCGGGGTTGCGCGCCACCAGTTCGGGCGGCAGCACGCCGCGCGCCACGAGGTGGTTGTCGCCATAGATGTCGGCGACGAGCTTTTCGAGCAGTTCGGCGCGCTGCACGAGCCCGCTGGTGATCTCCTGCCAGTCGGCTTCGTCGATGATCAGCGGCACATGGGCCAGCGGCCAGGCCCGTTCCTTGCCCGCCGCGCCATCATATTTGCGATAAAAGACCCCGGCATCGCGCAAATATTGGTCGGCCCGCTCGAAGCGCTCACTGAGCCCCGCGGGGCCCAACTCGTCGAAACCGGCAAGCAATTGCGCCCAGCCGGGCCGCACCTTGCCGTCGGGGCCGAGCATTTCGTCAGGAATGCCGGGCAGCAGCGTATAGCCGGTCGCGAGGCCCGGCCCGCCCGGCTTCCGGGCATTCTGACGCTGATTCCGCTTATCCATTGCCTGTAAGCGCTACCCGATTATGGCAGGCAAACAAAAGAGGCATTGGACCATTTGGTCAATCAATACAAGGCATAGGTCCCTCGCACCTGGCGGGGAGGATCAGTCAGCGGATGTGCTGCTGAATGGCGGCGAGGTCTAGCCAGGCCTGTTCCGAGGCGATCTTGCCGTCACGGAAGGTGAAGATGTGCAGCAGGCGGTTCTTCGATTTGCCGGTCTTGCCGGGGCACAGGAACACGGCGCCATCGACGATTTCGCCTTCCCACAGGGTCTCGTCGATCATGAAATCGTCGCCATAGAGTCGGCGGATGGTGGTGGCGTTGTCGCCGCGCGCCGAGCGGTAGAGCATCGCGTAATAGGCCCGCATGGCCGCGCGGTCGGTCTGCACGCCGACGGGCGAGGGAATGATCTCGTGCTGCACGGGACCGTCGGCAAAGCTAGACATGACGCCATCAAGGTCGTCCGTCGCCTCGAACCTGAAATGGTCGTCGACGATAGCGTCCATTTCCGCGCGCGACATTGCCATTTACCGATCCTCCCAAATCAGTTTATGAGATAAATCTCATTGTGAGATATGTCTAGTAATGGCAAGCGAATGAGTCAAGCCAGCGGCAGGCAGGCGCAGAAGGCGCGTACCCGTGCGGCGATCGTGGCGGCGGCGCGCACGCTCGAGCAGCCCAGCGTCGAGCAGGCTGCCGATCTGGCCGGGGTGTCGCGCGCCACCGCCTATCGATATTTCCCGACGCAGGAGTCGCTGAAGGTCGAAATCGACGGCGAGGCGTTCTGGGCCGGGGTCGAAAAGCTGGTCGCGCGCCGCCATTCGTCGCCGGTCGAAGAGCGTCTCGATGCGCTGATCGACGCTATCTCTGAAGCCGTGGCGCGTGATGAGCGCCATGTCCGAGCGGCGCTGAGTGTCTATCACGATACCTGGTTGCGCGACCCAGGCGGTCCGGTGCGGCAAGGCCGCCGCATGCGCTGGATCGATGCCACGTTGAGCGAGACACCGCCGGCCGTGCGCGAGCGGTTGCGACTTGGGCTGGCGCTTATCGCCGGGCCCGATCCGGTGCTCATGCTGAAGGACGTGGCTGGGCTCGATGATAGCGAGGCGAATGGCGTTCTCAAATGGGCTGCCGCGGCGCGCAGCAGCGCCGCGGCAGCCCATTTGAGAACGCCATTCGCCTCGCTATCATCGAGCCCAGCCACGTCCTTCAGCATGAGCACCGGATCGGGCCCGGCGA
>SEEL01000005.1 GCA_004144345.1 Hyphomicrobiales bacterium
GGAATGGGTGGGGAGGGGGAGGGTTCCGTCTGAATGCTACTAGAACGGAGGTGTTCGCTGCGTACTTCTGTTGCGCACTTTAGGTCACGCCGTTATCCTCAAGGAGAAGTTGCTTAGCTTGCTAGGATACTCGCGTGCTTGAGCTATGAGGCTAGAACGGGTCGCGACCCGAATTGCCGAGAGCTTCATCGACGATGATATTTGCTATCTAGTTGAGAACTCTTGGAATGACTTCGGGTACCAGGCTCTATTCGAAGCGATACTGTTCGACGAGAACAGTGTTCGGCATAATCTGGGCTATGTGAGAATCATAGAGGCCGGGATGACCGGGGGAAGGGTCTTGTTTCCCTCAGAACTCGACGAGTTGGGTCCCCTGTATTGCTCCATTGGCAGTTCGAGGGAGTACTACGATAACCTTTACCTTTGTCCCCCGAACACGCGAGTTTCGTACCTCAAGGCGATACGTGACGCTGCGTTTGACCCTGATATCTTCGCCAAGTTCGAGAACGAACCGGGCTTCCAAAAGTCTCTTCTTCGCGATGTCTCAAAGAGGGACGTTACGGTCACTTTTCCCCGAATGCTGCACGGGGACGCGAAGCTAAGCCGTTACGAATTTGAGTTCCGCTTCGACGTCTCGGGGCGCATCGAGCGACTGGCATTCAAGGTAGAACCGCTTTCGAGGCCGCCCACGAACATCCATGTGCTGATTGGACGAAACGGAGTAGGAAAGACAAGACTACTGGCTGGGATGGCCGACGCGGTAACAGAAAATCGCGCCGCATCTATAGGTCTTGCAGGCAACTTGGTGTTCACCACGGACTTCGAAGAACTTGAAAGCGAGTTCTTGAACCTGATTGTCGTATCTTACAGTGCATTCGACAAATTTGATCCGATACCACAGGGCGGCGTACGCACCGATAAAGGCATCCCCAACTACTACATTGGCATCAAGGCCCGATCTCACGATCTGCTTGAGCAGGGCCTTGGCGACGAGGAGCTGGTTCATCTCAAGACAAGCCGAGAGATGGTTCGGGAATTCGAAGAATCGATTTCCTTGGTGATTGGTGATCCGAACAAGCTCGAGCGATGGGCCCGGGCTATGCGAACTCTGGCCTCTGATCCAACCATCAATGACATGAGCCTGACTGAGGGGGTCGCGGAGAATCCACGTCGCGCGAGCGAAACATTGGTCGAAGTATTCGCTACGTTGAGTTCCGGCCACAAGGTCGTCATGCTGACGATGACTAGGCTCGTTGAGCTTGTCAGTGATCGTTCACTCATTCTCATGGATGAGCCTGAGACGCACCTTCATCCACCGCTGTTGTCGTCATTTATTCGAGCGCTGTCGGACTTGCTACACAGTCGAAACGCGGTGGCGGTGATCGCTACCCATTCGCCCGTAGTACTCCAGGAAGTCCCGTCAGAATGCGTTCAAGTAATTGTACGATCTGGAGATTCAGTGAGAGCGCTTTCGCCGGAAATCGAGACCTTTGGCGAGAATGTTGGCACGCTGACGAGGAGAATATTCGGCCTGGAAGTGGAGAACAGCGGGTTCTACCGGTTGCTTGCTGATGAGTCAGCAAGACGAGATTTTAAAGAGGTAATGAATAGATTTTCTCAGCGAGTCGGTTCCGAAGGACGAGCGCTCGTTAGGTCGTTGACTAGAGGGTTGTAGTGCGCTCGCTAGATTGCTCGGCGTATGACAGTGAGATAGTCTCGCAGAATGCATCGCTGCGACAGTCTCGCAGCTTTCACGAGGCGCTTTGGAGGCCTTCCAACCGGAGGTGTCTGCAAGCCACCACAACTATCTGGCCCTCTCTAACGGTCACCTCGATCAAGTGGAAGCGATCGACATGGGGGCCAATGAGAGGGCCCTGTTGCGCGCTCTGTATTCCACCCAGGTTGTGCCCAAAAGGGGAGCGTCGCGCAAATTATATGACGCGACCCGAACATTGAGCTCGCATTGTCCGTACTGTCTATTTGGAGAGGTCTACGAGGTGGACCACTTCCTGCCTTCGAGCCCGTTCCCCGAGTTCTCGGTTTTTCCGTCCAACCTTGTACCCATCTGTCACGCCTGCAATCACAAGAAGCGCGCAAAGGTTCCGGCCGACGCCGCGCACTACTTCTTACATCCGTACTTTGACGCCTTGCCGCCGGTTCGCTGGCTTTCGGCAGCCATTGAGTACGAAGCCAACGGCCCGATACTCAGGTTTGGAGTGGCACTCGATGCCGTCACGCACGGGAACTTGGCTTCGCGACTCTCTTACCACTTTGATGAACTGGATCTCGACGCGCGCTTTTCTGCGCGTGGAGCGGTCATCTTGGCGGAGCTTGAGGACATTATAGAAACTCATTCTGGACATTGGTCCATTCAGGACATGTCCGACTATTTCAAGTCTGAGGCCGATCGTCTGTACGCCGTGCACGGAAACTCACTTGAGGCGGCCGCCTACTTGGCGGCCAGCAACGACGACCAGTTCTGCGCTGGTAATTATCGAAACTAGGATAGTGCCCTGCCGCATGCGGCAGGGCACCGTTCTTTGCTCGTAGTTGGTGAACTCAGCTGCAGCCCGTCGTCGTCCCGCAGTCCTCGCAGACCATGCAGTGGCCGCTGACCTTCATGCGCATGGAATTGCAATTGCTGCACTGGTCGCCCGTATAACCCTGCATCTGGGCCTGGGACCGCAACTGCTTGATGTCCGTCGAGGGCGGCGGGCTGGGGAGCGGGTTCACCTCGCCGGCGTTGAACGCTGACGGGGTCGGGTCGATCTTGAGGGCGGTTGCCGCCTTGAGGGCCGTGACCGTCGAGGTCTGCATGGCGCTGACCGGGTTAAAAGTCTGGGCAATGGGGCCGCCGGCGACGAGCATCAGATTCTGGTCCTTGACGCGGCCGCGGGTCATGCCGCGCGAGACGAGGTTCTGCGCCGGGATCGGGGCCGGGCGCTGGCCTTCATCGGTCTTCGACAGCGCGGTGGGCGTGTCGGTGTGGACATGGGCCAGATCCTCGCGGTCGAGATAGGACACGGCGAGTTCGCGGAAGATGTAGTCGAGGATCGAGGTCGCGTTCTTGATCCGGTCATTGCCCATGACCATGCCGGCCGGCTCGAAGCGCGTGAAGGTGAAGGCCTCCACATATTCGTCGAGCGGCACGCCATATTGGAGGCCCAGCGAGATCGAGATGGCGAAATTGTTCATCATGGCGCGGAAGGCGGCGCCTTCCTTGTGCATGTCGATGAAGATTTCGCCGAGGCGGCCATCGTCGAATTCGCCGGTGCGCACATAGACCTTGTGGCCGCCGATATTGGCCTTCTGCGTATAGCCCTTGCGGCGGTTGGGCAGCTTTTCGCGCTCGCGGCTGACGCGCTCGACGATGCGTTCGACGATCTTTTCGGTGATCATCGGCACGCGGGCGGCCTGGCTGGCGGCGAGCAGGGCCTCGACGCCATCGTCCTCCTCGTCATCCTCATCGGCGAGGATGGAGGAGTTGAGCGGCTGGCTGAGCTTTGAGCCATCGCGATAGAGCGCATTGGCCTTGAGGGCCAGGCGCCAGCTCATCATGTAGGCTTCCTTGGCGTCGGCGACCGTCGCGTCGTTGGGCATGTTGATGGTCTTCGAGATCGCGCCCGAAATGAACGGCTGCGCCGCGGCCATCATCAGGATGTGGCTTTCGACGCTGAGGTAGCGCTTGCCGATCTTGCCGCAGGGCGTGGCGCAATCGAACACCGGCAGATGCTCGGCCTTCAAATGCGGGGCACCCTCGAGGGTCATGGCGCCGCAGACATGGATGTTGGCGGCCTCGATGTCTTTCTTCGTGAACCCAAGATGGGCGAGCAGGTCGAACGACATGTCCGCAAGGTTCTCGTCGGTGACGCCGAGGCTCTTGAGGAAGTCGGCGCCCAGCGTCCACTGGTTGAAGATGAACTTGATGTCGAAGGCCGACTTGGTCGCGGCATTGAGCGCGGCGATCTTGTCGTCGGTAAAGCCCTTGGTGCGCAGCGTCGACGGGTTGACGCCCGGCGCCTGGTTCAGATTGCCGTGGCCGATGGCATAGGCCTCGATCTCGGCGATCTGGCTCTCGGAATAGCCGAGGGTGCGCAGGGCCGGGGGCACGGCGTTGTTGATGATCTTGAAATAGCCGCCGCCGGCGAGCTTCTTGAACTTCACCAGCGCGAAGTCGGGCTCGATGCCGGTGGTGTCGCAATCCATCACGAGGCCGATGGTGCCGGTGGGGGCGATCACCGAGACCTGCGCATTGCGGTAGCCGTGCTTTTCACCGAGCGCGAGGGCATCGTCCCAGACGGTCCGGGCGCGGTGCGACAGCGCGGCATCCTTGAGCGAGGCGTGGTCGAGCGGCACCGGGTTGATGCTGAGGCCTTCGTAGCCGTCCTTGTTGCCATGGGCGGCGTGGCGATGGTTGCGGATGACGCGCAGCATGTGCGGGGCGTTGCGCGGATAATCCTGGAAGGCACCGAGCTCGCCGGCCATTTCGGCCGAAGCGAGATAGGAGGCGCCGGTCATCAGCGCAGTGATCGCACCGGCGATGGCGCGGCCCTCCTCGGAATCGTAGGGAATGCCCGAGGTCATCAAGAGGCCGCCGATATTGGCGTAGCCGATGCCCAGCGTGCGGTAGATGAAGCTGCGCTCGGCGATGGCTTTGGACGGGAACTGCGCCATCATCACCGACACTTCGAGTACGACGGTCCAGAGGCGGCAGGTGTGCTCGAAGGCGGCGACGTCGAAGCTGCCATCCTGGTTGCGGTAGGGCAGGAGGTTCACCGAGGCGAGGTTGCACGCCGTGTCGTCGAGGAACATGTATTCCGAGCACGGGTTCGAGGCGACGATCTCGCCGGCTTCCGGGCTCGTGTGCCACTCATTGATGGTGGTGTGGTAGTGCATGCCGGGATCGGCCGAGGCCCAGGCGGCATAGCCGATCGACTCCCACAGGTCGCGGGCCTTCAGCGTCTTGACGATGTTGTTCTTGGTCCGGCCGACGAGGTTCCAGTCGCCATCATTGTTGACGGCGTGCAGGAATTCGTCGGTGACGCGCACCGAATTGTTCGAGTTCTGGCCGGCCACGGTGAGGTAGGCCTCGCTATCCCAATCGGTGTCGTAGATCGGGAATTCGAGGTCGGTGTAGCCCTGCTTGGCGAACTGGATGACGCGCTGGACATAGTTCTCCGGCACGAGCGCTTTCTTGGCGTCCTTGACGGCGCGCTTGAGGGCCGGGTTCTTGTTGGCGTCGAAGCAATCGTCGCCCTGCGCTTCGCAGTTCACCGCGGCCTTCATGATGGCCTTGAGGTGCTTGGAGACCGTCTTGGAGCCGGTAACGAGCGCGGCGACCTTCTGCTCTTCCTTCACCTTCCAGTCGATATAGGCCTCGATATCGGGGTGATCGATATCGACCACGACCATCTTGGCGGCGCGGCGGGTGGTGCCGCCCGACTTGATGGCGCCCGCTGCGCGGTCGCCGATCTTGAGGAAGCTCATGAGGCCGGACGAGCGGCCGCCGCCCGACAGGCGTTCGCCTTCGCCGCGCAGCTTCGAGAAGTTCGAGCCGGTGCCCGAGCCGTATTTGAACAGGCGCGCCTCGCGCACCCACAAATCCATGATGCCGCCCTCGTTGACGAGGTCGTCATTGACCGACTGGATGAAGCAGGCATGCGGCTGCGGATGCTCGTAGGAGGACTTCGACGCAACCAGCTTGTGGGTGAAGGGGTCGACGTAGAAATGGCCCTGGCCGGGGCCGTCAATGCCATAGGCCCAGTGCAGGCCCGTGTTGAACCATTGCGGCGAATTCGGCGCGACCTTCTGGGTCGCGAGCATGAAGCAGAGCTCGTCGAAGAAGGCGCGCGCATCTTCCTCGGTGTTGAAATATTTTCCCTTCCAGCCCCAGTAGGTCCAGGTGCCGGCGAGGCGCTCGAAGACCTGACGGCTGTCGCTCTCGCTGCCATAGCGCTCACCCTCGGGGAGCGACTTCATGGCCTTCTCGTCGGGGACCGAGCGCCAGAGCCAGGACGGGACGTCGTTCTCTTCGACCTTCTTGAGGATCTTGGCGACGCCGGCCTTGCGGAAATACTTCTGCGCCAGGATGTCGGCAGCCACCTGCGACCAGGTGGAGGGGACCTGCATGCCCTCGAGCTTGAACACCACGGACCCGTCCGGATTTCGAATCTCGCTGGTGGTCGAGCGGAATTCGATCCCCGCATAAGCGGACTGGTCGGCCGAGGTGTAACGACGTTCGATGTGCATAGTCCAAAAGTCCCCAAATTATGCGGACACAAAGGGTCCGCGGCCGCCGCTGCAGCAGTTTTTCGCCAGATGTTTGACGCATACAAAGGCCCACGCCATCGCCATGGCGGGAGCCGAGCCCCTTGCCTCCCAAGTCATCCGGTCGTTCGTTTGCCGGCATCTCTGTGGAGGTCTTCCGCAGCGGGCGTGGAGGCGTCCGTCGCAGCGTCAAAAATCTGGTCCGATTCAGAAAAACCGTCAACGGCCAAAACGTGCGAAGGGGCCATAGCTTGTGTTGCAGGGGGTCCGTTTCGCTAGATTTAGTATAGAGATTGTGAATAGCGGGGACAACGTCAATGCGCGGAATCGACAATCAAATCTGCGCGAATCGGCAGCAAACGAGACCCGCAAAAGCTGCAAAATTGCGCTCAGAATCCGGGCTAAACCCGCCCCAAATCGACAGACTTGGCGACCTTCACGTAATGGGTGAAGTAGGGGTGCGGTAGCGGGGTGTGCGACCCTGTTGGGGGTCGAATCCTGTCAAGCGCTATATTTGGAACCGGATGGGGAAAAAACACTCACGGCGATGCCGCGAGTCAGTTGCGCCGCATCGCCCGCATCGGGATGCCGCCTTCGGGGATGACGGTGATCTTCTGCACCGGCATGGGGTGCTTCTTGCCGACGAAATCGAAGCGCAGATGGCGCAGGATCGTCGCCAGCGCGATGATGCCTTCCTGCATGCCGAAGGACGCGCCGATGCACACTTTCGGGCCGGCGCTGAACGGCAAATATTGATAGCGGTCGATGCTCTGGCGCTTACCGGGCATGAAGCGCTCGGGCACGAAGGTATCCGGCTTGTCCCAATGCGCCTTGTGGCGGTGCAGCACCCAGGGCAGCACCAGCACGGCGGCGCCCTTGGGGACATCGAGATGGCCGATGCGGTCGGGCTCGCGAGCGGTGCGGTTGAGTGTCGGGACCGGCGGATAGAGCCGCATCGACTCTTCGAACACGGCGCGGGTGCGGGGCAGGGCGTCGCCCCAGCTCATCGGGTCGCTGTCGAAATCATGGGCATCGATCTCGGCTTCGAGCCATGCCCGCTCTTCGGGGAACTGGCTGAGCAAATAGAGCGCCCAGGCGAGGCTGCGGGCCGTCGTTTCATGGCCGGCGGCGAGAAAGGTGATGATGTTGTCGACGATCTCATTCTCGCTGAGCCCGTCAGCTTCGAGCAGCAGGGTCAGCAAATCGCGCGGCGCGGCTTCCGCACCGGCGGCCATCTGCTTGCGGCGATAATCGATGACCTCGATGACGAGCTTGCGCGTGCCCTCCTGCCAGCGCCGGCCCATCATCAGGCGGAAGCGCGGGATGAAGGCGGGGGCGTCGAGCACATCCATCGGATCGACCTTGCCCATGGATTTGAGCATGCCGGCGACGAGATCGGCAAAGTCCTCGGGCTTGCCCGGCATGTCGCCCGAAAACAGCGTCGCTTCGAGGATGTTGTAGGTGAGCATGATCATGTCTTCGGCCACGTCGCGAACGGTGCCGACATGCCCTTCGAGGATTTTGACCGATCGCTCGGCCTGCTGCTGCATGATCGGGGCAAAGCTATGGATGTGACGGAGCGCGAAGACCGGGGCGATCGCCTTGCGCGTGCGCTTCCAGTAATCGCCCTCGGTGGTCAGCAGCCCATCGCGGAGGATGGGGCGAAGGATCCGCTGGCGCAGCGGATCGAGCGCGAAGTTCTTTTCGACCAGCACGTAGCGAATGGCCTCGGGGTCGCTGACGACGATGGTGGGCAGGCCCATCCAGTCGAAGCGCAGCAGCTTTTCCTCGAACACTTCATGCGACCACACGGCCAGCGGGTTGCGCGCCAGCGTGCTGATGAACTGAAAGCTGGTCAGCGGCTTGGCGTGACGTTCCGGCGCCGGCGGATGAAAGTTCATGCAAGCACCCCAATGCGAATTCCCGCGCCGACAATGGCGCGGAGTCCCCCGCGCCGCAATCCCGGTTGGGAGATGGGCAACGATCAACTATGGTCGGCGTGGGGGCGAAGGGGGAATCTTGCGGATTGTGAAAATCGCGCTGGCCGGACTGGCGGCGCTTTTGGTGATTGCGGCTGCCGGGCTGGCGGCGTTTTTGGCGATTTCGCCGCCCGATCTATTGCGCGTGGCGACCGGTTATTCGGCCAAGATCGTGTGTTCAAACGTTTTTCTGGCGGGACGTGATCCCGCCGAGGTGATGGCCGTGGACGTGCAGGCGCCGGGCCATCCGCTGCTCAAGCTGGTCAATGTCGCTGTCGACGCCCCCCAACAGCGGGTAACGGCGCGACTGCTGGGCCTGTTTGCGACCGCAACGGCGGTGAACCGTCCGGGGCTGGGCTGCGCCACGGTGCCGGATGGCGATGTGGCTGCCGCGATGCAGGTATCGCTGGCCGTGGCGCCGGGGCCCGAGCCGGTGGCGGGTACCTGGCCGGACGGCGATGGCCAGGCGACGGTGACGGGCACCGGGCTCGCCGACATCCTCGACAATGCGGCGCTGGTCGGACCGGGGATGCGGGCAATCGTCGTGGTCAAGAATGGCCATCTGATCGCCGAAGCCTATGGGCCGGGGTTCAGCGCCGAGACGCCGCTGCTCGGCTGGTCGATGGTCAAGAGCGTCAATGCGCTGCTGCTCGGGCAGGTGATGGGCGAGGGTAAGCTCGGGCTCGACGAAACGGGACTGTTCCCCGAATGGACCGACGAGGCGCGGCGGACGATCAGCGTGCGCGACCTGCTGGGCATGGAGAGCGGGCTCGGCTTCAACGAAGATTATGGCGACGTCTCGGACGTCAACCGCATGCTGTTCCTCGAGCCTGACATGGCCGGCTTCGCGGCCTCGACGCCCAGCGTCGCGGCGCCGGGCAGTGCCTTCGCCTATTCGAGCGGCACGGCGAACCTCCTGGCGCGGCTCTGGATGGACCGGGTGGGGGAGGGGGCGCTCGCCTACCCGCGCGAAAAGCTGTTCGCGCCGCTCGGGATGCACAGCGCGGTGATGGAAGCGGACGCCAGCGGCACGCTGGTGGGCAGTTCCTACATCTATGCGACGGCGCGCGACTGGGCGCGGCTCGGCCAGTTCATCCTCGCGGACGGAATGTGGAACGGCCAGCGGCTGGTGCCGGCGGAGATGATGGCGTTGCTGCGTACCTCGAACGGGCTGCCGGGCTGGTATTCGCAGGCGCAGACCTGGCTGGCGGGGCCGCAGGAGAGCGACGGGGAACCGATGGTGGGACTGCCCGCGGACGCGGTGTGGCTGCAGGGCCATGACGGGCAATCCATTGCGGTGATCCCCTCGGCCGGGCTGGTGGTGGTGCGGCTGGGGCTGACGCCGTCGCGGCTGAACTATTGGCCCGAGTTGCTGGTCAAGGCCGTGCTGGAAACGACCGGCTGACGTTCATCCGCCGCTCAGGGGCGTTTGGGCAGGGTCGGACCGAGCCGCCGGAGTCTGGCGGCGTCCGACCTGCCGGGGCCATGAACGGATGATGAGTATGAAAATGCGCCTCATCGCGGCATTGCTGCTGGTCACCACGGGATGGTCGCCGCTCGGCGCCAGCGCCGCCGACGACGGCGCGCTGCGCGGCGTGGCGCTGGTGATCGGCGAGAGCGAGTACGAGGCGCTGCCGGACCTGCCCAATCCGAAGAACGATGCGCGCGGCATGGACGATCTGCTGGACGATCTCGGCTTTGACGTGAGCCGGGTGCTCGACGGGGACGCCGATGAACTGCGCGAGGAGATCGCCGAGTTCATCGAGGACGCGGCCGAGGCCGATGTGGCGCTGGTCTATTACTCCGGGCACGGGGTGGAACTGGGCGGCGCCAATTATCTGATCCCGGTGGATGCAGATCTGTCGAGCCCCAGGGCCGCGGGGCAGAGCCTCGTTGCCGTGGACGCGCTGCTCGAAGAGCTGGCGCGGACGGTACCGGTGACGATCCTCCTGCTCGATGCATGCCGCACCGACGCTTTCCCTGCCGGGCAACTGATCGAACTGCCGGGAACGAGCGAGGCGCTGGCGGTGGACGGGCCGGGGCTCGAAGCGGTGCGGGGACCCGTGCCGCTGGCGCAGGCCGGTGTGCCCGCCGACAGTCTTGGCGTGGTCATCGGCTTTGCCGCAAGCCCGGGGCAGCCGGCGCTCGATGGCGAGCCGGGCGGCAATTCGCCCTATGCGGCGGCGCTGTTGAAGCATTTTGCGGCCGGCGGCTATTCGCTGGGCGACCTGATGACGCTGGTGAGCGAGGAGGTCTACCTCAAGACCCGCGCGCAACAGCTGCCCTGGGTGAACTCGTCGCTGCGGCGGGTGCTGAGTTTTGGTGCGCCCATCGAGGCGGCCGAAGGCGACGAGGCCGATATTCGGGACGGGCGGCGCGCGCTGCTGCTGAGCATTGCGGCGGCACCGGAGACGACGCGGCGCTATGTCGAGGCGGTGGCGCTGAGCGAGGGCGTGCCGCTCGATGCGCCCTACGGCATGCTGAAAGTGCTCGGCATCGATCCAGCGGCGCCCGGCGGCCAACTCGAAGCGCAGCTCAGGGCCGGGGCCGACCGGCTGAAGGCGCTGATGGAAACGCGCACCGGCGCGGCCAAGTCGGATGTCGAACTGGCGCGGCTCGGGGCGCTGGCCGATGCGGCCGAAGCCGAGGGCGCCATCGACGTGGCGCTGAAATTCCGCGAGCGGGCCAGCCTGCGCGCCAATGAACTGGAGCGGAGCGTGGACGCCAATGAGGCGAACCTGCGCGCCGACCGGCTGCAGATCGGCGCCACCTATGCCGACCACGCGATCACCGCCGAGCTCAATTTCGATTTCGCCGGCTCGGTCGAGATGTGGCGCAAGGCCATCGGGCAGGTGGCGGACTGGGACGAGGAACTGACCGCCGGCTATCGCAATAATCTGGGCGTGGCGCTGATGGAGGCGGGCGGCTTCGAGACCGATACGGCCTCGCTCGAGGAGGCGGTCGAGATGCTCACCGTCTCGCTCGCCAGCTTCGACCGGCAGGACGATGCGGTGAACTGGGCGCGGGCGCAGAGCAATCTCGGCAATGTGCTGCAAAAGCTCGGCGACCGGGAACGCGACCCGCGCCGCTATTATGCGGCGGCCGAAGCGCATGAGGCGGCGCTGACGGTGCTGACGCGCGAGACGCGGCCCCTCGACTGGGCGCGGGCGCAGAGCAATCTGGGCAATGCGCTGGCGCGGATCGGGGAGGCCGAGGAGGGGACGCAAAGCCTCGAGGCGGCCATCGCAGCGTTCGAGGCGTCGCTGGAAGTGCGGACGCGCGACGAAGTGCCGATCGACTGGGCCGCCAGCAATGACAACCTCGGCAGCGCACTATCGACGCTGGCGCGCAAGACCGGCGATGCAAAACTGTTCGAGGCGGGCGTCGCAGCGTTCCGGCGGGCGCTCGAGGTCAATAATCGCGAGATGGCGCCGCTGGTCTGGGCGTTCATCCAGCGCAATCTCGGGCTGGCGCTGAAGACTCGCGGCACGATGCTGGGCGATGTCGAGGGGATTCTCGAGGGCGCCGGCGCCTATCGCGAGGCGCTCACGGAGTTCACGGCGGCGCGGGCGCCGCTCGATTTCGCCCAGACCAGCGCGATCCTCGGCTTTGCGCTGATGGAAGCGGCCAAAACCGCGCCGACGCGGGAATTGCTGGAGGAGGCGCGCGGGCGCTTTGCCGACGCCCGGACGGTCTATGGTCCGCTCAGCGCCGATGACGACGCCTATTTCGCCGGGCGGATCGAGGAGATCGACACGCTGCTGGGCGGCTAGGCACGACGCAGCCCGGATGCTAAGGGCAGGGGCATCGGCCCGAAGGATTCCGGTTACGCGATGAAAGACTTCCTGATCGAGATTTTCGCCTGGTGGCGCGGCAACACCTGGGGCACGCGGCTGTGGATCGCGACGCAGGGCGTGTTTGTCGGCCAGGATGCCAGCGGCAATTTGTACTATCGCAGCCGCAAGGCCGACGGTCCGTCGGGCATGGAGCGCCGCATGGTCGTCTATGCCGGCGGCTATGCCGAGCCCACCACAATCCCGCCCGGCTGGTATGGCTGGATGCACTACCGAACCAATGACGTGCCGCAGGACGGCGATTACACGCCGCGCGAATGGGAAAAGCCGCATATCCAGAACTACACCGGCACGGCGCTGGCCTACCGGCCCGATGGCTCGCTGCTGAACAAGGGCGAGCGCCCGCGCGTCACCGGCGATTACGACGCCTGGTCGCCCGAATAAGCCAGGTTACGCCCATGCGCCTTATTGCGCTTCTGCTTGCCGCCGCGCTTGGCGCGACGCCGGCTGTCGCCGAGACCATCGCCAATCCGATCGCGGCTTTCTCCGGTCTCGACAAGATCACCGGCCGGATCACCAATTTCGACGTCTATATCGACGAGACGGTGCAGTTCGGCGCCCTGCAGCTGACGCCGCGCGCCTGCTACACGCGCCCGGCGACCGAAACGCAGCGCACGACCGTGTTCCTCGAAGTCGACCAGGTGTCGCTCAAGGGCGGCGCGCAGCGAATCTTTACCGGGTGGATGTTCGCCGACAGCCCGGCGCTCAACGCCATTGACCACCCGGTCTACGACATCTGGCTGGTGGACTGTAAGCAGTCCTCGGACGTGCCGCCGCCCGACGCCACCCCGGCACCGGCCGCGCCGTAATCACATCAGCAGGCCGAGCGATTGGCGGCTCCCGGTTCGAGGCGTAGGCTTTGAGGCGGGAGGTATTCGCTATGCTGAAGACTATCCTGATCGCGGCGTTCGCCCTGCTGTTGGTGCAACCCGCTGCCGCCGCCGTGAAGCGGCAGGCCTATCCGCTTTGTGCCGACGAACAATTGCGCAGCTGCATCGAGAACGGCCTGACGTTCTGGTACGGCGGCGAGCATGTGCGGCTGCGCAATGCGGGCGTGGCGGCGACGGGCGGCTGCTCGGCGGCGACCGACCGGCTGCGCAAGCTGCTCAATGAGGGCGAGGTGTTCGTCTACCGCTACGGCACCAATGCCGAAGGGCTGACGCTGGTCGAAGTGTTTTCGCAGGGCCGCGAGGTCGGGCGGACGCTGGCGGCCGAAGGGCTCGGCTGCGCCATTCCATCCTGAACCGGCCGATCCGGCCAGTTGACAGATGGCGTCGCTCCGTATTTAACAATTGTGTTATTTAACGAGTAGGCAAAATGCAGGATGCACTGAGCGCGACCTTTGCGGCGCTGGCCGATCCCACGCGGCGGGCGATCCTTTCAAGGCTCGCCAGCGGCGAGGCGACGGTGCTCGAACTGGCCGAGCCGTTCGAGATCAGCCTGCCGGCGATTTCCCGGCATCTGAAGGTGCTGGAACAGGCGGGGCTGATCAGCCGCGGGCGTGATGCCCAGTGGCGGCCGGCCCGGATCGAGACCGGGGCGCTCGAAGCGGTGGATGGCTGGGTCGCCCATTACCGCAAGCTGTGGACCGGCAAGTTCGACCGCATGGACGCCTATCTCGCCGAAATCCAGAAGGGGAAGCCGGATGGCACTAAGCAATAAGGTTCTAGAACGGCTTGACGATCAAACGCTGTCGATCGCGCGCAGCTTCGACGCGCCGCCCGAACTGCTGTTCCGGCTGTGGGCGGACCCGGCGCATCGCGTACGCTGGTGGGGGCCGAGCGGCCTGGCGCCCTCGACATGCGAGGTGGACTATCGCGTTGGCGGGGCGTGGCGGGTGGTGATGCAGGGCGTCGGCTACGACCATCCGGTAGGTGGCGTGTTCACCGAGATCGTCGAGTTCAGCCGGCTCTGCTTCACCTACATCAACGATGCCGACGGCCACGAAATGCTGGTCGAGATGGACTTTGTGCCCGAGGGCCACGGCACGCGGATGTTTTTCACCCAGGCGCCGTTCCTCAATGTGAGCGAACGCGACGGGCACCGTTACGGCTGGACCAGCACGCTCAGCATGCTGGCGACCTATGCGATCAAGGTCCGCGACAGCGGCACCGGCGAGCCATTGGGCGAGCCGCGTAAACCGGGAGACTACTGATGCTGACGTTGCCCAAGATCGTCGAGCGTCCCGCGACCTATTATGCGGGCGTACCGGCCGAGGTGACGATGCCGTTCGACGCCGCCATCGGGCCACTGATGGGCGAGGCGGCGGCGTATCTGGCCGGCGCGGGCGTCAGGGACTTTGGCCCGGCGCTGTTCAAATACGACGTCATCGACATGCCGCGGCTCGAGATGCAGTTCGGCTTCGCGACGCCCGGGCCGGTGAACGGCAGCGAGCGCGTCAGCGCAGGCACGATCCCGGCGGGCCGCTACGCGACGCTGACCTATACCGGCCCTTATGACGATCTCGAAAGCGTCACGGCGGTGCTGATCGGCTGGGCCCGGCAGAAGGGGATCGAATGGGATTCCACTGCCACGGCGGCGGGCGAGCGTTTCGTGTCGCGGCTCGAGATTTATCTCAACGGCCCCGACGACGAGCCCGATCCGCAGAAGCTGGTCACGGAAATCTGGATCAAGGTGAGGGGTTAGCCATGCTGCTCAAGGACAGGGTTGCGATCGTGTATGGCGGCAGCGGCGCCGTGGGTGGCGCGGTGGCCAAGGCATTTGCACGGGAGGGAGCGCATGTGTTCATCGCCGCCCGCCGAGTGGCGCCGCTCGAAGCGGTGGCGGCCGAAATCAGGGCAGCCGGCGGCAAGGTTGAGATTGCCCCCGTCGATACCAGCGACAAAGCCGCTGTCGAAGCCCATCTGGCGGCGATCGCCGACCGGGCCGGACCGGTGAAGCTGATGTTCAACGGCGTCGAATGGGGCGACACGCAGGGCCACCATGTCATCGACATGGATCTCGAGCGGTTCATCCGCCCGATCCGGCAGGGGCTCATCAACTGGTTCCATACGGGCACGGCGGTGGCGCGGCACATGGCCGCCAATGGCGGCGGGGCCATTGTCGGCATCACCGCCAATGCGGGCCGGCAGGCGCTGCCGTACACCGGCGGCTTTGGCGTCGCCTGCGCCGCGGTGGAGCATTTCCTGCGCATGCTGGCGGTCGAGAACGGTCCCGAGGGCGTTCGCGTGACCTGGGTGCGCTCGCCCGGCTCGCCCGATGCTCCGGGGGTTCGGGAGGCCTGGCAGTTGCGCGCCGACGAATGGGGGATGACCTTCGACGAGGTGCATGCCCAGTTCGCCAAGGACACGCCGCTGCGCTACATCACGCCGCTCCCCCAGATTGCCAATGCGGTGGTGATGCTGGCGTCCGACTACGCGGCGGGCATGACCGCCACGATGGCCAACGCCACGGGCGGCGCGCAGGTGGACTGAGCTATTTGGCGTCGAGCGCCCGCCAGTCGGACTGGTGGGTAATGGCATCGGCTAGGCGCAGTTCGTAGTCTTCGCGCGGGATTTCGATGCCGCCGAAGGTCCGCAGATGGTCGGTGACGAATTGCGTGTCGAGCAGCCGGTAATTGCCGGCCTGCAGCCGCTCGATCAGATGCGCCATGGCGATTTTCGAGCAGTCGGTTTTGCGGTGGAACATGGATTCGCCGAAGAAGGCGGCGCCGATCGACACGCCATAGAGCCCGCCGACGAGGTCGGGGCCGTCCCACACTTCCACCGTATGGACGTAGCCGCGAGCGAACAGGGCGCCGTAGAGGCGGCGGATCTCGGCATTGATCCAGGTGGAGTCCCGGTCGGTGCCCGAGGTGGCGCAGCCCTCGATGGTGGCGGCGAAGTCGGTATCGACCCGGATCTGGTAGGGATGGTCGCGCAAGGTCTTGCGCAGACTGCGCGAAATATGGGCCGCGTCGAGCGGGATGATGCCCCGCAGCGGCGGCGAGACCCAGAACAGATCGGGCGACTCGGCATCCTCAGCCATCGGGAAAATGCCGGACTGATATGCCCGAATGATCAGCTCCGGGGTCAAATCCACCGTAAAAGGGTCCGATTTCCGGGACATTTGGCCTCCATCGTGCCGGAAGAATTGATAGCGCCGCGACAACATGTATTGCCAGCGTTCATATTTTATCGCCTAAGAAGCCCCGTTCGCCCTTAAGCTACCGAGAGTCCGCCAATCAATGTCCGTTCCCGTTATCCAGACCGACAAAGCAAACCTTGAACTCATGAGCGGCAAATCGATGCTGCACATTCTCAAGGACGTCTCTTTCGAGGTGCGTGGCGGGGAAGTGACCGCCGTGGTGGGCCCCTCGGGTAGCGGCAAGACTTCGCTGCTGATGATCCTGGGCGGGCTCGAACGGGCGACCACCGGCAAGGTGATCGTCGCGGGCCAGGACATTTCGGAGGCCAATGAGGACCAGCTGGCGATCTTCCGCCGCAAGAACCTCGGCATCCTGTTCCAGAACTTCCAGCTGATCCCGTCGATGACGGCGCTCGAAAACGTCGCTCTGGCGCTCGAGATTGCCGAGACGGGCCTCAGCTACAAGGAAATCCGCGAAAAGGCCCGGCAGTCGCTTGAGGAGGTCGGCCTCGGCGACCGCACCAGCCATCTGCCGAGCGCGCTCTCGGGCGGCGAACAGCAGCGCGTTGGCCTCGCCCGCGCCATCGTCACCGATCCCAAGCTGATGCTGGCCGACGAGCCCACGGGCAATCTCGACCAGGATACCGGCGCCAAGGTCATCGAGCTGATGTTCAATCTGGCCCGCAAGAAGGGCACCGCGATCCTCCTGATCACGCATGACCCCAGCCTCGCCAAGAAGGCCGACCGCATGCTGACCATGAACAAGGGCCAGCTCACCGAAACGACCAAAGAGACCGTGCCGGCATGAGCACGCTAGCGAGCTGGGTGCGGGTCGCGATTGTCGACCTGCGCGGCGACCTGCGCCGCTTTGGTATTCTCCTGTCCTGCCTCGCGCTCGGCGTCGGCACCATTGCCGGCGTGAGCTCGGTGGGCGCGGCGCTGCAGGACGCGATCCTGCGCAATGCCAATGTGCTGATGGGCGGCGATTTGCAGGTGACACGGGCCGACCGGCGCGCTGACGCGACCGAGCTCGCCTATATCACCAGCCTTGGCGACGTGGCCGAGACGATCAGCTCCAATGCGCGCGCCGATGCGCTGGACGACAGCGGCAACACCGTCTTCCTCGATATCTATGCGGTCGACAGCTCCTATCCGCTCTATGGCAACATGGTCAGCCCGCAGCTGCAGCCCGGCCAGAAACCGGCCGAACTGCTGGCGCTCAAGGACGGCGCCTATGGCGCGATCGTCGACCCGATCATCCTCGACCGCCTCGGCATCGATGTCGGTGGCCGCTTCAAGGTCAACAATGTGGAATTCGAGGCGCGAGGCATCCTGAACTCGCTGCCCGACGGCGCCCTGCGCGGTTTCCATCTGGGCAAGACCGCGATCATGTCGATCGAGGGCCAGCAGGCCAATCCGGACGTGCGCGCGCCGCTGCCGGGCCTGTTCACGCAATATGCCTACAAGATCAAGCTGAACGAGGGCGACTACCGCACCGCGCAGCCGATCGTGCAGGAACACTTCGCCGCCGATCCGCTGTGGAAGGTGCAGTCGCCCTATGACGCCGCCGGCGAACTGTCGCGGCTCTATGACCTGTTCGTGCGCTTTCTGCTGATCGTCGGCCTCTCGTCGCTGCTGGTGGGCGGTATCGGTATCTCGAACGCGGTGAACGCCTATATCGGCGAACGCCAGCGGGCGATTGCGACGCTGCGCGCGCTCGGCGCCACCGGCGCCCGCATCATGGTGCATTTCTTCACCCAGATCGGCCTGTTGTCGCTGGTGGGCATCGTGCTCGGCCTCGTGATCGGTGCCGCGCTGACCGCGGCGGCGCTGCCGCTGCTCGGCAACATCCTGGCCGTCGAACTGCCGCCATCGGTGCACTTCCCGTCGCTGCTGACGGCGTTCGGCTTCGGCGTGCTGGCGGCCTTCGGCTTCAGCTTCCTGCCGCTGGTGAGCGCGCGCAAGCTCAAGCCGGTGATGCTGTTCCGCACTGTCGGTACCAGCGTCCAGCAACTTGCGGCCAAGAGCTATTTCGAGCTCGGCGTGCTGCTGCCGCTGCTGGTGACGGCGCTGCTGATGTTCGGGCTCGCCTATTACACGACCAGCGATTTCTGGCTGGTGTTCTGGTACGCGGTGGGCGTCATGGGCGCCTTCCTCGTGCTGCGCTTCGCGGGCGTCGCGCTGCAGTGGATTCTGCGCCTCCTGCCGGCCATGCCGAGCGCCGCGCTGCGCAATGCCTTCCGCGGCATTTACCGCCCGGGTTCGCCCGCGCCGGTGGTGATCATGTCGCTGGGCCTTGGCCTCGCGATGCTGCTGGTCATCATCATCCTCACCTCGAACGTCCGCGACCAGCTGACGGGCCAGGTGGTGAAGGATGCGCCGACCTTTGTCGCGACCGATCTGTTCGACGATGAAGTGATCACGCTGGGCGAGTTCCTCAACGAGACGGGCCTCGCGACCAACTACGAATACTCGCCGATGATCCGGGCCGCCGTGACCAAGATCAAGGGCGTGCCCTCGGAAGAGCTGCGGGCGCGTACCGACATCACCGGCGAGGCCCAGTACTTCATCGGTACCGCCGAAATCCTGATGACCTGGAGCGGCCCGCTGCCGGCCAATTCCACCGTCACCGCGGGCCAGTGGTGGGCCGACGATTATGAAGGTCCGGCGCTGGTGTCGCTCAAGGACGACGTGGCCGAATCCCTCGGCGTCAAGCCGGGCGACACGATCGAGCTGACGCTGTTCGGCGAGTCGATCGAAGCCACCGTCGCCAATCTGCGCGACTTCCAGTTCCAGACCGGCCTCAACTATCTCGTGACGGCCAGCCCCGGTACGTTCGCCGATTTCCCCGGCACCAACCTCGCCATCATCAAGGCGGCGGAAGGCAAGGAGAAGGACCTCGAACGGGCCCTGGCGCGCCAGTATTCCGACGTCACCTTCATCCCGGTGGGCGAGGCGCTCAACCAGGCGGCCGAAATCCTCGGCCAGCTGTCGATCGCCGTGAACATCGTCGGCGGCCTCGCGGTGGTGAATGGCCTCCTGGTGCTCGCCGGCACCATGGCGGCGGGCCGCAAGCAGCGTGAATCCGACGCCGTGGTCAACAAGGTGCTCGGCGCCACCCGCGCCGACGTGGTGAAGGTGTTCGCGCTCGAATATGCGCTGCTCGGCGCCTTCTCTGCGCTGCTGGCGACGGGCGTCGGCATTGCCGGTGCGATGGGCATCATGCGCGCCGCCGGCATGGACCTGGGCTTCGCCGTCGATGGCGGACTGATCCTCGGCGTCATGGTCGGCGCCGTGCTGCTGACGATCGCCACGGGTGCGCTGACGACGTGGAGTGCGCTGAGCACCAAGCCGGCGCAGTACCTCAGGGCGATGGGCTAGTCCTTCGAGGCTCGCTGCGCTCGCACCTCAGGATGAGGGGCATCGCGCTCGCGGCGAGTCAGTCCTCGGGGGTTTGCGCTTTCCGCTGAACCGACATCCGTCGCGATAGGGCGGGCAGATCGCCGGGCGTACCAGCGATCAGGGCCTCCTTCTTGCGCCGGTTCCAGCCCTTGATCTGCCGTTCCCGCTGAAAGGCGGCGACCAACGTGTCGCAGTATTCCGAGTACACCAGCTGCAGGGGGCGCCGGGCCGACGTGTAGCCCGGGAAGACGCCATCGACGTGCTCCTGAAATCGCTGCTCAACCCGCTTGCGCGTGTTGCCAACGTAGTAGGAGTTGTCGGCGCAATGCAGGATGTAGACCCAAGCCCCCATGCTCGCCTCCAAGGCAGACCATGGGATAGCTACCCGGCAAAGTCCACCGGTGCCCCTCAGCCTGAGGTGCGAGCGCAGCGAGCCTCGAAGGCTAGTGCTTCATCCCGAGATACTTTTCCAGCCAGTGGATGTCGTAGTTCCCGGCGATGATGTCGGGTTCGCGGATCAGGCGCTGGAACAGGGGCAGGGTGGTCTTGATGCCGTCGACGACGAACTCGTCTACCGCGCGGCGGAGGCGCATGAGGCACTCTTCGCGGGTGCGGCCGTAGACGATGAGCTTGCCGATCAGGCTGTCGTAATAGGGCGGGATCGTGTAGCCGGCATAGACGGCTGAATCGACGCGCACGCCCACGCCACCGGCCGGATGGTAGAAGCTGATCTTGCCCGGCGAGGGCGTGAAGTTCTGCGGGTCCTCGGCATTGATACGCACTTCGATGGCGTGGCCGGTGAACTGGATGTTCTTCTGCTCGAGGCTGAGCTTTTCGCCCGAGGCGACGCGGATCTGCTCATAGACGAGGTCGACGCCGGTGATGCGCTCGGTGACCGGGTGCTCCACCTGGAGACGGGTGTTCATCTCGATGAAGTAGAACTTGCCGTCCTCATAAAGGAACTCGATCGTGCCGGCGCCGGAGTATTTTAGCTTCCGCATGGCGGCGGCGCAGATTTCGCCGATCTCGGCGCGCTCATTGGCGGGGACGGTCGGCGCGTTGGCCTCTTCCCAGACCTTCTGGTGGCGGCGCTGCAGCGAGCAGTCGCGGGTCCCCAGATGGACCGCATTGCCCTTGCCGTCGCCCATCACCTGGACTTCGATATGCCGCGGCTTGCCGAGGTATTTCTCCATGTAGACGGAGTCATTGCCGAAGGCGGCTTTGGCCTCGGAGCGGGCGGTGGACCAGGCGTTGAGGACGTCGAGTTCGGTGTGCGCGACCTTCATGCCGCGCCCGCCGCCGCCGGCCGTCGCCTTGATCAGCACGGGATAGCCGATCTCGGCCGCGGTGGTCTTGGCTTCGGCTTCGGTGGCGACTTCGCCCTTCGAGCCGGGGACCACGGGAATGCCGAGTTCGACCGCCGTCTGCTTGGCGGTGATCTTGTCGCCCATGATCGAGATATGGTGCTCGGACGGGCCGATGAACGTGATCTTGTGCTCGGTCAGGATGCGGGCAAAGCGCGCATTTTCCGACAGGAAGCCGTAGCCGGGGTGGACCGCATCCGCGCCGGTGATCTCGCAGGCGGCTAGGATCGAGGGCACGTTGAGATAGGAATCCTTGGCCGGCGGCGGCCCGATGCAGACGCTCTCATCGGCGAGGCGCACATGCATGGCGTTGCGGTCGGCGGTGGAATAGACGGCGACCGTCTGGATGCCCAGTTCCTTGCAGGCGCGCAGCACGCGGAGCGCAATCTCGCCCCGGTTCGCGATCAGGACCTTGTTGAACATCTTATTCGATAACCGCGAGCGGCTGGCCGTATTCGACCGGAGCGGCATCCTCGACGAGGATGCGCGTGATGACGCCGGATTTGTGCGCCGGAATCTGGTTCATCGTCTTCATCGCTTCGATGATGAGGACGGTCTGGCCCTCGGAGACGCGCGAGCCGATGGTGGCAAAAGCCGGCTTGCCCGGTTCGGGCGACAGATAGGCCGTGCCGACCATGGGCGACGTCAGGGTGCCCGGGTTGGAGGCGAGGTCGTCGGCCGGAGCGGCGGCCTTGGCGGCAGAGCCCGCGGGCGCGGTCGGAGCCGGGGCGACGGCCATGGCGGCAGGCGCCGGGACCATCACCTGCTGCACGCCCGTCGAGGCGTAGGAGCGGGTGACGCGGACGCGCAGATCTTCGCGTTCGATTTCGATTTCAGCCAGGTTCTGCTCGTTGAGGAGCTTGGCGATGGCTTCGATCAGCGACTGATCGGCGTCCTTGGGCATTGGGGCTTGCCTCCTTGGGCGATTGTTCTTGTTGGGGCGGCGCGCCGCTTCAGGCGCCGAGCCGCTCGGCCAAAGCGGTCAGGGCGAACTTATACCCTGCCGCGCCGAGGCCGCAAATGACGCCGACGGCGACCGCAGAAACATAAGAATGATGGCGAAATTCCTCACGCGCATGAATATTGCTGAGGTGAACTTCGACGGTGGGGATGGCCACGGCACTGATCGCGTCCCGGATGGCGACCGACGTATGCGAATAGCCGCCGGGATTGATGACGATGCCGTCCTGCTTGCCGTAGGCCTCCTGGATCCATTCGCAAAGTTCACCTTCGCGATTGGTCTGGCGGCATTCGACGACGAGGCCAAGCTTCTTGCCCTCGGCCTTGCACATGGCCTCGATGTCAGCGAGCGTCTGCGTACCATAGGTCTTTGGCTCGCGGATTCCCAGCATGTTGAGATTGGGGCCGTTGAGGACGAGAACGTGCTTGGGCATGGTCCTGCCTTTTGCACCGGGCAGGCTGCCCAAGGCAAGCCGCTGCATGCCTGAAATCACGGGATTTGGCAGGTGGGCAGCACGCCAGGGCGTATAGGTCAGTATTGTTGACCAAATCATGCCGCGGGTCTAGCTTGGCGGGCGGAGGAACCAGCATGGCAAGCGGGCGGGAATTCAGCGAACAGTGGATCGCGGCATGGAATGCGCGCGATCTCGAGGCGGTACTGTCGCATTATGCCGCGGATGCCGTGTTTCTCTCGCCGCTGGCCCAGCGCCGGCTGGGCGATGGGCGGGTCGTCGGGGTGGAATCGCTGCGCGCCTATTGGGCGGCCGGACTGGCAGCGGTTCCCGATCTCAAATTCACCCTGGAGAGCGTGCTCGAGGGGCACCGATGCCTGACCATCCTCTATCGAAACCAGCTCGGCACCCTGGTGGCCGAGACGATGGAGTTCGATGACTCCGGGCAGGTCGCCCGGTCCTTCGCCTGCTACGGCTAGATCAGCCGGCGCTGCCGCAGACGGTCGAGCCGCATTCGCGCATGTTGCGGATCTTGGCCCGCAGCACGTTGAGGCCGATGGCGCCGGGGATCACTTCATTGCCGATGATGAAGGTGGGCGTGCCCGAGATGTTGAGCGCCTCGGCGAGCGCGTGGCTGCGCTGGACGGGCGCCATCGCGGCGGCGCCGTTCATGTCGATCATCAGCGCCACGCGATTGGCGCCGACCGCCTCGGCCGCGACGAGCGCGGCTTCCGCGCCGATCTGGCCGCGCGAGGCGAACAGCTTCTGGTGGAAGGCCCAATAGTCGATCGTTTCGTCCTCATTGACGAGCACGGCGACCTTGGCGGCCTCGATCGAGCCTTCCGACAGGATCGGGAATTCCTTGAGGATGACCTTGAGATTGGGGTCCTCGGCCATCAGCGCCGCCAGATCCGGCAGGGCCTGGCGGCAATAGCCGCAATTGTAGTCGAACATCTCGACCAGCGTGACGTCGCCATCGGGGTTGCCGAGGACGACATCGCCCGCATCATTGTAGATGGCGGCGTAATTGGCGGCGATGAGCTGCTGCTGGCGTTCGAGCTGGGCCACGCGCTTCTCGTCGGCCAGCTTGTCGGCGACGCGCTGCAGCACGCCCGGATCGCTCATCAGATAGTCCTCGATGAGGACGTTGAGTTCGGCCGGATCGAGCGGGGCGGGCGCTGCGGGTGGCGTCTCCGCCTTGTCGGCGGCCAGCATGTCGGCGACGATGCCGCGCACGTCGCCATCACCGAGCGGCGCCGGTCCCCGGTTGAGGAGCGAGACGCCGAGGCCACCGGCAAGGATGCCGACGATGAGGACGAGGCCGATACTCAGGCGGTTCATGAAGGCTCCAGCAAACCGGTGGACAGTGACGCTACACTGAGACGCTATGCACGGCGCGGGCCTTGGGATCAAATCCTGTTGAGTGATTGGATGCACAAGGTTAGGCCAGAGCCGTATTCGACGGACAAGGCGACGAGACTATGACCAGTGCTGCCAGCGGCCTCCAGCCGTTCTTTGCGATGGAGATCAATGCCCTGGCGCATGGGCTGGAAGCGGCCGGCCGCACCATCTGCCATCTGGAAGTGGGCGAGCCGGCGATGCCGCCGGCGCCAAAAGTGCGCGAGGCGGTGCGGGCGGTGCTCGACGAGCCGCAGCGTTACACGCATTTCGCCGGGCTGCGCGACCTCCGCGAGGGGCTGGTGGACTATTATGCCGGCCAGCATGGCGTGACGGTCGACCCGGACCAGCTCATCGTCACTATGGGCTCGTCCTCGGGTTTCATTCTCGCCTTCCAGGGCGGCTTCGCGCCCGGGGCGAATATCGCGGTCACCCGGCCGGGCTATCCGGCCTATCTCAACACGCTGCTCGGGATGGGCTTTGGCGCCGTAGAGATACCGGTTACTGCCGCCAATAACTGGCATTTGACGGCGGCCGACATCGAGGCCGCCTACGCGCGGGAGAGGTTCGACGGGCTGCTGCTGGCGTCGCCCGCCAACCCGACCGGCGCGGCGGTGACGCGGGAGCAACTGGCGGCGATCGTTGCGACCTGCGCCAAGCTCGGGGTGCGCTTCATCTCGGACGAAATCTATCACGGGCTCGATTATCGCGGCCCCTCGGTCAGCGCGCTGGAGCTGACACGCGATGCCATCATCATCAACAGCTTCAGCAAATATTACTGCATGACCGGCTGGCGCATCGGCTGGATGGTGCTGCCCGACGATCTGCTGCGCCGCACGCAGATGCTGCAGCAGAACCTCTTCATCTCGGCCCCCTCGCTGAGCCAGGTGGCGGCGCGCGTGGCGCTGGGCGAACGCGACTATTACGAGGAGCAGAAGGCCGGCTACGCCGCGACGCGCC
This sequence comes from Hyphomicrobiales bacterium, assembly GCA_004144345.1. Classification (GTDB taxonomy): domain Bacteria; phylum Pseudomonadota; class Alphaproteobacteria; order Rhizobiales; family Devosiaceae; genus Devosia_A. The sequence continues at coordinate 24,723 of SEEL01000005.1, forward strand.
GCATCCTGACGGCGGGGCTGGGGGAGCTGGGCTTCGGCGTCAGCGAAGGCGACGGGGCGTTCTACGCCTATGCCGATGTTTCCCGCTTCACCAATGACGCCCTGAACTGGTGCCGCGAATTGCTGCAGGTGGCGGGCGTGGCGGCGACGCCGGGCGTCGATTTCGACCGGACCAATGGTAGCCGCTTCGTGCGCTTCTCCTATGCCGGCAGCCGCGAGACGATGGAAACGGCGCTGGAACGTATGGCCAAATTCATCGCGAGATAGAACAGATGCAGCAGAAAGACCTCGTCCGGCTCGATCGCATCCTGGGATTGCTGGGGTCGGAGCATGCCGGCGAGCGCGCTTCGGCGGGCAAGGCGGCGACGGCGCTGCTCAAGAAGCACGAGTTGAGCTGGTGGGAGGTGCTTGAGGGCAGGGCGCTGGGCCGCAAGGCGGCGGCGGAAGTGCGCCGCTCGGACCTCGGCATCGACTATCTGCAGGCGGCGGAATCGCGCATCCGCCAGCTCAAGGCGCACAACCAGATGCTGGAAAAGCAGGTGGTCCAGCTCAAGGAAAAGGTCGAGGCGCAGAAGGCCGCGCTCAGGGCGCAGGCGCCGGATTGAAGACGCGCAGCCGGTGGCCGTCGGGGTCGGCGGCGGTGAAGGTGTAGCCGAAAGGCATCTGCACCGGCTGCTGGATGATCCTGAGGCCGAGCTTGACCCAGTCGGCATGGGTTTTTGCCACCGCCGCGTCGTCGGGCATCGGAAATCCCAGTTCGCTGCCGCCAGGGAGCGTGGCGCGCGGCTCGACCTCGTCGCGCGACCAGAAGGCGAGGATGGTGCCATTGTCGAGCGCGAACATGGCGAAGGCGGGCGAGGCGCTGACCGGCGCCCGGCCGAGAATCTTGCTGTAGAGCGCGGCGCTCACCGCGGGGTCGGCGACATAGTTCAGGATCTGGTTGGGCGTGGTCATCGGGCGGCTCCGTGCACGGGAGCCTCTGCCTAGAACCGCGGCTTGTCAGTTCCTGGCAGCAGCGGCGGCAGCCGCGTAGCGGGCGGCCCGCTCGGCCATGTGCTCGCGCCACTCACGCAGGAGGACGTGGCGGCGCTTGGGCGTGCGCTCGCCGGTGGCCGCGAGGCTGGCAATGCGGTCGATGCGGAAATGCCGGAAATCCTGGCGCAGTTCGCACCACGCGCCGACCGTCTTGTGCTGCTCGAAAAAGCCGATGACGACCGGCCAGATGACGCGCTCGGTCTCCTGTCCGGCATCGTCGCGATAGCCGATACGCAGCTTCAGCTCCTTGCGGATGGCGTCGCGGAGAAGAGAGGGATCGACCTGCGCCATCGCCCTCTGGCGCGACTCGACTACATAGAGCGAGCCCGAGTCGATCTCTCGGCGGAGGTCAGCCGGCAGCACCGAGGCGATCTTGCTGAGCGCATTGCCGGCGGCCTTGCTGAGCCGCGTGTCATCGTGCTGCTTGCCGACCCAGCCGGCGCCCAGGATCAGCGCCTCAAGCTCGTCGATCGAGAACATCAGCGGCGGCAGCATGAAGCCGGGCTTCAGCACATAGCCCAGCCCCGGTTCGCCCTCGATCTCGGCGCCCTGACCCTGCAGCGTCGCGATATCGCGATAAAGCGTGCGGATCGACACATCGAGTTCGGACGCCAGCGTTGCGCCGGAAACCGGCGCCCGGTGCTGGCGCAAAATCTGCAGAAGGTCGAGCAGGCGTTCGGTGCGGGACATGGGACAAAGGCTACGGGATTTTGCGGTGCGCCGTAAGGGCGGTAACCGCCCTCCCAGCGACGCTTGGTGGCCGCGGACGGGCGCAACAATCCACCGGGATAGAGAAAGGGCGGCCCGAGGGCCGCCCTTTGAATTTTAGCTGCCGAAGAAGTTCCGGGACCACCAGCCGGCCTTCTTGGGCTTTTCCTCCTCGCTGGGAGCGGAGCTGGAGCTGACGACGATCTCGTCGGGCGGCAGTTCCTTCTTGGCGCGGCGGGGCGGCTCTTCGGCGGCAACCGGAACCGGTTCGGCGACAGGTTCGGGCGCGGCGACCGCGATAGCCTCGGCAGCGGCGACGGCCTGCGCCTCGGTCGGCGGGGCAGCCTTGGCCTTGCGGGCGCGGGGCTTGGGACGGGCGACTTCGGCTTCAGCTTCGGCCGGCACGGCATCCTGCACCACGGCATCGGCGTCGGCCGATTTGCGGCTGCGGCGGGCGCGCTTGGGCTTGGCTTCGGCGACGGCTTCCTCGGCGGGCACGACGCTGATCGGCGCCTCGACACCGGCATCGGCGGCGATGGCATCCTGCGCGAGGACGGCGGCGACGACGCGTTCGGCTCCGGCTTCGCTGATCGGGGCGACAGCCTCGACCGGCGCTTCGCCGGCATCATGGCCGTTGACCTGATCGCCCTGCTCGCCGTTCACCGGCTCGCCATTCTCGCGACGGTTGCGGCGGCCACCACGGCGGCCACGACGGCGGCGGCGGCGTTCGCCGTCCTCACCACGGGCTTCGCCATTGGCCTCGACCGCGGCGCCTTCGCCGTCGGTCTCGTCACCAGCTTCTTCGGCGGCATCGGTACCTTCAGCGGCCTGTGCCGGCTGCGGCTGCTGCGGACGGGCAGGGCGCTCGCCCCGTTCGTCACGGTCGCGACCGCCACGGCGGCGGCGGCGACGGCGGCCATTGCGCTCGCCATTGTCGTCAGCGCGGGCCTCGCGGTTCTCGCCGCCGGTCTCCTCTGACGTTTCCTCTTCGTCCTCGACGGCCGCATCGGCCTCATCGAGTTCGTCGATGGCGGCGGTGTCGACGCGCACATGCTGCGGCGGCGGCAGATCGCCGGTGTTGATCCGGGCTTCACCCTTTTCGATGACGTAGTGCTGCGGGCCGACATGATCGTCAGCAACGATGGTGATCGACAGGCCATGCTTCATCTCGAGCGTGGCGAGGGTGCCGCGCTTCGAGTTGAGGATGTAGAGCGCGACGTCGACCGGCACCTTGACGTTGAGCGACTGGCCCGGGCGCTTGAGGACGTGGTCCTCGACATTGCGCATGACCATCAGCGCCACGCTCTCGACCGAGCGGACGAGACCGGTGCCGTTGCAGGTCGGGCACTTGTGGGTGGAGCTTTCGACGACGCCGAAGCGGATACGCTGGCGGCTCATTTCCATCAGGCCGAAATGGCTGATGCGGCCGACCTGGATGCGGGCGCGATCGTTCTTGAGCGCGTCCTTGAGCTTGCGTTCGACCGCCCGGTTGGAGCGGTTCTCGATCATGTCGATGAAGTCGATGACGATGAGGCCGGCCAGATCGCGCAGGCGGAGCTGGCGGGCGACTTCCTCGGCCGCTTCCAGATTGGTCTGGAGCGCCGTGTCCTCGATATTGTGCTCCTTGGTGGAGCGCCCCGAATTCACGTCGATGGATACGAGCGCTTCGGTCGGGTTGATCACGAGGTAGCCGCCGGAGGGCAGGGTGACCTGCGGCGAGAACATCTGATCGAGCTGGCCCTCGACATTGTACTTCGCGAACAGCGGCTGATCTTCCTTGTAGAGCGTCACGTTCTTGGCGTGGCTCGGCATGATCATCCGCATGAAGTCCTTGGCTTCGCGGTAGGCGTCGTCGCCCGCGACCCAGAGCTCGTCGATGTCCTTGGAATAGAGATCGCGGATGGTCCGCTTGATCAGCGAGCCTTCCTCGTAAACGAGGCAGGGCGCGGTGGACTGGAGGGTCAGCGTGCGGACGCTCTCCCACAGGCGCTGCAGATATTCGAAATCGCGCTTCACTTCGGCCTTGGTGCGCGAGGCACCGGCGGTGCGCAGGATAATGCCCTGGCCCTGCGGCACTTCGAGATCGCCAACGATGTCCTTGAGGCGCTTGCGGTCGGCGGCGTTGGTGATTTTCCGCGAGATGCCGCCGCCCCGGGCGGTGTTCGGCATCAGGACCGAGTAGCGGCCGGCGAGCGACAGATAGGTGGTCAGCGCTGCGCCCTTGTTGCCGCGCTCTTCCTTGACGACCTGCACCAGCATGACCTGGCGGCGCTTGATCACTTCCTGGATCTTGTAGGCATGGCGGCGCGGCGCGCGCTGCCGGCGCTCGCGGCTCTCTTCGAGCACATCGGCGCTGCCGCCGAGGGATTCGACCGGCTCATTGCTGGCCGGGGCTTCCTCGATGTGGCTGGCGTCGTTCTCGGTTTCCTCGTCGTCGCCGATTGTCGACTGCGGATCGGCCTCGGCGCTCGCCTCGGTGGGGGCGTTCGGGGTCTGCTCGGTGATGTCGTCGGCCGCGCCGTCGATCGGCTCGGACACTGAATCCGGGGGCGTCACGTCAGCGGCGGCGCTGCTCGGCGCGGCCTCGTCGTGATCGTCCTCGTCGTCCGCTTCCTCGTCGCGCAGCAGCGCTTCGCGGTCGGCGACCGGGATCTGGTAGTAATCGGGGTGGATTTCGCTGAAGGCGAGGAAGCCGTGGCGGTTGCCGCCATATTCGATGAACGCGGCCTGCAGCGAGGGCTCTACGCGGGTGACTTTCGCCAGGTAGATATTGCCCCGCAACTGGCGGCGGCTCTGCGATTCAAAATCGAATTCTTCGAGCTTGTTACCGTTGGTGACGACAATCCGTGTTTCTTCCGGGTGGGTGCCATCCACCAGCATTCTTTTGGTAGCCATTAAGAGGTGCTCCAGGCCGTCGCGCGCCAACAATCCGGGCCTGGCGAACCAGGCTCCTTTGGGTGGCGCGATGCGCGGCCGACAGGTTGAGAGATGAAGCGCCAGAGGCGCAGGGGGGGTATGAAAGGCGGGCAACCGGCAGGCGAGCAATGACAAATGCGCAAGCGGAGATGTGCTTTGCGTCAGGCTTTGTCGACCCTGTGGTCATCCAACCTCTTCCTATGTGGCGCTCCGGGAACCGGCACGCCGCTCGGCCCTACGGGGCCGAAAACTCGTTCGAGGCGGTCAAATGTGCCGCATCCGGAACTCGCAAAATCCTGCGCAAGTCCCTCTGTCTTCGACAACTTCCGGGAACGGCCAAGCCGATCTTCACCCGGCGCGAAAAGACAGTCCGCCTCAATCACAGCGTGTATGACCCTTAAGTCCCATTGGCAACCAAAAACTCCGAAAGCCAAGAAACGTGAGGGCCACGCTGGGGCGGCGAAGACAGCCTGAATACGGTTTGGCGACGCACGCGCCGCAGAATCGCCTAAAGACTGGGGTCTTCTCACCCGACGCCTATCTGGGGAGCGCTGCCGACTTGTTCAATTCCAGGGTGCCTGCGCGGTTCGTCCGCGGCACGCTTGCGGCCCTTTTTGCGCTCTTTTCGCTCGTCCTCGCCATTGGCGGGAGCGTTGCGCAGGCTATCCTGCCCGACGTGATCGCGGCCCGGGTCAGTACGACCCCGGAGCGTGGGCGGCTTATCCTCGACCTCTCGGGCATGACCGAATTTGCCATCGTGTCGCTGCGCGAACCCGACCGGATCGCCGTCGATATCCGCGCGGCGAGCGTCAAGACCATCGCGCCGCAGCCGGTATCGGGGCAGGGGATCGTCGCCGGCTTCACCACCGCTGTCGCTGAAGAGGGGCGGGTGCGGGTGGAGCTGTCGCTCGCCGTGCCGGCCATGGTGCAGCAGGCCTATCTGCTCGACCCGGTGGGCGACCAGCCGGCGCGGCTGGTGGTCGATCTGGTGGCGACGAGCGCCGAGGATTTCGCGGCCCGCGCGGCCGCCGACCTTGCCAACGCCATGGGCAGTGTCGTGCCGAGCACGATCGAGGCCCCCAGCGAGAGTGTGAGCGAAGCGCCCTCGAGCGAGCCCTTAGTCAGCGAAGCGCCGGCGGCCATCGAGCCCGCGCCGAGCGCCGAACCGGTGCAGGCGCCGGTGGCCGAGCCGGCGGCGGGCAGCCGGCCGCTGGTCGTGCTGGACCCCGGCCATGGCGGCGTCGACAATGGCGCCAGTGCGCCGAGCGGCCTGCATGAAAAGGGCATCACGCTGGCCTTTGCGCTGCAGTTGCGCGACCTGCTAGTGGCCTCGGGGAAGTTCGACGTGGCGCTGACGCGCGACGAGGACATCTACATGACACTCAATGAGCGGGTGGATCTGGCACGGCAGAACAAGGCGGACCTGTTCATCAGCCTCCACGCCGATACGTTCCAGCAGGCCGATATCCGCGGCGCCAGCATTTACACGCGCGACGAGCGGGCGAGCGATATCCTCGACAAGGTGCTGGCCGATGGCGAGAACCGCGCCGATATCGTCGCCGGTTACGTCGAGCCCGACGTCAAGCAGCCGGTGGTCGACATTCTGGTTGATCTGATGCGCCGGCAGGTCCGCCAGCAGGCATTCGTCGCGGCCGGCGACATCGTCAAGGCGATGGAGCCCTCGGTGACGCTGCGGCGCTTCCCGGTGCGGCAGGCCGATTTCTTCGTGCTGCAGGCCCCCGAAATCCCGTCGATGCTCATCGAGCTTGGCTTCATGAGCAATGCCGCCGACATCCAGAACCTCGAAAGCGAGAGCTGGCGCGACAAGGTGGTGGGCGCCATTGCCGAGGGCGTCGAGCAGTACTTCGCTGCCCTCGAGGCGGCGCAATAGTGGCTTCACCGCAACGGCGGCGGAGCTGTAACGCTCAAACTGCTGGAAAACCGGGCATTCTGTCCATATTTCCGCCTCTGTCTGGTATGATTCCAAACGCACCGGCGCGCCTCCCGCGCCGCGGGCGATTCTTCGGTTAGGGTCTCGATGTTCCGACTTCTCGGCTGGCTGTTCGGCTTTGGCGTGTTCTGCGCGCTTGCAGGTGTGGCCGTTGGCTTCGTCTACCTCAACCAGGTTTCGGCCAATCTGCCGGACTACACGGTGCTCAAGGACTATCAGCCGCCGGTGACGACGCGCGTCCACGCCGCCGACGGTACGCTGCTGGCCGAATATGCGCATGAGCGGCGGCTGTTCCAGCCGATCGAGACGATCCCGCCAAAGCTGCTGCAGGCCTTCCTGTCGGCCGAAGACAAGGATTTCTACAACCACCACGGCATTGCGGTGGATGGCGTGATCCGCGCCTTGCGCGACAATCTCATGGCCCGCATCGACGGCAACAGCGCCATCCAGGGCGGCGGCTCGACCATCACCCAGCAGGTGGCCAAGAATTTCCTCCTGACCTCGGAACAGACCTGGGACCGCAAGATCCAGGAAGCGATCCTGTCGGTGCGTATCGAGAGCACCTTCTCGAAGGACAAGATCCTCGAACTCTACGTCAACGAGATCTTCCTCGGGCTCAATTCCTATGGCGTCGCGGCGGCGGCGCTCAATTATTTCGACAAGGCGCTCTATCAGCTCAGCCTGAGCGAGATGGCCTATATCGCGGGCCTGCCCAAGGGCCCGAACAACTACCATCCGTTCCGCTATCCGCAGGCCGCCATCGAGCGCCGCAACTATGTGCTCGACCGCATGGCCGAGGATGGCAGCATTACCCTAGAGGAGCGCGACGCCGCCAAGGCGGAATCGCTCAACGTGGTGCCCCGCCAATCGGGCAGCCAGCTTTATTCGGCCGAGTATTTCACCGAGGAAGTGCGCCGCCAGCTCAACACGCTCTATGGCGAGGACCAGCTCTATGGCGGCGGCCTCAGCGTGCGTACCACGCTCGAGCCGAAGCTGCAGGAATACGCCCGCAAGGCGCTGATGGACGGGCTGATTGCCTATGACCATGGCCGCGGCTTCCGCGGACCGGTGGCGAGCGTCGATATTTCGGGCGGCGACTGGGGTCCGGCCGTGGCGGCGATCAAGCCGCTGCGCGACGTCCCCGAATGGACGCTGGCGGTGGTTGTCGAAATGGGCGCCAACGAGGCGCGGATCGGCCTCCGTCCCGGCAACGACATCGAAGGCAAGCTGATGGCCGACCGCACGGTCGGCACCCTCGCTGGCCCCGACATCAAATGGGTGAGCCAGAAGCTCGACCAGGTGCTCAAGGTCGGCGACGTGATCTATGTGAGCCCGGTGGCCGACAAGCCCGGCAGCTACACGCTGCAGCAGGTGCCCGAGATCGAGGGCGCGCTGGTGGCGATGGACCCGCGCACCGGCCGCGTGCTGGCGATGGTGGGTGGCTTCTCCTACGCCTCGTCGGAATTCAACCGCGCCACCCAGGCGCTGCGCCAGCCCGGGTCGTCGTTCAAGCCGATCGTCTATTCGGCGGCGCTCGACAATGGCTACACGCCGGCCTCGGTGGTGCTCGACGCGCCGATCGAAGTTGTCAATTCGGACGGCTCGGTGTGGCGGCCGGAGAACTATGCCCAGTCCTTCTACGGGCCGCAGACGCTGCGCAAGGGCATCGAGAATTCGCGTAATGTGATGACGGTGCGGCTGGCGCAGGACATCGGCATGCCGCTGGTGACCGAATACGCCAAGATGTTCGGCATCTATGACAAGCTGACGCCGGTGCTGGCGATGGCGCTCGGCGCCGGCGAAACCACCGACATGCGCATGACCTCGGCCTATGCGACCATTGCCAATGGCGGCCGCAAGATCGTGCCGACGCTGATCGACCGGGTGCAGGACCGCTATGGCAAGACCATCTACCGGCACGACGACCGCATCTGCGACGGCTGCGCCGCCACCGAATGGTCCAACCAGGCCGAGCCGCTGATCATCGACAACCGCGAGCAGGTGCTCGACCCGCAGACGGCCTATCAGGTCACTTCGATGATGGAAGGCGTGGTGCAGCGCGGCACCGGTACCTTCGCCAAGCGGCTGAACCGCCCGGTGGCCGGCAAGACCGGCACCTCGAACGACTACAAGGACGCCTGGTTCATCGGCTTCACGCCGGAGCTGGCGACCGGCGTCTATGTCGGCTTCGACCAGCCCAAGAGCATGGGCAACGCCGCCACGGGTGGTGAAATGGCCGTGCCGATCTTCACCGAATTCATGGAGGACGCGCTGCGCGGCAAGCCGCCGACGCCGTTCAACATGCCCGGCGGCATGACGCAGATCTGGATCGACCCGGCGACCGGCGTGAAGGCCAATGCCGGCCAGACGGCGATCGCCGAGGCGTTCAAGCCCGGCACCGGCCCCAACCTCATCACCTCGGTGATCGGCGTGAACTCCGACGCTTTCCTCGATATCGAGCGCCAGAACAGCGACGGCCAGCAGGGACTGGGCGACGGCATTTTCGGGCGCATGCAGGATGAAGAGGAAGACAGCGGCGGCGGCTTCTTCGGTCGCGGCGGTCTGTTCTGAGCTTCGTTTCCTATCCCGACCCGCGCCTGAGCGCCCCGGCAGCGCCGCGCGCGGTCGACGACGCGCTGCGCGCCATCGGCGAGCGGCTGCTGGCGGCGGCCCGCGAGGCCAAGGCCTATGGTCTGGCCGCAGCCCATATCGGAGAGATCGCCCCGATCGTGGTGGTGAGCGCCGACGCCGACGGGGGCGACCACCGCGTCCTCTACAGCCCGCGCGTCATCGCCGTGGCGGGCGAAACCAGCAAGGGCGAGGAAGGCTCGGTATCGCTGCAGGGCGTCCGGATCGACATTGACCGGCCGGTCTGGGCCGAGATCGCCTGGCAGGATGAAACCGGCGCCGCCCGGCAGGAACGGCTCGAGGGTTTCGCGGCCCGAGTGGCTCTCCACGAGATCGAGCAGATGCAGGGCGTGTTCTTCCTCAGCAAGGTATCCCGGCTGAAGCGCGACATGGCCATCAAGCGGGCGCGCAAGGCGTAGATGGGCGAGGGCGCCGACGCCGACTTCTGTACTTCTACAGTATTCGTTGCGCGATTGTCACAGGTGATTCGTGGTCCAATTGGGCCATCCAGCCGCTCCAACTTATTCTAAATTCAAGCATTTAGCGTTGCATTCAGGTTACGAATGCCGACGATGGCCGTTGGCTGTACGTCTTGCTCCACATATCTAAACGCTCGACTTTGCTGGCGTTTCGACGTCAAATCACCACTAATTAACCATAGTTCGATTCTGCTGGGGGCAATCGGGTATGAGAGTGGCTTTCTGGATAGCAGCCGTTCCGGCGCTCCTGCTTTCAACCGCATCCGTGCAAGCTGCTGGGTTTGCGGCAGCCGGACTTTCCCTTGGCGGCAGCGTCATCAAGTTGCCGAGTGGACAAAACGGCATCCTCACCAGTGGTGGCGTGACGGTGGGAGGCGACGCTGAGCCTCTGATCTACGCTCCCAACGTCGGCTTCAATGCAGCGGTCGGCTTGGGCAAGTGGGGCGAATATGACGCTTTCGCCGGGCTGAACCTGTTCGCTTCCTATGGCGGCTCGAGCGCGTCCCTGACCCAGACATTCTCCGGCATCGGCACTGTCTACATTCCCGGCCTGTCGCTGCCAGACGATGGTGCAATTACGCTTGGCACGTCGCAAGGCAGTTCACTCCTGAGCTCTCAGGCCGCCTACAACGTCGTCAACAACCCGCCGACAAACAACCAGATCACCGACGCCGGAGCAGGGTCGACGCTTCCTAATGTTGCCGGGCAAACGGCCGGCCAGGTGACGATCAGCAACGGTGGCGAGGCTTTTGTCGTCGGTGGCATGAACACCGATGGAGATGGCTCGGCGCTGGCATATGGCGGCATCGCCGACCCCACCGGCAGCCTTCTCATCATCACCGGCGATCTGGATGGGTTGTCCATTTCGACCAACACCACGACCAGGGTGCTGTATGCCGGCGGCGACATCACGGTCGGGGTCACCAAGCTGCATGACAGCGAAACATCAGTGCAGGCCTACGCCGGCCCCAGCTATCGCTATCTTGGGCAGTGGACAAATACCGATACTACGGCCGCAAGCATGACCGTCAACATACCCGAGGTGCCAAACTCGCCGACCTTGCATCCTTTGTGGATCCAGGAAACCACCGGCACGACCAGCCTCAGCTCGCACTATTTCGGCGGCGTGGCGGGCGCAGGCATGTCGCGTCAGGTGGCGGAGGGCACGACGTTGTCGATCGGCGCCGAAGCGAGCCTCTACTACCTGCAGTCGCATCTCGCGGGCGGCGGTTCCGTGACCACCCGGGATGGCCAGCCACCGAATTCGCCTCTTGCCACCGTCGTCTACGACCCTGTGGACGTGATGGACGGCGGGCTGGCATTCGCTGTCCGTGGTCAGGCCTCCGCTTCGTTTGTCGTGGCGGAGAATCTCACGCTCGGCCTCACGGGTACCGTCGACTACCTGTCCAAGGTGGCGCGTCCCTATGCGGGGGCGGCAGTGGTGACCGCGGCCGATGGCGATGTGAGTTGGTCGTCGTCAGACGCCGGCAACACGCTGATCTCGTTCGGCGACATGTTCGTGTTCACGGGCGCCGTGAGTCTGAACGGCCACTTCTAGTCAGTAATACTGGATAGACAGAATGGGGCGTCGCACGTGCGGCGCCCTTCCTGTTTGCACGTGGGGATTGTCGATGGCCATCATCGGCGGCCTGACCTGGCAAAGCGGACGCCGTCGGTACGGCCGCCGTTAAGGGTCGATGAGCCCAATACACGCTCTCAACTCATGCAGTACGCCGCCGACCGTTGATGGCATGCCGAACTAAAAAGGGCGCCGCAGATGCTGCGGCGCCCCATTGGCGACAGTCCGTACGAAGAACTAGTTGGACTGATGCGACACGAAGGTGTTGCCCACGCCCAGCTGGCTGACGGACGACCAGTTGGTGCCGTTGCCGGTCTGCGTGACCTGCGAACTGTTACCGGCGCCAGCCTGCAGTGCGAAGGCGGTGTTGTTGGTGCCATTCTGGCTGGTGGTCGAGCCGTTGGCGGCGCCGAGCTGGATGGTGGCGGCGTTGTTGTTGCCGCCGTTCTGGCCGACGGCCGAGGCATTGGCGACGCCAACCTGCAGCGTCCCCGCATTGTTGTTACCGGCACCCGTGGTGTTCTGGGCGACGATCGAGCCATTCAGCGCCCCAACCTGCACCTGAGCGGCATTGTTCGTGCTGCCGCCGCTGGCCGACTGGATGGTGGCTGCGCCGTTGAGGACGCCCACCTGCCCGGTGAGCGAGTTGTTGGTGCCGCCGGTGGCGACCTGCGTGGTTGCGGCGCCGTTCAGTAGCCCGGCCTGCACCGTGATGTTGTTGTTCACGCCCGCGAGCGCGGTCTGCGAGTTCGAGGAGCCATTCAGCGCGCCCAACTGTACGGTCACATTGTTGTTGACGCCGAGCAGGGCGGCGCCCTGACGGTTGATGGTTGCGTTGCCCACGCCCGCCTGCACCACGAAGGCGTTGTTGAGGCTTAGGAGGGCAGCATTCTGGCCCGGCGTCCCTGCCACGCAATTGCCCCACACCGTCAGCGTGCACACGCCGTTATCGATGTGGTTGCCGGCACCGATCTGGGCGCCCGCAAGCGTGTTGCCGCCCGTACCGAAGTTGTCCTTCTGATAGTTGGTGCCAGTGTTCACGCCGCCAACCTGGGTAACAGCGAGAATATTGAACGCGAAGGCGGGTGTGGCGGCCGAGAGGGCGACAATCGCAGTCGTCGCAAGAAGAAGGCGATGCATGGAATAGTCCTCCAAGTATTGATGTGTCCCCACCGGGTCACATCCCGGTTGTGGAAAACTTCAACCACGCAGAGGGTTTCGGAGCAAAAGACATGGCGTCGTGTCGTGCCATGTGTACTATAGTTAACTGTCGGTGCGGGCTAGTTACTGACCATGCACCTGACGGTTGCGCGTGTTATTCGTGTAATGTACTTGACATATATTGAGAACAACGAAAGGTATGTCTTTCGTTGTCGATAGTGTTTTGTCACTAGCCATCAGGACAAATGTACCAGGCATTGTGCGCGGGGAGGGCGTTCGGTGGCCCATTCCGGGCGCTGGCCGGGCCGCGCGGTAACCATCGCATGGTATATGAGTTGATAAGAGACGCCGGACGTCGCTATTTCCTGTCAGTTCCGCTGCCCACAAAAGCGGCACTCCCCCCTCGGTCCGGCGCGAGGAACAGGGCTCTTTTCCGGATCGTGAGGTCCCGGGGAGAGCATCATGGGATATTCTCAGAACAGTCTGACCAGCAGCATCTATGAAATGGCGCTCGGCCGTTCCAATTGGGACGGCATTCTGGACATTCTGTCGGCCGCTTTCCCGGACTGCCTGATCTTCATCAGCGGTCACGACATTGCCAAGCGGAACAGCCTTCTATTCGCGCAGCGCGGCCTCGCGCCATCTGCGGTTTCGGCCTATCTGTCGACCTACGCCAACCAGAATCCCTGGCTTTCGGCGACGGCCGAGCTGGCGCCGTTCCAAGTCTATAGCCATGACAGCCTGGTCCCGGCCGACGAGTCCAGAACGATGCCCTATTGCAGCGAGTGGCTGCTGAAGCAGGGCAACTTCCTCGGCGGTACCGGCGTCGTGATCCTGCGTCAGGGCGCGCGCCAGATGGCGATCGAGATCCGTTATCCCGAGGGCGACACCGCGACGCGCGAGCGTGCCGCCCAGCTGCTGGGCGAGGCCGCCTACCATTTCGGCCGCGCCTTCGAAATCCTGATGCGGTCCCGCTTTTCGGCCGGTTCGGGCTATCTCGAGACGGTGGTCGAGGATCTGCCCTTCGCCGTATTCTTCGTCGATCGCGAGATGCGCATCCAGTACGCCAACACGCAGGCGGAGACGATGCGCCGCGGCGATGATGGCCCCTTCAACGGGCTGGACGGCGTGCTGCGCGCCTATGACGACGCCGCCGACCAGCAATTGCGCGAGCTGATCGAAAAGAGCGCGCTGCCCAAGCGGCAGACGGCCTCGGTGCTGCAACTGACCCCCAGCGACGACAAGCGCTTCCTCGCCATCGCCCGGCAGGCCTCGCGGGGCGTCCAGCATTACGAGTTGCATGACGCCATCATCAATCCCGGGCCGCTGGTCATGCTGATCGTCCATGGCAGCCAGGACGGCACGTCGCTGCCGATGGATCTGCTGTGGCGCGCCTTCTCGCTGACGGAGTCGGAAGCCAGCCTCGCCGAGGCGCTGCTCAATGGCGCGACGCTGGCCGACTATGCGCAGGACCGGGAGGTCTCCAAGCAGACGCTGCGCAACCAGCTAGTCGGGATCATGCGCAAGACCGGCACCAAACGGCAGGCCGAACTGGTGTCGCTGCTCACCCGGCTCTCCTTCAGCTGCCTCTAGAGGGTTGATCGAGGCGGGCAATCGCCCTAGATCGTCCCCAAGCGAAGGGACGAATGAATGCGTGCTGAGACCGAAAAGAACGTGGCCGAAATCGAGCAGGTGCTGAACCTGCTGAGGAGGCATCTTTGACTGGGATACTGCAGAAGCCCGCCTCGAAGATCTGAATAACCGCACCGAAGCGCCCGATTTCTGGTCCAATCCGGAAAAGGCGCGGGAGATCATGCGCCAGCGCGACGAGCTTGACGTGCAGGTCAAGGCCGTCCGCGATTTCCAGCAGCAGCTGAGCGACAATATCGAGCTGATCGAACTGGGCGAGGCCGAGGGCGACGATTCGATCGTCAAAGAGGCCGACGAGGCGATCAAGGGGCTGCGCGAAACCGCGGCGCGCCTTCAGATCGAGACGCTGCTCAGCGGCGAAGCCGACCACAATGACTGCTACCTCGAAATCCACGCCGGCGCCGGCGGGACCGAGAGCCAGGACTGGGCCTCGATGCTGCTGCGCATGTACACGCGCTGGGCCGAGCGGCGGAAATTCAAGGTCGAGACCATGGAGTTCCATGCCGGCGAAGAAGCCGGCATCAAGTCGGCGACGGTGCAGATCAAGGGCCACAATGCCTATGGCTGGCTGAAGACCGAGGCCGGGGTGCACCGGCTGGTGCGCATTTCGCCCTATGACAGTGCGGCGCGGCGGCATACGAGCTTCTCGTCGGCCTGGGTCTATCCGGTGGTGGACGAGACCATCAACATCGAGATCAACGAATCTGATCTGAAGGTGGACACCTATCGCTCGTCGGGCGCCGGCGGCCAGCACGTCAACACCACGGATTCGGCCATCCGCATCACTCACGTGCCCACCGGCATCGTGGTGGCGTGCCAGCAGGAGCGCAGCCAGCACAAGAACCGGGCGACGGCGATGCAGATGCTGAAGGCGCGGATCTACGAGCAGGAGCTCGAAAAGCGCGAAGCCGCAGCCAATGCCGAGGCCGCCTCCAAGACCGAGATCGGCTGGGGCCACCAGATCCGCAGCTACGTGCTGCAGCCGTACCAGATGGTGAAGGACCTGCGGACCAATTACGAGACGTCCAACACCGGCGCGGTGCTGGACGGCGATCTCGACGGGTTCATGGAAGCCTCGCTCGCCTCGCGCGTCCAAGGCTACGCCGACAAGGGCGAATAAGCCCGGGCATAAAAACGGCCGGCAGCTTGCGACTGCCGGCCTAATCAACTCCGGATTTCGGAGCCCCCAAAATATGCGCCCAAATATGGGTGACTGCTTGCGCAGCCCGAAACGAAAGCTGACTACGCCTGCATTTTGAGCAGCCGCGCGTTCGTGCGCATGATCAAAACTGACTATTCGGTACCGTTCGACCTTAAGTGGTATCAACCAGCGAGGATGCTGGCTAATTCCTTGCCGGCCTTGAGATAGCCCGCCGGATCGACGGCGCTGTCGGAGCGCCTCACCTCAAAATGCAGATGCGGGCCGGTTGAGCGGCCGGTCGAACCCACCTTGGCGATGGGTGAGCCGGTGTTGACGCTCTGGCCTTCCTTGACGAGGAAGCCGCTCAGATGGCCGTAGCGGGTGATGAGGCCGGTGCTGTGCGTGACCTCGACGACGTTTCCATAGCCGGACTTCTGGCCGACGAAGGTGACGGTGCCGGCGCCCGCGCTCAGCACGGTCGCGCCGTGTGGTGCCGCGTAGTCGAGGCCCGAATGGAAGGCGCGGCGACCGGTGAAGGGGTCCTTGCGGTTGCCGAAGGTGGAACTGGTGCGCGTGGCAGTGGCCAGCGGGCGATGCACCGGCGCGAGGTCGATGGCCTGGCGCGCCGCCTTGAAGCGCTCGAGGGCCTCGGCGACGCTGTTGGCGTCATCGATCAGGGTCGAACTCTCGGGGCTGTCGGCGGGCGGGAGCAGGGGGCCGCCGACCCCGTCGAAATCAGGCAGCTTGGGCCGGATGCCGATACCGGCGAGCGTCGACATGATCCGCTCGGTCTTGCCCGTCGCCTCTTCGGAGAGGGCGGCCAGCGCCAGCCGGGAATCGTCCATCATCTTGCTGACATTGGCGGCGGCAGCGGCGACTTCGGAAGCGGGATCGCCGGGCACTGAAATCGAACTGGTGAGCAGCGGTTCGTCGGCCTCGGACGGCAGGGCCGCGGTCTCGATGCCGAGCGTCGCGGCCTTGTCGGCAAGCTGCTTCACATATTGGTGCTGCTCCATCAGCAGTTCCTGCGTCTGCGCCAGATCCTGCAGCTGGAGATTGATGTCGCCGGCCTGGGCATAGTGACGCGACTGCAGCCGGTCGACTTCGACGCGCAACTGCGAAATGCGATCCTCATAGGCGGTGAGGACCGTGTCCTTCGGTCCAAAGAGCTTTGCAATATCGGGGGCCATCAGGAAGCCGACAAGCGTCAGCACATTGCTCGCCAGCAGCAACGCGAAGCCGGCATAGAGGAAGAACGGGCGGATAGCGATGTGCCGGGCAGGGCTCTTGGGCTGGGCCGGGGACTTTCCCGCGAACGGCCTGGGCGGAACGCTTTTACGCATCAGGGACAACTCCCGACTCTCTCGACGCCGGGAAATCATGGATTGTTAAGGTTAACGGAGCGCCAAAGAAGGCCTAATACGGGCTTAACGCTGCCCCTCGACCAGGGCCCGGGTGGCGTCGAGGACGGTCTGCGCGTGTCCCTTGATGCGGCGGGCGTGGAAGACGCCGGCGATCTTGCCCTTGGCGTCGACCAGATAGGTGACGCGGATGGTGCCCATATACTCGCGACCCCAGAGCTTCTTTTGCTGCCAGACGTCATAGGCCCTGTTGGCTTTGAGGTCGGCATCGGAAAGGAGGGGCTGCACGAAGCCGTTCTTCTCCGAGAATTTCCGATGGCTCTCAACGCTCTGCGGCGAAATCGCCACCAGTTCCACGCCCAGCTTGCCGAACTCGGAGGCGAGGGCGCTGAACTCGCGGTTCTCGACCTCGCAGCCCTCCGTGCCGTCCTCGCAATAGAACTCGACGACCACCGGCTTGCCGCGATGGGCGCTCAGCTTGAACGTGCCGCCGCGATCGTCGGGCAGGGTGAAGTCGGGGGCTGTCTTGCCGATCTCAAGCATGGCGTCGTGATGTCCGAGACCGCAAAACGCGGCTTTTCAGGGTGTTAGTGCCTTATTGCAGCCGGTATCATCGAGCAAATATCAGTGACTGGCCAGTTGATTCCCGGGGCACTCGGAACAACGCCAACATTCCTTGCGGAAGATAATTGAAGCCAACGCCGCCACCAGGACAGACGGTCCGCAAGCGCTCTGTCGCCCGTACCCTCAGCCTTGCCGCAGCATGGCTGTTCGGCGTGCCGCTGGCGCTGGTTGCCGTGCTGTATGTGGCACTGCTGATCCACCCTATCCCGCTGCCCTTCATCTCCAACCAGATTCGCAATCTGGTGCTGGCGTCCATGCCGCCCGATTCCGAGCTCGAACTGGGCGACATGGCCCTCGCGCTCGAAGGCTACGCCTGGCCGGTCATCCAGTTCAGCCCCGTGGTATTCAAGGACAATGCGACCGGCGGCAAGGTGAAGATGGAGGCCTTCGAGGTCGGCTTCTCGCCGATCCGCTCGCTGATCGGCCAGCCCGGCGCGACGGTGACCCTGGTCGGCCCGCACATCCAGCTGAACCAGGATCTATTCGGGCCGCGCCTCGCCGAGTTCGAAGTGATCCCCGACCCGGCGGGTGGGCCGGCAACGGTGCGCATTCTCGAGGGCTCGACGGCGTTCCCCAATGCCGGCTTCCAGCGCGACGGCATCAGCGTCACGGGCGAGACCACGGAGCTGACCCATGTCCGCTCCGACAATGACTGGCTGGTGTTCAACCTCGAGGCCGCCCAGCTGGGCATCGCCAGCGTCATCGAACAGTCGGACCTGGGACGCTTCTCGCGCCTGATCATCAAGGGCGCGACCGTCGACATGAACGACGCGCTCTATGGCTCGCTGCGCACCTTCACCAACATCACGCTCGACATCGCCCCGACGCCGGACGGCAGGGCGGTGGAGGGCAATTTCTCCGCCAATTTCGACGGCACGATCATGCGCGGCATCTTCGAGCGGCTGATCGACGAGAATGGCGAAGCGCGGCTGAAAATGTCGCTCAACAATTTCGCCCTCGCGGCCTTTGCCCCGCTGATCGACGACACGGCCTCGGCAGGAGGCATTGTCGGCCCGGCAGCGGTATCGCTCGATCTCGGCTTCGATGCGGTGACCGGCAAGATCAAGGAAGGCGTCATCCATGCCGATATGACCGGCACGGATCTGCGCATGGGCGACGATTATTACCCGATCGCCAGCAATATCATCGAGATCGACTGGCAGCCCGCGAGCGGCACCTTCAACATGGCCGAGTCCACGATGACGATCGGAGATGTGACGACCAAGCTCTCCGGCGTTTTCGTCATGGGGCTCGACGAACTCTACGGCCCGACGGTCGCCATCTCGATGCAGGGCAAGGAAATCACCCTCAAGGAGAACGGCGCGCCGGTGACGCTGTTCGACAATGTGAGCTTCCAGGGCTGGTCGGCACCGATCTATGGCGCCGTCGGCATCGACCGGACCGTGATTTCGCGTGAGGACGGGGCGCGGATCGAGGCGCGCGGCCGCATCGACATGCTGCGCAAGGGCCTCGGCTTCGACATGGCCCTGGCGGGCAAGGGCATCACGGCGGCTGACATAAGGCGCGTCTGGCCGGCCACTGCGGCACCCGAGGCGCGCGATTGGTTCGCCAAGAATGTGCTGGATGGCGTGATCGAAAGCGCCACGATGAAATTCGCCTTCCCGGTGGGCACGCTTCCCGTCGCGGGCGAGAACAAGCCGATCCCGCAGAATGGCGTGTTCATCGAAATGGTCGCCGACGGGGTGCGGGTGAATGCCGTCGACGGCATGGCGCCCATCGACATTCTGGGCAAGACGCGCCTCCAGATGCACGATTCCGATATCACCATGGCCGCCGATGGCGGGGTGATCCAGACCGACAATGGCAACATCACCGTCGCTAATGCGGCCCTCGTGATGTCGCCGCAATCGGCGGACGAAAATCTGGTCGAGCTGTCGGGCGATGTGTCGGGCGGCATTCCAGCCGTGGCGGCTGTGCTCAAGCAGTTCGCGCCGGACATGATGAGTTCGGAGAGCGTGCCGATCGACCTCAATGCGCTGACCGGCTCGCTTAATTTGCGGCTCGTCACCACCACGACGCTCGATGGCGCCGGGGCGATGAAGAGCACCGACTATTCGGTCAACGGCAATGTCGCGGGCCTCGGCACTTCCGAGGAAATTCAGGGTTATAAGCTCGGCAATGGCGAATTGTCGTTCATGGCCACGCAGGCTGGCTTCCGCGTCGGCGGCAGCGCCGAAATCAACGGCATGGGCACCGACATCGCGGTCGACGGTGATCTGAGCACGGGCGCGGCAACGCCGCCCATGACCATCACCGCCGCCGCCAATCTTGAGGACCTCGCCAAGCTCGGTTTCGACACCGGGGATTTCGGCAAGGGCCGGGTGGCCGTGACGGCTGTGCCGCGGGCCGATGGCGCCATCGATATCGCCGCCGACCTCAAGGCCGCCTCGCTCACTATCAAGGACCTCGGCATCACGAAGGACGCCGGGCAGGCCGGCATGGTCAAGGCGACGGTCAAGCAGACCGGCGACCTGACGGACATTTCGGCGCTCGACCTCGGCTTTGGCAGCGTAAAGCTCAAGGGCAGCATGCAGATCGACGCCAAGAAGGGTCTGCAATCGGCTGAATTCAGCAATTTCGCCGTCAGCGAGGGCGACGCGGCGCAACTGTCGATGACCCCAGTCCAGGGCGGCTATGCGGTGCGCATTCGCGGCGACCAGCTCGATCTGAAGCCGGTGCTGACGCGCTTCTTCAACCTCAATACCGGCTCCGGCGGTCCGCAGGCGACGAGCTTCAACGACACCATCGCGCTCGACATCGAACTGAAGCGGGCGCTGGGCATGTACAAGACCAACGCCTTCAACCTCGACATCGATCTGGCGCTCAAGGGCACCGATCTGCGCAATGTGACGATGCAGGGCCAGATCGGCAGCAATGGGCAGGTCTCGGTGGCGACCAATCCGGTCGAGGGCGGCCGCTCCATGACCGTGGTGTTCAACGATCTGGGCTCGGTGCTGCGCTTTGTCGGCGTCTATCCGCAGCTGCAGGGCGGCGAGGGCAGCTTTGTGCTGGCCACCAACACCTCGACCAAAGTCAGCAATGGCGCGGTCAATCTCAAGAATTTCGCCATCGTGGACGAGAAGAACCTGACCGCCCTGGTCAATGGTCACCCGGATTCACGTCGCGCGTTGAGCGGCGGCAATTCCATGGTGTTCGACAGCGCCAAGGCCGATTTCGTGCAGCGCGCCGACCGCATCCAGATCGTCGACGCGGTGGTGACCGGCGACAGCATCGGCGGTTCGGGCGAGGGCTTCATCTACACCGACAAGAAGCAGTACGACCTCGTCGGCACGTTCGTGCCGATGTACGGCATCAACAATGCGTTCGGAAAGCTGTTCGGCGGCGGCAACACCGGCATGTGGGGCATCACCTTTGCGGTGAATGGCCCGCTGGACAAGCCGGCATTCAAGGTCAACCCGCTGTCGCTGCTGGCCCCCGGCGCCTTCCGCTCGCTGTTCGAATATCGCGCGAAAGAGCAGCCGCGGGTCGACTGAGCCGAAGCTCAGGCGACGCGCAGCAGGGCGTGCTTCTTCTTGCCGACCGACAGCTTGATCACGCCTTCGGGCAGGAGATGGGCTTCCGTCAGCGTGGCGCGCTCATCGGTCACCACCTCGTCATTGACGCGAACGGCACCGCCCTGGATCGAGCGGCGCGCTTCGCCGTTCGAGGCTGCGAGACCGGCCTGGACGAGTGCCGCCTGGATGCCGAGGCCGGCATTGAGCTCACCACGGGTAATGTCGGAGGTCGGTAGCGACAGATCGAGCGCCCCGGCCTCGAAGGTCGCCGCTGCGGTCTTGGCGGCCTGCTCTGCGGCATCGACGCCGTGGACGAGCGAGGTCACACCGGTGGCGAGGGCCTTTTTGGCCTCGTTCACATCGCCGGCGACGATCCGGGCGATCTCGTCGTGGGGCAGGACCGTATAGAGCTTCAGGAAGCGCTCGACATCGGCGTCCTCGGCGTTGCGCCAGTACTGCCAGAAATCATAAGGCGACATCAGATCGGCATTGAGCCAGACGGCGCCGTTGGCGGTCTTGCCCATCTTGGCGCCGGAAGATGTCGTCAGCAGCGGCGAGGTCAGCGCATAGAGCTGCGGGCCGCCCATGCGGTGGCTGAGATCGACGCCATTGATGATGTTGCCCCACTGGTCGGAGCCACCCATCTGCAGGGTCGCGCCGTAGCGGCGGTTGAGCTCGACGAAGTCGTAGCCTTGCATGATCATGTAGTTGAACTCGAGGAAGCTCAGCGACTGCTCACGGTCGAGCCTGAGCTTCACCGAGTCAAAGCTCATCATGCGGTTGACCGAGAAATGCCGGCCAACATCGCGCAGGAACTCGACATAGTTGAGTTTCAGCAGCCATTCGGCATTGTTGACCATCAGCGCATCGCTGGGGCCGTCGCCATAGCGCAGCACCTGGGCGAAGATCTTCTTGATGCCGGCGATGTTGGTGTCGATGGCCTCGACCGTCAGGAGCTTTCGCGCCTCGTCCTTGAACGAGGGGTCGCCCACCATCGAGGTGCCGCCACCCATCAGCGTGATCGGCCGGTGGCCGGTCTGCTGCATCCAGTAGAGCATCATGATCTGGATCAGCGAGCCGGCATGCAGCGACGTCGCCGTCGCGTCAAAGCCGATATAGCCGCTCACCGGTCCGGCAACCGCCGCGGCGTCGAGGCCCTCCGGATCGGAGATCTGGTGGATGAAGCCTCGCTGATCGAGGACGTTCAGGAAGTCTGACTTGTACTTGGCGGCCATTGCTCGCGCCCTTCTGCTTCGACCGGCTCGTCATGGCGGCACCAGCCGCCATGAGGACCCCGTCCCGAGCCTTCAGAAGGACGAGGGTCCGGGGCGTATGGCTAGCGCCCCTTGCCCGCCGCGATTTCCGCGCGGCGACGGTCGAGATACTCGGCGCTACGTTCGGTCAATTCGTCGATCTTGCCTTCGTAGAAATGGTTGGCGCCATCGACGATCTGCTGCTCGATGGTGATGCCCTTCTGCGTCTTGAGCTTATCCACCAGCTTCTGCACCGAAGCGGGCGGCGCCACGCGGTCCTTGTCGCCATGGATGATCAGGCCCGAGGACGGGCAGGGGGCGAGGAAGGAGAAATCGTAGAGATTCTCGGGTGGGGACACCGAGATGAAGCCTTCGACTTCCGGCCGGCGCATCAGGAGCTGCATGCCGATCCAGGCGCCGAACGAGAAGCCGGCGATCCAGCAGCCGCGCGACTCGCGGTTGAGCGACTGCAGCCAGTCGAGGGCCGACGCCGCGTCCGACAATTCGCCGATGCCGTGATCGAACAGACCCTGCGAGCGGCCGACGCCGCGCGAGTTGAAGCGGAGCACCGAGAAGCCGCGTTTCGCGAACATATAGAAGAGGTTATAGACGATCTGATTGTTCATCGTGCCGCCGAATTCGGGGTGCGGATGAAGCACGATCGCGATCGGCGCATTGGGGCTGCTGCCCGGCTGATAGCGGCCTTCGAGGCGGCCTTCCGGCCCGTTGAAAATAACTTCTGGCATCGCTCGCTTCCGTTGGCCGAGGCGGGCTCGAATGAACCGCTCGGGGCCGGGTCTCCGGCTTGACGAAGGGGCCGCTGCTCCCTAAAACAAGGCCCGAAAAGTCAGATTAGAATAGTTCGAAACTGACAAATCGGGCGGCTGGCGAGCTGAGTTGCCCGAAGCCGAGCTTGGCGAGCGCTCCTTCTACAGAAAGCGCCCGCGAAAATTCAAGAAGTTTGAAGGCGGTGGGGGCGCGGCACAGCGCCCGGAAGTATTCTGATGAGTGTGAGCGCGACATATCTCGATCACGCCGCTTCGGCACCACTGCTGGCCGAGGCCCGCGAGGCCATGCTCAAGGCATTGGAACTGACAGGGAATCCGTCGTCGGTGCATGCTCATGGCCGGGCGCTGCGGGCGTTGATCGATGAGTCCCGCGCGGCGGTGGCGAAACTTGCCGGGGCGACCCGCGAGCAATTGGTGTTCACCGGTTCGGCCACCGAGGCCATCACCCAGGCCATTGTCGGCGGTGCCAAGGCCTTGAGCGTGCAGGGGATTGTCGTCTCCGCCGGTTGCCATACCGCAGCGATCAAGGCCGCAGAAGCGACCGGCCTGCCGGTAACGCAGGTCGGGCTCGATGCCGCTGGGCTCATCCGCGTGGAGCAGATCGCCGAGGCGATGGCGCGGGCCGATGCGGCCGGCGGCAAGCTGCTGGTGGCGGTGCACCTCGTCAACAACGAGACCGGCGTGATCCAGCCTGTCGACCGCATCGAAGTGCTGGTCGGCACCTCGCCTCACTACCTTTTTATCGATGCCGTGCAGGCACTTGGGAAGCTGGAGCTGGATTTTGCGGCCCGCGCACCCGACATGATGGCCATCAGCGCGCACAAGATCGGTGGACCGGCCGGAGTGGGCGCGCTGCTGCTCAAGGGGCATGCCGACCAGGTGCGGCTGATCCCCGGTGGCGGGCAGGAAACCGGGCGTCGCGGCGGTACGGAATCGGCGGCGCTGATTGCCGGCTTCGCTGCGGCCGCCGTGAATTTTCCGGGCCGTTACCAGGCGGCGGGCGTCGAGCAAATGCTTGCGAACGGCGCGCAACGGATGCGGATTTGGGCGCCGGAAATGGTGATCTTCGGCGACACCGCCGATCGCATCGGCAGCGTCGTGAATTTTGCGGTGCCGGGGCTGAAGAATTCGGTGGCGATGATGGGGCTCGATTTGAAGGGCATCTCCATCTCGTCGGGCTCGGCCTGTTCGTCGGGCAAGGTGGGCGCCAGTCATGTGCTGAAGGCGATGGGCGTGCCAGCGGAATTGGGCGAATGCGCCATGCGTTTGAGCATGGGCTGGAATTCGACCGAGTCAGATATCGAGGCCTTCCTCGATGGGTTTAGTGAGGTGCTCCAGCGGCACCGCGAACGCCGCGGCAAGGCGGCATAGGAATAGACGATGGCCGAGACCAATTACAAAGACGCAATCCCCACGCTGAAGGACGAGATCGAAACCGCGACCGTCGAAAGCGTGCTGGCGCTCGACGTCGACAAGTACAAATACGGCTTCGAGACCGACATCGAATCCGAGAAGGCCCCCATGGGCCTGAACGAGGACACGGTCCGCTTCATCTCGGCCAAGAAGGACGAGCCGGCGTGGATGCTGGAATGGCGCCTCGACGCCTATCGCCGCTGGCTGACGATGGACGAGCCCAATTGGGCGCGCGTCCACTATCCCAAGATCGATTTCCAGGACATGTATTACTACGCGGCGCCCAAGGGGGCGAACCGCCCGAAGTCGCTCGACGAGGTCGATCCGGCGCTGCTCGAAATGTACGAGAAGCTGGGCGTGCCGCTGAAGGAGCGTGAACTCCTCGCCGGCATCGAACAGCCCAAGGTCGCGGTCGATGCCGTGATCGACTCCGTGTCGGTGGCGACGACCTTCCGCGCCGAGCTCAACAAGATGGGCATCATCTTCTGCTCGATCTCGGAAGCGATCCGCGAATACCCCGATCTCGTGAAGCAGTATCTGGGCACGGTCGTGCCGCCGTCCGACAATTACTACGCGACGCTGAACTCGGCGGTCTTCACCGACGGCTCGTTCTGCTACATCCCCAAGGGCGTCCGCTGCCCGATGGA
Source organism: Hyphomicrobiales bacterium (assembly GCA_004144345.1). Lineage (GTDB taxonomy): Bacteria > Pseudomonadota > Alphaproteobacteria > Rhizobiales > Devosiaceae > Devosia_A. Next base: position 49,592 of record SEEL01000005.1, read on the forward strand.
ACTGAGCACCTATTTCCGCATCAACGAGGCCAAGACCGGCCAGTTCGAGCGCACGCTGCTGATCGCCGACGCGGGCTCCTATGTCAGCTATCTCGAAGGCTGTACCGCGCCCGCCCGCAACGAGCACCAGCTGCACGCGGCGGTGGTCGAACTGGTTGCGCTGGACGACGCCGAGATCAAATACTCGACGGTCCAGAACTGGTTCCCCGGCGACAAGGAAGGCAAGGGCGGCGTCTACAATTTCGTGACCAAGCGCGGCGACTGCCGCGGCGATCGCAGCAAGATCAGCTGGACGCAGGTCGAGACCGGTTCGGCCATCACCTGGAAATATCCGAGCTGCATTTTGCGCGGCGACAATTCGTCGGGCGAGTTCTACTCGATCGCCATTTCGAACGGCTACCAGCAGGTCGACAGCGGCACCAAGATGGTCCATCTCGGCAAGAACACGACCAGCCGGATCATCTCCAAGGGCATCGCGGCGGGCTTTTCCGACAACACCTATCGCGGCCAGGTGTCGTCGCATGCCAAGGCCAAGGGCGCGCGTAACTTCACGCAGTGCGACAGCCTGCTGATCGGCGACAAATGCGGCGCCCACACCGTGCCCTACATCGAGAGCCGCAACGCCTCGACGGTGTTCGAGCATGAAGCGACGACGTCGAAAATCTCCGACGACCAGATGTTCTACGCCCAGCAGCGCGGGCTCTCCGAAGAGGAAGCCGTCGCCCTGATCGTCAACGGCTTCGTCCGCGACGTGCTGCAGCATCTGCCGATGGAATTCATGGTCGAAACGCAGAAGCTGATTTCGATCTCGCTGGAAGGCAGCGTGGGCTAACCCTCATGACCAAGCCCGTCGTCAACATCGCCGATCTCGAGATGAAGCCCACCAGGAAGGGCAGCCGCTTTGCCAATGTGGCGGGGCGGATCGGTGGCGTTGTCGGCATGAAGGATCTGGGCGCGCAGTTCATCGTGGTGCCGCCCGGCAAATCCGGATTCCCGTTCCACTCGCATCGTAACAATGAGGAGATGTTCATCATCCTCGAGGGCGAAGGGACGTACCGGTTTGGCACTGAGAGCTATGCCGTGCGGGCCGGCGACGTGCTCTCGGCGGTAGCCGGTGATGCGTCCACGGCCCATCAACTCATCAACACCGGCTCGGTCGATCTGCGCTATTTCGCAATCTCGACGCGTAACGATCCGGACATCCTCGAATATCCCGACAGCGGCAAGTTCATGGTCGCGTCGGGCATCCCCGCCGGCGGCGGCATGATGGGCGCACAGTTCGTCATGCGCGGGCGGGACAAGCCGCTGCTCGATTACTGGGACGGCGAAGACACTGGAGAAGACAAGTGACCACCCCGATGCTCGAAATCCGTAACCTCCACGCCCGGATCGAGGAGCGCGAAATCCTCAAGGGCGTGAACCTCATTGTTCCCGCCGGCGAAGTGCATGCCGTGATGGGCCGCAACGGCTCGGGCAAGTCGACGCTGAGCTATGTGCTCGCGGGCAAGGAAGACTATGAGGTAACCGAGGGCGAAGTTCTGCTCGACGGCGTCAACATCCTCGAGATGGACGTGGCCGAGCGCGCCGCCGCGGGCCTGTTCCTCGCCTTCCAATATCCGATCGAAATCCCCGGCGTTGCCACGATGACCTTCCTCAAGGCGGCCATCAATGCGCAGCGCAAGGCGCGCGACGAGGGCGAGCTCTCGACGCCCGACTTCATGCGTGCGGTCAAGGACGCCGGCCGCGATCTCAACATCGACAGCGATATGCTCAAGCGCGCCCTCAATGTCGGTTTCTCCGGCGGCGAGAAGAAGCGCGCCGAAATCCTGCAGATGGCGCTCTTGAAGCCCAAGATGTGCGTGCTCGACGAAACGGACTCCGGCCTCGACATCGATGCGCTCAAGGTCGTGTCGGATGGCGTCAACGCCTTGCGCGCGCCCAACCGCTCGATGCTCGTCATCACCCACTATCAGCGCCTGCTGAACCACATCGTGCCCGACGTGGTGCATGTGTTCTCGGATGGCCGGGTGGTCGAGAGCGGCCCCAAGGAACTGGCACTGGAACTCGAATCCAAGGGCTATGCCGGCTTTGACGGCGCGGCCTTCGACAACGAGCCCTATGACGGAGCGCGGGCGTGAGCATCCATACCCCCGTTCGCATCGGCCCTGCCGAAGCCAAGCTGATCGAACAGCTGGGCGCGGCCGGTGCCGCCGCGGCCGCCGAGCGGCTGACGACGATCGGCCTGCCGACGCGCAAGGTCGAGAGCTATCACTATACCGACCTCAAGATGCTGCTGCGGGCCGTGCCCGAGCTGGCGGGCGCCGAGAAGGCGACCAGCGCGCCGGCATTGCGCATCCCGGGCGCCTATCGCATCCCGCTGACAAATGGCGTGGCCGATATCGATGGCAATGAACCGGATGGTGTGCTGGCCGCGATCGTCAAGGGCAGCGCCCTCAGCGAACGCGACGATGTGCTGGTGCGGCTCAATGCGGCGCTCGCCGCGTCGACGCTGAAGCTCGACATCGCTGGCGAACAGCCCACCGTGCTGCATATCGACCGCCGCACCGAAGGCGATGCGGCGCATATGAATGACAGCGTCAGCCTGTTCCTCGCCGATGGCGGCAAGGCTGTCGTGATCGAGATCTTCTCGGGCACCGACGAAGTGCACGTTTCCAACCACGCCAGTTACGTGGCCGTGGGGAAGGGCGCCGAGCTGACCCACATCCTGCTCGATCTCAGCCCGTCGCGCGCCACGAACTTTGCCGCGGCCGAGTATCACGTGGCCGAAGGCGCCAAGCTTCGCACCATCACCATCCATGCCGGGTCAGTGCTGAGCCGCTTCAATCTGTTCGCGAAATTCGAAGGCGAGGGTGCCCATGGCGACTTCACCGGGCTGAACCTCGTGAGCGAAGGCCAGCATTCCGATGTGACGCTGGAGTTGCGTCACGCCGTGCCGCGCTGCACGGCCAAGCCGCTCTACAAGCAGATCGCCCGTGGGCGCTCGACGGCGGTATTCCAGGGCAAGATCATCGTCGAACGCGACGCGCAGAAGACCGACGCGAAGCTGATGATGCAGGGACTGATGCTGTCCGATGAGGCGCAGATCCTGAGCAAGCCGGAACTCGAAATCTTCGCCGACGACGTTGTCTGCGGCCATGGCTCGACTGTGGGCGCACTCAACGACGACCACATGTTCTACCTCCTGAGCCGCGGTATTCCGAAGCTCGAGGCGGAGAGCATGCTGGTCCGCGGCTTCCTTGCCGAAGTGCTCGACCCGATCGAGAACGACGATCTGCACGACGCGCTGGAAGGCGTGGTCGAGAAGTGGCTGAGGGGCGAGTGAGCTTCAACCTCGACAAGGTCCGCGCCGATTTCCCGATCCTCGACGAGAAGATCTTCGGCAACCGGCTGGTCTATCTCGATAGCGGAGCCTCGGCGCAGAAGCCGAGCGCCGTGCTCGACAAGATGGACTGGGCGCACAAGCACGCCTACGCCAATGTGCACCGGGGCCTGCATACGCTCGCCAACCGCGCGACCGAAGCCTATGAGGACGGCCGCAAGGCCGTGCAGCGCTTCATCAATGCCGGCCGGCCCGAAGAGATCATCTTCACCCGCTCGGCGACGGAAGCGATCAACCTCGTGGCCTCGTCCTTTGCCGGACCGCGGATCGGGGAGGGCGACGAGATCGTCCTCACCATCATGGAGCACCATTCCAACATCGTACCGTGGCACTTCCACCGCGAGCGCAAAGGCGCGGTGCTGAAGTGGATCGACATCCGCGATGACGGGTCGCTCGATATGGACGCCTTCGAGGCGGCCATCGGGCCGAAGACCAAGATGGTCGCGGTCACGCATATGTCGAACGTGCTGGGCACGGTGAACCCGATCGCGAAAATGATTGAGATCGCCCACGCCCGGGGCGTGCCGGTGCTGATCGACGGCTCGCAGGGCGCCGTCCACGAGACGGTGGACGTGCAGGCGCTGGGCGCCGATTTCTACGTCTTCACCGGCCACAAGCTCTACGGCCCGACCGGCATCGGCGTGCTCTACGGCCGCTATGACCTGCTGGCGGCCATGCAGCCCTACCAGGGCGGCGGCGAGATGATCGATACGGTGACGCTGGACAATGTCACCTACAACGAGCCGCCGCATCGCTTCGAGGCCGGTACGCCGCCGATCGTCCAGGCGATCGGGCTGGGCGCCGCCATTGATTATGTGACGCTGCTCGGCCGCGACGCCATCGCCGCGCATGAGCGCGAGGTGGCCGCCTATGCCAGCGAGCGGCTGAAACGGATCAATTCGCTGCGCCTCATCGGCGACGCGCCGGGCAAGGGCGGGATCTTCTCGTTCGAGCTCAAGGGCGCCCACGCCCATGACGTCGCCACCATCCTCGACCGCTACGGCATCGCCGTACGCGCCGGTACGCATTGCGCCATGCCGTTGCTCACACGCTTCGGTGTCACCTCTACCTGCCGCGCCTCGCTCGCCCTATATAGCGGGAAGGACGACATCGACGCCCTGGTCGAGGGCATCGAGAAAGCACAGAAGTTCTTTGCATGACCGACGAACCCGCTGAAATCGCTGCCGAAACACCCGCCGTGCCCGCCGAGGCGGAGCGCACCGACGGCAATCGCATTGTGCCCAACGTCTCGGGCACGCTGCCGCCCGAGGAAGTGGCGCGCATCACCACCGATCTGATCGGGGCCCTCAAGACCGTCTACGACCCCGAAATCCCGGTCGACATCTATGAGCTGGGGCTGATCTACAAGGTCGACCTCGACGACAACCGCAATTTGACCATCGACATGACGCTGACCGCGCCGGGCTGCCCGGTGGCGGGCGAGATGCCGGGCTGGGTGGAAAATGCGGCGCTGGGCGTCGAGGGCATCCAGGATGTGACCGTGAACATGGTCTACGATCCGCCGTGGGACCAGTCGCGCATGTCCGAGGAAGCGCAGGTTGCACTGAACTGGTGGTAGGCGTATCATCGGCAATTGACGATGGAGTCTGAAAGCGGTTGGCCGAGCGAGCCGCCTCCGGATCGATCGGACAGAGCAGAAAGAATAGACCGATGGCGTTGAAAATCATGAGCCTCACCGACGCGGCCGCCGAGCGGGTGCGCGAGATCATGGAAGACAGCGAGACGCCGGTGGTGGGCGTGCGCGTCGGCATCAAGGATGCCGGCTGCGCCGGGCAGTCCTATACGCTGAACTATCTGGCGGCGCCCGTGCCGGGCGACGACCACATCGCCGACAAGGGCGTCGACGTCTATATCGAGCCCAAGGCAACGCTGTTCCTGTTGGGCACGGTGATGGATTTCGAAGAGGACATGTTGAAGTCCGGCTTCACCTTCAAGAACCCCAACCAGACCGGCGAATGCGGCTGCGGCGAAAGCGTCATGCTGAAGCCGGCCGACCTCAAGGCACTCGCCGAGGCGCGCCAGGACGCGTGAGGGGTTCCGCGTGGCGAGGCATGTGATCCTCCTGCGCGGCATCAATGTTGGCGGCAAGAACAAGCTCGCCATGGCGGCGCTCAAGGCGTGCCTCGAAGAGCTCGGCTACACCGGCATTTCCACCTACATCGCCAGCGGTAATGTTGTGATGAGTTCGGCCAAGGGCGCGCGGGCCATCGAGCGCGAGATCGAGACGGCGCTGGGCGAGCGGTTCAAGCTCGATAGCGAACTGATCCGGGTGCTGGCCCTGCCGGCGACGAAATTCAACGCCGTGATCAAGGACCGCCCGAAAGAGTTTGGCGACGAGCCCGGTAAATACCACAGCGACGCTATCTTCCTGATGGGACTGAGCGTCGCCGAGGCCGTGCAGGCGTTCGAGCCGCGCGAGGGCGTCGACACCCTGTGGCCGGGCAAGGGCCTGATCTACCACCAGCGGCTGAGCGCCAAGCGCACGCAGACGCGGCTCAACAAGATGATGGCCAATCCCGCCTACAAATCCATGACCATTCGCAGCTGGCAGACGGTCGAGAAACTGGCGGAAATGCTGGACGCCTAGTGTTCGAGATAGCCAAGCTCGACGAACACATCATTATCGTCCTCATCCACGGCGCGTGGCATCTGCAGAACCCTACCGCGGCTTTGTGGGTCAGGGTGATCGTCGCGTAGCGGGCCCATGGGCTCGAACTCCGCCAGTTGCACGCGAACCTGCCATACTTCGCCTTCGTCACTGCCGGTGCAGAGATAGGCGTTGCCGCCTTCCAAGTGTACGACATGCATGAACCAGCTCCGTGCGTCTTCGACGATCTCGCTGCATTCGAACCTGACGGTCCGCTGGGTTTTTGCCAAAGCATCGTCGACGGCAGTGATGGCGGCCTTTGACCAGAGCGTGACAATCGGTTTTGCTTTCATCGTCATCCGGCCCTTATCAGTGGCAGCGCAAGATCCTTGCGGAAGAGATAGAGCAGGCCGCGGACGGCTTCGCCATGGGCACCGGTGAGGCCGGGATTGGCCGCCAGGATCGCCTTGGCGTCGCCATTGGCATATTCGAGCAGGTGGCGGTGCACGTCGGCGACGGCGAGGTGGTAGCCGGGCATGCCGGACTGGCGGGTGCCGAGGAGGTCGCCCTGGCCGCGCAGTTCGAGGTCGCGCTCGGCGATGACAAAACCGTCCTCCGTCTCCTTGATGGTCTGCAGCCGCGCCTGCGCATTTTCCGACAGCGGCTCCTTGTAGAGCAGCAGGCAGGCTGAGCGCTGCGAACCACGCCCGACGCGGCCGCGCAACTGGTGCAACTGGGCGAGGCCGAAGCGTTCGGCATGCTCAATGATCATGATGGTGGCGTTGGGGACGTCGACGCCGACTTCGATGACGGTGGTGGCGACGAGGATCTTCACCTCGTTGCGCTGGAAACGGTCCATCGTCTCCTGCTTGGCGGCAGCCGACATGCGGCCATGGACCAGCGCCACCTGGTCGCCAAACACCCGCTTCAGTTCGGCAAAGCGATCCTCGGCCGACATGACGTCGAGCGCTTCGCTCTCCTCGACCAGCGGCGTCACCCAGAACGCCTGCGCGCCCTCGGCGATGCGCGCCTGTAGCCGGGCGATGACGCGGTCATATTCGTTGATCGACAGGACTGCGGTGTCGATCGGCTGCCGGCCGCGCGGCTTCTCGCTGAGGATGCTGACGGCCATGTCACCGAAATGGGTCAGCACCAGCGTGCGCGGGATCGGCGTCGCGGTCATGACCAGCAGATCGGCATGCTTGCCCTTGTCGCTGAGCGCCAGCCGCTGGGCGACACCGAAGCGATGCTGCTCATCGACCACGGTGAGGCCAAGATTCTGGAACTCGACGCCCGACTGGAACAGGGCATGGGTGCCGACGACGATGGTCGTTTCGCCCGAAGCGATGCCGGCGAGAATGGCGCGGCGCTCGGCGGCAGGTTGCTTGCCCGTCAGCAGCGCAATGCCGAGCCCGGCGGCGTCGGCAAGCGGCTTCAGTGTGCGAAAATGCTGCGCCGCCAACAGTTCGGTGGGCGACATCAGTGCCGATTGCGCGCCGCTTTCGGCCACCGCCGCCATCGCCATCAGCGCGACGACCGTCTTGCCGGCGCCGACGTCGCCCTGCAGCAGCCGCGACATGCGGGTGGGCGAGGCGAGATCGTCGCGGATGTGGTCGATAGCGAGCTGCTGGCCGCCGGTCAGCGCGAAGGGCAGGGCAGCCTCGACCCGGGCTGTGATCTCGCCGGTGAAGCTGCGCGCGATGCCGCGGGCCGACACCAGCGTCGAGCGGACGATCAACAGCGCCAGCTGGCCGGCGAGATATTCGTCATAGGCGAGCCGCATCCGGGCGGGACCCCACAACTCGCTATCGGCGGGTTCGGCCGGGGCGTGGACCTTGGTCATCGCCTCGCGGAAACTTGGCCAGCCGAATTGCTGGAGCCGCTCGGCCACGATCCACTCGGGCAAATCGGGCAGGGTCTCAAGCGTGGCGCGGACGAGCTTGGTCAGCGCCTTGGTAGTGAGGCCATGGGTGAGCGGATAGACCGGCTCAACCAGCGGCATGGTCTCGAAATCGGCGACATCGACCACATAGTCGGGATGGGTGATCTGCTTGATGCCGTTGAAGATGCCGACGGTGCCCGAAACAAACCGTTCCTCGCCCTCCGGCAGCAGCTTTTCGACCCAATTGCCGTGCGACTTGAAATAGACGAGCTGGATTTCGCCGGTCTCGTCATGGGCCCAGATGCGATGCGGCTGGTTGGCCCGGCCACGCGGCGGCGGCAGATGATTGTCGATATGGAGCCGCAGCGTCGCCGTCTGCCCGACAATGGCGCCGGCAACGCCTTCCATGCGCCGGCGGTCGACGAGGCCGCTCGGCATGTGCATCAACAGGTCGAGCGCAATCGCCTCGCCCTCGGCGCCGAAGAAGCGGTCGAGCAGGGCGCCCAGCTGCGGCCCTACGCCCTTGATCGAGCGGAGCGAGCGAAACAGCGGATCGAGGGCAGACGGACGCGCCAAGGGGATTCTCCGAAGCCAACACTATTCACTGCGGCCACAAGAGGATACATAGCAGGAACATTCCCCGAGACGACCCCGATCATGGCCCCCCCAAAAGACGCCGGTGAAGACATTGCTATTCGCCGCCGCCGCATGCGCTACCGCGCCTGGCACCGTGGCACCAAGGAGATGGACCTTGTGCTGGGGCCGTTTGCCGATGCGCATCTCGACCTCTACGGCCCGCCGGAACTGGACCGCCTCGAAGCCCTTATGGATGAGGAAGACACCGACCTCCTCAAATGGGTGATGGGGCAGGAGCCATGCCCGCCCGACACCGACGCTGAACTGCTTGGCACCATCATTGCCTACCGATTGAAGACCCAATGACCGAACTCGCCCGCCCGACCCGCTCCATCGTCAATGTTCCCGACGGCATGCAGCCGACGGTGCTGTCGCGGCTCGTCGAGCAGCGGCTGAAGGACGATCCCGAAGCGCGCGTCGCCGCCGTGTTCGTGGCGCGCGACGGCCGCCGGCTGCAGCGCATGGAAGATGTGCTGCGCGCTATGCTGCCCGGCCACACCATCCTGACGCTGCCGGCGTGGGACTGCCTGCCCTATGACCGCGTGTCGCCCAATGGCGTGACCATCGCCGCCCGCATGACGACCATTTCGGCGCTCGCCGATCCGTCGACCAGGGGCGCCATCGTCCTGACGGCAGTCAATGCGCTGATCCAGAAGCTGCCGCCGCTCGATGTCGTCGCCGGCATGAGCTTTGCCGCCAAATCGGGGCAGGTGGTCGATAGCGAAAAGCTGATCCTCTGGGCCTCGCTCAATGGCTATTTGCGCGTGCCAACCGTGCGGGAGCAGGGCGAATATGCCGTGCGCGGCGGCCTCGTCGATTTGTTCCCGGCCAGCATGGATGCGCCGCTACGCTTCGACTTCTTCGGCAAGTCGCTCGAGACCATCCGCAGCTTCGATCCTGAAACGCAGCGCTCGACCGGCACGCTCAAATCCATCGCGCTCGCGCCGATGAGCGAAGTGCTGCTCAACGACGAAACCATCAAGCGCTTCCGCGCCCGCTACACGGCGGCGTTCGGCGGCAACACGGTTGACGATCCGTTGTATGGCGCGATCAGCGCCGGGCAGCGCTTCCCCGGCCTCGAGCACTGGCTGGCCTTCTTCTACGAGCATCTCGACCGGCTCTCCGACTACACCGGTGATGCGCCCTTCGTGTTCGACGATCAGGCCAAGGAGGCATTTTCCGACCGCCAGGCGCAGATCAAGGACTATTACGAGGCGCGCGAGACGGCGCGGACCGACAAGAAACTGGCGGCGGCTGGCGCACCCTATAAGCCCGTTCCACCCGACCAGCTTTACGAGGTCGAGGGCCAGCCCTACCAATTGGGCGAGGCGCAGGCGATCCAGCTTTCGGCCTTTGCGCATCCCGACGAGACCCGCACGGAGGACGCCGGCGGGCGGCTCGGGCACAATTTCGCGGCCGAACGGCAGGCCGCCGACACCAATCTGTTCGAGGCCGTGGTCGCCCGCCTCAAGGGCGACAGCGCGAAGAAGCGGCACACTGTCGTCGCCTGCTGGTCGGACGGTTCGCGCGACCGCATGGCGCAATTGCTGGGCGACCACGGGCTGCGCAATCCGCGCATGGCCGAGAACTGGGGCGATGCCATCACCACCTCGCCGAACGTCTCGGCGCTGGTGGTGCTGCCGCTCGAATCCGGCTTCGAGACCGACGACCTCGTCGTCCTCTCCGAACAGGACATTCTGGGCGAACGCCTGCTGCGCCCGCAGCGCCGCAAGAGGGCGTCGGATGCCCTGACCGAGGCCACCAGCCTCGCGGCCAACGATCTCGTCGTCCATGTCGATCATGGCATCGGTCGCTTCCTCGGTTTGAAGCAGATCGACGCCCTCGGCGCGCCGCATGATTGCGTCGAGATCCAATACGCCAACGACACCAAGCTTTATCTGCCGGTCGAGAACATCGAACTGTTGAGCCGTTATGGCTCGGACGGCAGCGACGTCGAACTCGACAAGCTGGGCGGCGTCGCCTGGCAGGCCAAGAAAGCCAAGCTCAAGAAGCGCATCCGCGACATGGCGGAGCAACTGATCAAGATCGCGGCACAGCGCCTGATGGTGAAGGCCGATCCGGTCGACATCAACACCGGCGCCTATGACGAGTTCGCGGCGCGCTTCCCCTATGACGAGACCGAGGACCAGCTGACCGCCATTTCGGCGATCTTCGACGATCTGACGCAGGGCAAGGTCATGGACCGGCTGGTCTGCGGCGACGTCGGCTTCGGCAAGACCGAAGTGGCGTTGCGCGCCGCCTATGCGGTGGCGATGTCGGGCAAGCAGGTGGCGGTGGTGGTGCCGACGACACTGCTCAGCCGGCAGCATTTCCGCACCTTCAAGGAGCGCTTCAACGGCCTGCCGGTGAATGTGCGCCAGGCGTCGCGCCTCGTCGCCGCGGCCGAGCTCAAGGAGACCAAGGAGGGCATCGCCAACGGCAAGATCGACATCGTCGTCGGCACGCATGCGCTGCTGTCGAAGTCGGTCGAGTTCAAGAATCTCGGCCTCCTCATCATCGATGAAGAACAGCATTTCGGTGTCGCCCATAAGGAGCGGCTCAAGGAGATGCGCGGCAACATCCATGTGCTGACGCTAACGGCGACGCCGATCCCGCGCACGTTGCAGTTGGCGCTGACGGGCGTGCGCGACCTGTCGCTGCTGGCGACGCCGCCGGTCGACCGCCTTGCCATCCGCACCTTCATCTCGCCCTTCGATCCGATCTCGATCCGCGAGGCGCTGCTGCGCGAAAAATATCGTGGCGGGCAGGCGTTCTATGTCGTGCCGCGGATCAAGGACCAGCCCGACATCGCCGAATTCCTGCGCGAGAACGTGCCCGAGATCAGCTTCGTCATCGCCAATGGCCAGATGCCGCCGGGCGAGCTCGACGACATCATGAACAATTTCTACGACGGCAAATTCGACGTGCTGCTGGCGACGACGATCGTCGAATCCGGCCTCGATATTCCGAACGCCAACACACTGGTCGTGCATCACGCCGACCATTTCGGCCTCGCCCAGCTCTACCAGATCCGCGGCCGCATCGGCCGGTCGAAGCAACGCGCCTATGCGCTGTTCACCGTGCCGCCAGCGCGCAAGCTCACCGATACGGCCGAGCGGCGGCTCGGCGTGCTGCAGTCACTTGAATCGCTCGGTGCCGGCTTCCAGCTCGCGAGCCACGACCTCGATATTCGCGGCGCCGGTAACCTCCTCGGCGAGGAGCAGTCGGGCCACATTAAGGAAGTCGGCTTCGAGCTCTACCAGGCGATGCTGGAAGAGGCGGTGGCCAACCTCAAGGAAGGCGGCGACGGCTATGGCGAGGAGGCGGGCGAGTGGAGCCCGCAGATTTCGCTCGGCATGCCGGTGATGATCCCCGAGCCCTATGTGCCGGACCTCCAGGTGCGCATGCAGCTCTATCGCCAGTTGGGCGAACTGAAAGATGCACGCGAGATCGATGCGGCCGGCGCCGAACTGATCGACCGTTTCGGCCCGCTGCCGGAAGAAGTCGAGGCGCTGCTCAAGGTGATTCTGGTCAAGGCGCTCTGCCGTGCGGCCAATGTCGAAAAGGTGGAAGCCGGCCCGAAAGGCGCGGTAGTTACCTTGCGCCACAACGAGTTCCCCAACCCGGCGGGGCTCGTTCAGATGGTCAGCGACCCGGGCATGGCGGTGCGGCTCAAGCCCGATCAAAAGCTGGTGTTCTCGCGCGACTGGCCGAACGCCGCGTCTCGCCTCAAGGGCACCGCCGCGATCCTCAACCGCATGGCCAAGCTCGCTGCCGCCGTGGCCGCCTGAGCCTTCCACAATTCGCCCGGCGGGGGTCAAAATACCGCCGGGAATCTCGTGCAGGTTCCGTGCATCAACCGCAGCGCGGACGATCCGCTTGCAGCAGGGCAACAGCGGTCCGGAGAAACGTTTGGAAAGCCTTCCCGGTCATGTTATTGCCCGAATTCGCCCATTGAAGGGCTGCAAATCGCCAAGGTGGCCGCAGAGCCACCGGATCGCTCGGGAACCCCAAGGAAATTCGATGTCTCTGAAATCGCTTCTTGCTACCGGCCTGACCTTTGTCGCGTTGGCGCTTCCGATGAGCGCCTTTGCGCAGGACGCAGCGGCCCCGGCCGGCACCAGCGAGCAGCCGGTCGTTTCGCCGTCCGGCGAGGCCGGCACGCCGACCGCCGCCGGCACGCAGCAGAACTGGCTGAAGATCTGCGACCCGCTCCAGGACGGCAAGCGCGCCTGCATCATGCGCCAGGTCGTGGTGACCTCGAACAACCAGTTCCTCGCCTCGTTCCTGCTGCGTGACGATCCGGGCCAGGAGAGCCGCCTGCTCGCCGTCGCCGCGGTACCGCTCGGCGTGCTGCTGCCCTTCGGCGTGACTTGGCAGATCGACGGCGGCAAGCCGATCCGCGTGCCCTACATGCTGTGCGATCCCCAGTCCTGCGCCACGCAGCTGGTGATCAACGAAGCCTATGTGAACAGCCTCAAGAAGGGCGGCAAGCTCACCCTCACCGCCAAGAACCGCAAGAACGAAGATCTGACGATCACCATCAACCTCGCCGGCTTCACCGCCGTCTATGATGGCGAAGCGGCGCTCACCTTCGACGAATTCGCCAAGAACGCCTCGGGCGAAGCGGCCCTCGAAAAGATCCTGCAGGATCGCGCCGAAGCGACCCGCCAGAAGCTCGGCGGCGAAGCGGCCCCGGCGACGCCGTAAGGCGCTCGACCGATGTGAAATGCGAAGGGCGCCCTCGGGCGCCCTTTCTTTTTGTGTTCAGCGGACGCCCATGCCGACGTCGAAGGCGGCCTTGCGTAGCGGTGGCAGAAGCTTGAGCGCCCACAGCCCCCCGGCGCGCATCGCCTGGGCCGGCAGGAAATCGGCCAGCAGCGAGCGGAACAGCGTATCGACGACAACGCCGGTGCGGGCGAGGTCGCCGGCGCGGCGGCGTGCATAATCCTCCGACACCCGCCGGGCAAAGCCGGGCTGGCCCAGATCGGTCGCCGCGAGCGAGGCAGCGAGGTCGGCCACGTCGCGGAGCCCGAGATTGAGGCCCTGTGCGCCGATGGGCGGGAAGGCGTGGGCGGATTCGCCCACCAGCACGACGCCGTCCTTGCCCGCGATATCAACGCTGAGCGTCGAGAGCAGGAACATATGCGCGGGCGTCAGCAGTTCGATGGCGCCGAACAGGCGCTGCGATTTCTCGCGGAACAGCGCGGCCATCTGTTCCTTGCTGCCCTCCTGCACGGCCTTCAGCGTATCGCGCTCGTCGATCCAGACGAGATTGGCGCGGTTGCCCCCGGCCGGGACCAGCGTGAACGGGCCATTCTCATAGTGGAACTCGATCGAGGCACCGCCGATGGGGCGCTCGAGCCCGAGGTCACAGACCAGCGCCGCCTGCGTAAAACCGTTCTCGCGCGCCCGGAAGCCGGCGCTTTCGCGGACGCGGGATTTCTTGCCGTCGGCGCCCACGACCAAGGCGGCGGTAAGCGTCTCGCCATTGCCCAGCTTCAGCGTCGAGCTGTCGTCGCCGATGCTGAGATCATCGAGCGTCGTCTCGATGGTGCGCAGCCTGGGCAGGCCCGAGCGGGCCGCCTCGAAGGCTTCCGCCAGCTTCACATTGGGGAAATTCCAGCCGAACGCCGAGAGGCCGATCTCGGCACTGTCGAACAGCGTTTCGGGCGCCCGGATCAGCCGCGGCGTCATGTCGATGATGCGGATCTGCGTCAGCGGATGGCCGATCGAGGCCGGTTCGGTCACCAGCCCCGCCGATTGCAGATATTCCACCGAGGGCAGCATCAGCGCCGAGGTGCGACGGTCCGGTGGCCCCTTGGGCACGAGATGGATGGTGTCGAGCCCCGCCCGGGCGACGGCGACGGCCGCCGCGAGACCGGCGAGGCCGCCGCCGACAATTACTGCATCAGTCACTTGCTACCGCCAGCCGCCTGTCGCGGCCACTTGGGATGATGAAGGAGCCGCCATAGGACCCCACGAACAACGCAAGCAGGTAGATAGCAAGATTCTGCGGCCAGAAGGCGATCAGCGAAATGCCCGGTCCCGGGCAGATTCCCGACATGCCCCAGCCAATACCGAAGAGGGCGGCGCCCAGCACCAGCGGGGCGTCGATCTTCTTGAACTCAGGCTCGTGGAACTGCACATCGAGCGCCGGCTTCTGCCGCGTCCGCCCGATGCGGACGGCAATGAACATCACGATAAGGCCAGCGCCCATCACGAAGGCGAGGCTCGGATCCCAGCCGCCGCTCGGGATGGCGGCGAAATCGAGGAAATGCAGCACCTTGAGCGGATCGACCATCTGCGAGACGTAGAGGCCGAAACCGAACAGCCCACCCGAGAGGGCGGCGACGGCGAGATAGGGCAGGCCGAGTTCCTTGGCCATCACACGATCCCCGTAACGATGACGGTGAGCACGGCGACGGCGAAGAACACGCCGACCGCGACGAAGGAGCGCTTGCTGAGCCGCGCCAGCCCGACAATGCCGTGACCCGAGGTGCAGCCGTTGCCGATCTTGGTGCCAAAGCCGGTCAGGAGACCCGAGACGGCGATCCACACGGGCGCGCCAAGGGTGAACCAGTTCGGCGGAGCAACCAGCTGCGGCGCATTGCCGAGGGCCGGGAACAGGAACGCGGCCAGGAAGGTGCCGCCAACGAGGGACACGAGGAACACCAGCCGCCAGACCACCGTGCGCGCTGGTGGCAGCAACTGTCCGAAGATACCCGAAATGCCGGCGATGCGACCATTGCCCAGCCAGAGCACGGCGGCCGACAGCCCGATCAGCGCACCACCAATGGTCGCCGAAATGGGAGAGAAGTGTTCCATTAGTCGCTCCAGGGAGATTTGCCGAAGTCTAGCATCGGCGGAATCAGGCAACCAGCGGACGACAAAGGCATTTATTCCGCTACGCGGCGTCGCGGTGAAATTGCCATGTGAAGTTTGCCCGAGCGGCGACACTTATGACCCGAATGTCGATTTCGTCGCTCGTGACCCTTCCAACGGGCCGGTCGCGCCCCTAGATTGCCCGCCAAATCACCCCAGGAGCCCTGAATGTACGAATTGCTGTCCGATCCTGCCGTATGGGCCGCTTTTGCGACCCTGACGGTCATGGAGATCGTCCTGGGCATCGACAACATCGTCTTCATCTCCGTGCTCGTGTCGCGGCTCCCCAAGGAGCAGGCCGACAATGCCCGCCGCCTCGGCCTCGCGCTGGCGTTGATTTTCCGCATCCTGCTGCTGCTCGTCATCAGCTGGATCATCGGTCTCGACGGCGAAGTGTTCGAACTGTTCGGCAACAGCTTCTCGTGGAAGGATCTGATCCTCCTCGGCGGCGGCCTGTTCCTGATCTACAAGGCCACGCACGAGATGCATGCGGAGATTGAAGAGCCGCATGACGAGGGCCTGGCGCAAACCGCCAAGGCCGCGTTCTCGGCCATCATCGCCCAGATCATCGTCATCGACATGGTGTTCTCGGTCGACTCGATCATCACGGCCGTCGGCATGGTCGACCAGGTCGAGGTGATGATCGCCGCGGTCATCGTCGCCATCGGTGTGATGTTTGTCGCCTCCGGCCCGATCGCCGGCTTCGTCGCCCGCCATCCCACGACCAAGATGCTGGCACTCGCCTTCCTGTTGCTCATCGGCGTGTCGCTGGCGGCCGATGGTCTCGGTTTCCACATCGAGAAGGGCTACATCTACGCCGCGATGGCCTTCTCGGTAATGGTCGAGGCGGTCAACATCATCTCCAAGCAGCGCAAGCTCGCCCGTGGCGGCAAGACCCACGCCACGGCGGGTAATGCGGTACGCGAGCAGGTGGCGCATATCCGTCCGGCCGAAGAGAACCGCACGGCGATCCCGGCCGCAGCCAGCCTGACCGCTGGCGGGCCGGCGCCGGTCGCCTCCAAGGCCAAGCCGCGCGCCAGCGGCAGCCGCTCGCAATCGCGGCCCAAATCAGCGCCGCGGAAAAAGCCGTGAGCCGCGCGATCATCGTTCGCGAGACCGGTGGTCCCGACGTCCTGAAGCTCGAGGACCGTCCGGCCCTCGCGCCGAAGGTCGGACAGGTGATCGTCCGCAACGAGGCGATCGGGCTCAACTTCATCGACGTCTACCAGCGCACCGGGCTCTACAAGGAAAACCTGCCCTTCACGCCCGGCGGCGAGGGGGCCGGGATCGTCAGCGCGGTAGGTGAGGGCGTCAGCGAGTTCAAGGCCGGCGACCGCGTGCTCTATTCGGGCGGCGGCGCCTATGCCGACGAGGTAGCGGTCAACGCCGACAAGGTGGTGAAGCTCCCCGACGATATCGGCACCGACCTCGCTGCTACTCTCGTCACCAAGGGCACCACGGCCCAGTATCTGCTGTTCGACACTTTTGCCGTGAAGCCCGGCGACACCATCCTGGTCCACGCCGCGGCCGGTGGCACCGGTACGCTGCTGGTGCAATGGGGCGCCGCGCTCGGCGCGACCGTCATCGCGCTCGCCGGTTCGGAAGAGAAACTGGCGATCGCCAAGGCCAATGGCGCCACCTATGCCTTCAATGCGCGCGAGGACGGCTGGCCGGCCAAAGTGCGCGAGGCGACCGGGGGCAGGGGCGTCGATGTAGTCTATGACGGCGTCGGCAAGGCGACCTTTGAGGGCTCGCTTGATACGCTGAGGCCGCGCGGCCTGATGGTGAGCTTCGGCAATGCCTCCGGTCCGGTGACCGGCGTCAGCCTGGGCATGCTGCAATCGCGCGGCTCGCTCTATGTCACGCGGCCGACCGGCGGTGCCTATGTCGGCGCCCGGGACGCGTTCCGCAAATCCGTCGCTGCCGTACTCGATGCGGTGGCGAGCGGCACGATCCGCCCGACCATCAGCCAGCGGTTCCGGCTGGACCAGGTAGTGGACGCCCACAAGGCACTCGAAGGGCGGGAAACGACGGGCGCCACGATCCTTATTCCATAGCAATAGAGCCGCGTTTCAAGCGGCGGTCATTTGGGGGAAGCATGCAGAAGATCACATTTGAAGCCGGCGATACGATTCTGACCGAGGGCGAGGACGGCGACACCGCCTTCCTCATCGTCAGCGGCAAGGTCGAGGTCGTCGTTGGCAGCGGCGCCAAGTCCAAAACCGTCGCGACCCTGCGCGGTGGCGACGTGTTCGGCGAAATGAGCCTCTTGGAGCCGGGCCCGCGTTCGGCGACCGTGAAGGCGCTCGACCGCACCGTCTGCACGGTCACCTCCTATGCCGATTTCATGTCGGCCATCCAGGACGACCCGGCGCAGGCCGTACTGTTCATGCGCACGCTGGTCACCCGCCTGCGCCAGACCAACGACATGCTGGCCAAGCTCGATCCGCGCAAGCGCGGCATCCGCGAACTGCTCGCCGATATGCAGAAGAACGTGGCGCTCGACGGCGCCGCGCTCGGCAAACCCGACTGGTATGACTGGAACTCCGTGTAAGTGACTGACCAACGACCCACTCCGCAGAGCATCGACGACTTCATCGCGCTACGCCGCGGCATCCACGCGGCGCCTGAACTGGGTTTCAAGGAATTTGGCACCAGCGACCTCGTCGCGCGCCTGCTTGAAGGCTGGGGCTACGAGGTGGAGCGGGGCGTCGGCCGTACCGGTGTCGTTGGCACGTTGAAGCTCGGTGCGGGGGAGCGGTCGATTGGCCTCCGCGCGGATATGGATGCGCTGCCCATCGTCGAGGCGACGGGGCTGCCCTATGCCAGCGCCAACCCCGGCGTGATGCATGCGTGCGGCCATGATGGCCACACCACCATCCTCCTCGCGGCGGCCCGCGATCTCGCTGAGCGCCGCAATTTCTCCGGCACTGTCCGGCTGATCTTCCAGCCGGCCGAGGAAATGGAAGGCGGCGCGGTCAAGATGATCGAGGAAGGGCTGTTCGAGCGCTTCCCGGTCGATGCCGTGTTCGGCATGCACAACTGGCCCAATTTGCCCGCCGGCGAATTCCGCTTCATCAACGGCCCGACCATGGCCTCGGTGGACTGGATCGTCATTTCGATGGAAGGCAAGGGCGGCCACGGCGCCAAGCCACACGAAACGGTCGACCCCGTGGTGGCCGCCGCGTCGCTGGTGATGGCGCTGCAATCGGTGGTGTCGCGCAATGTCGACCCCAAGGACCCGGCGGTGCTCACCGTCGGCATGATCCATGGCGGCGCGGCGCCCAATGTCATCCCTGACAAGGTGGAGCTGCAGATCACCGTGCGTGCCTTCCGGCGCGAGGTGGCGGCACTGATCGGCGAGCGTGTGCGGGTGCTGGCCGAGGCGCAGGCCGCGAGCTTTGGCGCAAAGGTGGTCATACGGCATCCGACGGGCTATCCGGCGCTCACCAATCACGACGCCGAGACGGATTTCGCCCGCGACGTGGCGCAGCGCCATTTCGGCAGCGACCGCGTCGGCGAACTGGCGCCGCAGATGGTCAGCGAAGATTTCGCCTTCATGCTCGAGCAACGGCCAGGCAGCTATCTGTTCGTCGGCAACGGGCCGAGCGCGGACCTCCACAGCCCGCACTACAATTTCAACGACGACGTCATCGAGCCGGCGGCGCGCTATTGGGTGGCGCTCGCCGAAGACTACCTCGCCGCCAATGCGCCGGCGGGCGGCAAAGCTTAGCCCGCCGCCTGCAGCCGCCCGGCGGCGACGATGCGCTCGAGGAATTTCTGCGTGCGCGCATGCTGCGGATTGCCAAACAGCATGTGCGGCTCGCCCTGCTCGACGATCCGCCCGCCATCGAGGAAGCACACCCGGTCGGCCACGTCGCGGGCAAAGCCCATCTCGTGCGTGACGATGACCATGGTCATGCCCTGCGTCTTGAGGTCCCGGATGATCTTGAGTACTTCGCCGATCAGTTCGGGGTCGAGCGCCGCGGTGACTTCGTCGAGCAACAGCACTTCCGGCTCGGTGGCGAGCGAGCGCACGATGGCGACGCGCTGTTGCTGGCCGCCCGACAATTGCTCGGGATAGGCCTTGGCGTATTGGCCGAGCCCGAACAGCTCGAGCAGCTTCATCGCTGCGGCTTCCGCTTCGGCCCGCTGCCGGCCATGCACGCGGACCGGTGCCAGCGTGACGTTGTCGAGCACCGTCATGTGCGGAAACAGGTTGTAGGCCTGGAACACGATGCCGACGCGCTTGTAGAGCCCGGTGCGCCCAAAACTCTCGTCATAGATGTCGACGCCGTCGAGCTTGACGCTTCCTTCGTCGAACTCCGTGAGCCCGTTGATGCAGCGCAGCAGGGTCGACTTGCCCGATCCCGAAGCGCCGATGAGGCAGACCACCTCATGCGGCGTGACCGCGAGGTCCACCGCGTCCAGCACGAGCCTATCGCCGTAATATTTGGTCAGTCCTTCGATCTCGATGATACTGGTCATCACAACACCCCCTGCAGGCGCCGCTGGCGGTCGCGGCGCGCGAGGTGATCGGTGAGGCGCGCCAAGGGAATGGTGGCGAGCAGGAACAGGATCGCGGCAACGACCAGCGAGGAGTAGTTGAAGGTACGGGCGGTATAGATCTGTGCCTCGCGCACCGCATCGCGGACGCCCAGCACCGAGAGCAGGGCCACGTCCTTTTGCAGCGCCACGACTAGGTTGAGCATCGCCGGCACGACATTGCGCAGGGCCTGCGGCAGGATGGCGAAGCGCAGCGTCTGCCATTGCGACAGGCCGAGCGCCTTGGCGGCCATGCTCTGGCCCTCATGCACGGCCTCGATGCCCGACCGATAGACCTCGGTGGCATAGGCCGAATAGCTGAGCACCAGCGCCACGCCGCCCCAGAACAGGCCGCTCGTGGGCAGGCCCGGCAGATTGAGCGCCGGAATGCCGAAGCCGAACAGCAGCACCATCAGCAGCGCCGGCAGGCCGCGAAACAGATCGACATAGACGATGGCGAAGACGCGTAGCGGCGCGAACCACGGACCGTGCATGGCGCGGAAGATGGCCAGCATCAGTGCCCAGACGCCGATGCAGACGAGGCTGATCAGCCAGATCTGCATGGAAACGAGGAAGCCGCGGGCAACGCCCGGCGCTGCCTCGATCATCGCCTCGACACTGAAGAACTGCAGCTGGATGCGCGGCCATTGCGGCGCCGAGCCGACGAAATAGGCGATGCCGCCGAACACCACTATGACGCTGACCAAACTAATAAGGACCGGCGCGAGCCGGTCCTTGAGTGCGATCGTCCGGCGTCCCTTGCCGGGTCGTCGTGTCATTCGCTGATCACCGGAATGTTCGGGTCGGCGACGAGGTACTTGGTCACGAGTTCTTCGATGGTGCCCTTGGCCTTGACGGCCGCGAGGCCCTCATTGATCCACGACACGATCGGGTTCTCATAGGCGAACAGCAGGCCGAGACCCTCGTCCTTGGGATCCTTGGGCAGGAGCGCCGTGATCTTGCCTTCCGGCACCTGGCAGCAGGTCGCGTAGAGCGCCGTCGGCAAGGCCGCGACGGTGGCGTCGATCTGGCCGCCCTGGAGCGCCTGGAACACGCCGGCCTGGTCGTCATAGACGGCGGCGTTGTCGATGCCGAGGACGTTGGTCACGTAGTCGAAGTCGGTGGTGCCGACGGCAACGCCCCAGCGGGCGGCCTTGAGGTCGGCGAACGACTTGGCAGTCGCCACAGCCGAGGTCGGCAGCGCGATCACGGCCTTGTCGGACTGGTAGTAGACGTCCGAGAAGGTGGCGACCTTAGCGCGGTCGGGCGTGACCGAGATCTGCTGGATGGAGAAATCATAGTTCTTGGCGCCGGGGGCGATGGCGCCGTCAAAGGTCACGTCGACCCAGACCACGTCTTCCTTGGCGAAGCCGAGTTCGGCGGCGAGCGCATAGACGAGGGCCGCTTCGAAGCCTTCACCAGCTTCAGGATTGTTGTCGAGCACCCACGGCGGATAGCTCGGCTCGGAGGTGCTGACGGTCAGCTTGCCCGGCGTGAACAGGCGCGGGTCGTTGGGCGTCTTTTCCTGCGCGGCGGCCGTGCCGACCATGGCGGTCAGCGCGAGCAGCAGCATCGCAGACAGAGTGTGCTTGATGGCCATTCTTCTTCTCACGGTTTGTCTTCCGCCCGAAGAAGCAGCCAATGCCTTACCCCCCGAGCCCTCTGTGCAATTTAGACACAATTGGTCGTGGCGCGGAGTCAAAGAATTGCGAAAAAACGCCGCGCTATGAAATCTTTGCACAGGCAAAGGGTTAGACTGAGGACGCGGGGCGTCGGGACGGGCAAAACGGCGGACGGGGAGTGGGCCTCGCGCCGCCACAAAACGCCTCAGCGGGCTTCGAGGATGAAGTCGTCGATCATGACATTCATGCCAGCGGTCAATCCGCCATCGACGTTCAGCACCGCGCCGGAAATGTAGGCTGCTTCGGGGGCACCGAGAAACGCGACGGCTGCCGCTACATCGCTCGGCTCGGCAACGCGGCCCACCGGATACCAGCGCGCCAGCTTTTTGAAGACATCGGGATCCTTCTGCTGACGGATCGTCCATGTGACGTTGTCGGTGCGCACCGATCCGGGACAGACGGCATTGCAGCGAATGCCTGCGGCGCCATACTCGGTGGCGACCGATTGGGTGAGGCTGATGATGCCGGCCTTGGCGGCGCTGTAGCTTGGATTGCCGAAATAGCGCAGCGCGTTGACCGAGGCGATATTGACGATGCTGCCGCCGCCCGCGGCCCGCATCGCCGGCACGATGGCGCGGATGCAATGATAAGTGCCATTGAGATTGATATTGACCTCGCGGTGCCAGCCGTCGAGCGAGATGGTCTCGAGGCTTCCGGCGTCGCTGAAGGCGGCATTGTTGACCAGCAGCGTGACGGCGCCAAGCTTTGCTGCAATGTCGGCGAACGCGGCTTCCACTGCGGCGAAATCGGTGATGTCGGCCCCCACGAAATGCGCCTTCGCACCGCCGTCGATGAGCAGCTCGACGGTAGCCTTGCCACCGGCCGCATCAATGTCGACCACGCCGACGGCAGCGCCCTCGCGCGCCAACTGTGCCGCGATCGCTTTGCCAATGCCATGGCCTGCGCCAGTGACAATGGCGACGGTCTTTTCGTGTCGCATGTGAGCCCCTCCTGTTAAGCGAGCGCGGCGGCGATCCAGTCGAGCGAACTGAGGCGCATGTGGCCGTAATTATAGAAGGCGAGTCCATTGGCTCCCGCCGCTTCGAGCCCCTTTACGGCGCTACGCACGTCAGCCGCGCTCAGCAGATGCGGGTAAGTGGGACGCAGAATATAGCCGATCGTTGCCTCCGCTCCGGCTGCTGCGCGAACCTCCGCCGCATCCGCGAGGATCGCCGCGACGCCGAGCTGGTAGGCCGGCACTTCCAGCCGGCAGAGTTTCGCCAGTGCCGCGAGATCGCTGCCTTCGATCCAGCACAGGGAATTTGGCGACTGCGTCGATGGCACGACGGCCAGACCTACAGCCTGCGGCATCGCCGCTCTGACTTCTGTCACCAGCGAGGTGACCGTCGCGGCGCGCAGGGCGTGGAAAGCGCGCCAGTCAGCGTCGGTTCCAGGATCGGTTGCCGGCTCGGTGCCGTCGGTAAAGAACTGTTCGAGCTCAACAACGGTGCGACGGCGCAACGCATCGCCTTCGATGCCTGCAGCCGAGGCAGCGGCGAGGCAGGAATCACAGAAGCACATGCCGAGCAGGATCTGCGCCCGCGGCGTCAGATCGATCAACTCGAACTCGTGGTGATGGCCGTGGCGAAACGCCTGCCAGCCCGGCGTCTCGATGGCGATTTCAGCGAGCGGCTGATTAGCCGCGAGATCGGCACAAAGGGCGACAAGGTAGGCGCGGACATCGGGCGCCGACGGGCAGAGTGAGTTCCACAGCGGGTCGCCGAAGCAATTGCGCACGACGAGCGACGGGTGCGCGACGCCGAGGGGGGTGTTGTGGAGGCCGACGGTCCAGGCCGTAACGCGGAAATCGCTACCGTGACGAGCAAGCTCGCGCAGTGGATCGTAGACGCCGACACGACTGTTGGGCAGCGGCTTGATCAGGCCATAGCGCGACATGTCCGGCGGGAAGTAGATCGTCCCATCCTCGGGGAAGTAGACGCGGCGTTGCGGCGCGTGCGGCCGCACGAACTTGCCGGCGTGGTAGCTGACGGCCAGCGAGATGGCGTCGATGCCGATGTCCCTGAGCCGCGGGAGGACGGCCGAAGCACCTTCCTCCTCGAGGTCCCAGGGATAGACATACATGCCATGGGTCATGCGGGTTGCGGTCCCTTGTCCCAGAGCTTGCCGCCGATGATGGTGCCGGCGAGCGCCAGGCGCTGATTGCCGGTCACCATGGCCCCAAGCACGTCGTGATACTCCCAGGTGCCGGTTTCGAGCCGTACCAGCGTCGCATCGCCAATTGTGCCTTCGGCGAGGCTGCCCAGTTCCGGGCGGCGCAACGAGGCCGCCGGCGTTTCCGTCACGGCCCGCACCACTTCCGTGAGGCTCATGCCGACGGCCCAGAACTTGTTCATGATGTGGAGGATGTCATAGGCCGGGCCATCCTTGCTCAACACATGCACGTCGCTCGACAGGATGTCGGGCATGATGCCCTGGTCCATCGCCGCCTTGCCCGGCTCGAAGGCAAAGCCGCCATAGCCATGGCCGATGTCGAACAGCACGCCGCGTTCATGCGCCTTGCGGATGGTGTCACGCACCTTGCGCTTGCCGTCGATCGGCGCGTTGGGGAACGGGCGGAAGCAGTGGGTGAGGATGTCGCCCGGGCGCAGGCGCGCCAGCACTTCGTCCCGGCTCGGCGGCGGAAAGTCGATATGCGCCATGACCGGCAGGTCGAGTTCGTCGGCGATCTCGATGGCGATATCGAGCGGCGCGATGCCGGAGGCTCCACCGGCGTTGAAGCCGATGCGCGCCTTCACGCCGACGATGGTGTCGCGGAACTCGCGCGCGACGCGGACGCATTCGCGCGCACTGAGCAGGCGGAGATCGCTGTTCTCGCCGACCATGACCGCCTTGCTGAAGCCGAAGATGCCGGGGAAGGACACGTTGATGAAAGCGAGGATGCGCGGATCGCTGTGCTCGATCACATGCTTGACGAAGCCGGCCATGTTGCCGGCCCCGGCACTGCCGGCATCGACAAAGGTGGTGGTGCCGCTGCGCATCGCCATCTCCTCGGCATCGACGCCGAGAGAGGTGCCGCCCCAATAGACATGGGTGTGGAAGTCGATGAGTCCGGGCAGCACCAGCAGGCCAGTGCCGTCGACCGTGCGCATTGCGCCGTCTCCGATGGCAGGCGCGACTTTCGCCACCTTGCCGTCGCTGAAGGCGATGTCGAGCGTCGCATCGATGCCCTGCGCCGGGTCCACCATCCGGCCGGCTTTGATGATGAGATCATAGGTCATGGCAGGTGTCGGGCTCCCCGGCTCGGCGGCTTCAAGGTCATTTTCACAGGCGCCTCTCCAACTGCAAGACGTCCGTGTAACCGTGACGCAGTCGCAGATGGCCCGGCAGGGTTGCAATTGGCTCAAAGCCGGCGCGAGACAGCACCTCCAGCTTGGAACGGTCCGTCTCCGCGATCAATGTCTCGATGATCGAGACCTCCCGGCTAGCGGCGTCGGCGAGGAGCCGGGCCAGCAATTCGTCGAGCCGCGGGGCGTAGTTCTCGTGCGTGGCGAAGTCGATTTTGGCCCGGTGGGCGCCGGCTCCTTTGGGGCCGGGTGTCACGGTGCCGACACCGAGGACGCGGTTGCCGGCGGCCAGAACGAGCATCGCCCCATTGCGACGGGCCGCATCGTCGTGCAGCACGGCGAACGCGGAGACGCAGCGGAGCGGCTCGGCATGGGCCATGGCGATGAGACCGTGCTCATAGTCGATGACGACGGTCGCTTGTGGTTCGGTCAGAAAGCGGACGAAGCCCGGCATGTCTCCCCAGACCGCCGGTCTGATCCCAGCGGGCTGTCCGGTTTCGAACTCTGCGCCCGTCTCCACATAGCCGGGCGCGGGACGACGCATGATGGAACCGGCGAGCCGCGAAAAGCCGCAGCGCTCATAGACATTGCCCTCGTGCTGCGATGAGCCGAGGAATGCAGCCGTGCAGCCGGCCCGGAACCCCAGCTCCACAGCAGCTTCCGTCACGCCTCTGGCGAGGCCATGGCCGCGAAACGCAGCGAGGGTAACCACATTGCCGATGAGACACGTCTCGGGCGCGTGCTTGGCAAAGCTCACGGTCGCCGTGGCGACTGGCCGGCCATCGATCCGCGCCACCACGGAAATGGTCTCAAGCGTCTCGCTGTAGTCGCCGTTGAGCGCTTCCAGCCAGTCATAGTCGGTGCGCGACCATTCGCTGCGCCACAGGCCGATGAGTTCGAACTGCTCGGCAGGTGGCAGCGGATAGGGATGCTCGGTGAGCGTGATGGTCACCGCAGCACCCAGTTCACGTCGGGGCGGCTGACCGAATCCACCGGCCGCGGCCAGGCGAAGGCAGAGAGGTCGACCTCGCTGGTGCCGCCGAGAATGCGCGTGGCGAGATGGCGGCCGGAGGCCGGGGCGCTGGCAAAGCCATTGCCGCTCCAGCCGCAATCACACCAGAAGCCATCGACATCGCCGATGCGGCCGATGATGGGGTGCCCGTCGGGCGTCATGTCGTAGATGGCGGAGAAGCCGCCGACCGAGGGCGTGCGGCGCATTTCGGGGACGCGGCGTTCGACGAGGCGGCGCACCTCGTCATGATGGTCGCGGCCGATGGTTTCGTCATAGGTGTCGGGATCGACCCGGTCGGCCACCCAGCCGAAGCGGGCGGCGCGGAAATAGGATTCACCGGCGTCGCGCAGATAGACCTGGTTGACGCCATCCGAGACGATGGGACCGGCGACGCGCATGCTCTGCGGCTTGCGGTAGAGCGCGGTTGGCACGCGGTGGATCTCGATGGGCAGGGTGACGCCGACCATGGCGGCGACGCGATCGCCCCAGGCGCCGGCGCAGTTGACGACGAGGCCGGTGGCGATGCGGCCGGTGGCGGTGGTGACCGCCTGGACGCGGCCGCCGCTGGTTTCGATGCCGGTGACGAGCGCATCCTCGATGAAGCGCACGCCGAGGCGGCGCGCGGCGGCCACCAGCGTTTCGGTGGTCTTGATGGCATCGGCAAAGCCGCCATCGCCGAGCAGCACGCCGGATTCATTGCCCTCGAACACGCAGGCCGGGGCGATGCGCGCCAGATCGGCATTGGCGATGAGCTCGAAGGGCACGCCGAGCTGGCGCATCAGGTCGAGATCGCCGCCGAGGCGGTCGGTGTCGAGGCTGTCGGTGATGCGGAAGAAGCCGTTCTTGACGAAGCCGGCATCGCCGCCGACGATATCGTCCCATTGCTCGAACATGGCGGTGGCCTCGAGCACGAGGCGGATATAGGTGGCATCGGAGAACAGCGGCCGGATCATGGCGCCGGACTTGGCCGTCGGCCCTGCCGCGATGTGGCGCTTTTCGAGTACGACGATGTTCTTGGCGCCGGCCCGGGCCAGATGATAGGCGAGCGCGGCACCATGCAGGCCCGCGCCGACGATGACGATGTCGGCACTGGTCTTGAAGTCGAGATTGGTCACAAAACTTCCTTAATTAATCTGGGCGCGCGCCTGCGCCACAATATCCATGCCCACCAGTTCGCTCCACGCTTCCAGCAGGCGCTGCGTGATGGGACCGACCTTGCCGTCGCCCACCTGCAGATTGTTGAACTTCGTCGACGGCATGATGCAGTAAGGTGTCGAGGTGAAGAACATCTCGTCCGCCGTGGCGAGGTCATAGGGCAGCAGCACGGTCTCCTCGGTGGGGATGCCGAGCTTTCGAGCTAGGTCCAGTGCGGTGGCGCGGCTGATGCCGGCGAGGCAGTTGACCGTGGTGGGCGTCCGCAGCACACCCTTGGTGACGCAGAAAATGTTGCCGCCCTTGTTTTCGGACACGTGGCCATCGAGATCGAGGATGACGCTTTGCGCCATCGGATCGACCTGCTTGGCCTCCATCTCGGCGAGCGTATAGGCAAGACGGCTGCGGTTCTTGATGCGCGGATCGAGCGACTGGCTGGGGACAGCCCGGCTCATCGGCGTCACCCCGTGGCAACCCTCGCTGTAGAAGCGGGCCCACGGCTTGAGGTCCATGAACTGCGTGAAGATCATCACCGTTGCCGCGCCGGCCTGCACCGTCGGGTCGGCACCCGCGATCGCGATACCGCGCGAGATATTGTGGACGATCCAGCAATCGTCGTCCGGACCGTAATTGTCGAGGTTTGCCTCGTACACATCGAGCGTCGTGCGCAGCATTTGTTCAGCGCTCATGCCCGGGTCGATGCGGACGAGCTTCAGCGATTGGTAAAGTCGCTCGATATGCTCTTCGAGCTTGAACGGCTTGTGGCGGAAGGTGCGGGTCGACTCCGTTACGGTATCGGCCAGCATCACGGCGCTGTCGAAGATCGAAATTCGCGCTTCGGTCTCAGGAAGCATGCGGCCTGAGATGTAGACCTTGCGGACCATGGTGATCTCCTGTGCGGGCCTAGTCGATGCTGAGGGTCAGTGGCGTTTCGAGCGTGTGCACGATGCCGTCGTCGCCGGCATCAGCGCGCCACATCATCATGGCAAATTCGGCCGGGCCGTCGAGTACGGTGAGCCCGGCATGCCAGACATTGCGCCCGATGCAGATGGCGTCCTCCGGACCGGCGAGATAGGCGCGGGCATTGGCCATGTCGGGCAGGCCATCAGGCAGGGTGGGCGCCAGCACCACCAGCCAGCGGCCCGCGCGGATGGGCACGAAACTCTGCGTCGAGTGCGGGTGGCGTTCGAGCGTTGCGATACTAACGGTCGATCCGGCCACCGGCTGCGGACAGAGGATGGCGAAGCCGTGCTTGCCGGGCGTGTCGCCCGCCTCAAGCACGGCGGGAATGTCGGTGTATTTGCCGTCACGCGCGGCAAGCCGCGTCGCCAGCGGTTCAAGCGAGGCGGATGCAAAGGAGGGGAGGGCCATGGTCTACCTCAGTTGAGACGGGTGAAGCCGGCATGCGCCACCGGCCCCTTGAGCAGGCTCATGACGTCGCGCCCATCCTCGCAGTCGCGGATCAGTGCGAAGATGGGATCGAGCGCGTCAAAATAGCCGTCGACGATGTCGGGCGTGTGGGCTGTGCAGGTGTAGACCGCGGTGGCGGCAAGGTAGCCTTTCGCCAGCATCTCCTGCGTGATCAGCGTGCGATAGGCCTGTGCCTTGGGCAGTTTCAGGGCGAAGCTGGTGAGGGCAGGGACCCCCGCGGTAGTGAGCGGCAAACCGTGCTTGGCGCCGAGCGCCTGCCAGCGTGCCGTAATATCGCGGCCTGTCGCTGTGATCGTCTCCCACGATTTTTCGCGGGCCATGACGCCGAGCGTCGCTACCCCGGCGACCGAACCGATGCGCTCGGTCCAAAAGGTCGATGAGATGAAGGTGTTCTGCGCCGCCTGCATGATGTCGCGCTTACCGAGCACGCCGGTGACCGCATAGCCATTGCCGAGCGCCTTGCCGAACACGGCCATGTCGGGGTCGACGCCATAGACCTTGTGCAGGCCGCCAAGCGCCTGGCGGAAGCCCGAGGTGCACTCGTCGAAGATCAGGACGATGCCATGTTCGTCGGCGAGCTGACGCACGCGGACGAGGAAGTCACCCGAAGGTTCGTAATTGCGCGACACTTCCATCTTGATGACGCCGATGTCCTGGTTGCGCACCAGATCCTCGAGGCCTTCATAGTCGTTGTAGGCGAAGGGGAAGACCGAACCCCGCAGCGATTTCGGCACGCCGTTTGGACTGAGGCCGGGCAGCAGATGACCCGCCAGCGTTTCCTCATTGCCCAGATTAGCGGCAAGGTACCAATCGTGCCAGCCGTGATAGCCGCACAGCGCCACGCCGTCGCGGCCGGTCGCGGCGCGGGCGATGCGGATCGAGATGGCATTGGCTTCGCCACCGGTACGGGCGAAGCGCGCCATGTCGGCCCAGGGGTGAAGGGCGATCAGCCTTTCGGCGAGCTCGACTTCTTCGGGAGCATTGAGCGAGGACATGACGCCGTTGCTGACAGCGCCGCGCACGGCGTCGTCGATCTCGTCATTGCCATAGCCCAGCGTATTGCAGCCGATGCCCATGATCGACATGTCGATATATTCGCGGCCGTCGAGATCCCAGATACGGCAGCCCTTCGCCTTGGAATAGTAGGCGGGCCATTGGTCGGGGAGGAACTGCTCGGGGCGCTTGGAGAGAAGCATGTTGCCCCCTGGAATAACGGTCTTTGCCGTCTTCCAAAGATCCTGCCCCTTGCCCATCCCGTCTGTCCTCCAAGACCGGTCAACAGCGCGTTGACCACATGCTATATTGTTATAAGGATAACCCGATAGCCGTCAAGCGGAGCAGAGTGGAATGACATTGCCGCAACGCTGGGTGAAGGAGCCGGGAGCGCGCGTCGAAGGATCGCGCGATCTCGATCGCTCCAAGGTGCAGGCGCCCTGTGTGGTGCGCGCGCCCGGCGGCGGCTTTCGACTGTTCTACACCGCCGTGGGGCCGGGTAAACCCTTCGCCAATTGCCAGGGCTACATCCTCAGCGCGGCATCGACCGATGGGCTGTATTTCACTGCCGAGCCGGGCATTCGTATCGCGCCCGATCCCGCGGTCATGCAGATGTCCTTGCGTGCCCTCGCACCCAGCATCGCAGCGTTGCCCGAAGGCGGATGGCGGCTCTATTTCGAGGCGCGCGGCCCGGCGGATATGCCGACCGCAATCATGAGCGCGGTATCGAGCGACCAGCTCGACTGGCGTATCGAACCGGGCGTCCGGTTCACGGCGCCAGGCGGGACGGGTGCGCCGCGGTTCCTGCCGCTGGACGGCGGCGGCGGACGGCTGTTCTGCTTCGAGTCCGTTTATGCGGGGGGTGATCCGAAGAGCGGGCCCCGGCTCGGGACGCGGGTCATCAGCGCCAGCACCGGCGACGGTCTCGCCTTTCTGCGCGAGCCCGGCGTCAGGCTGGCCGACAAGTATGACGTCATCGACAGCGCCGGGATCACGGCAGCTGAAGTTGTTCCCGGCGCGCCGTGGCGGATGGTGTTTTCGGCCTGGCAGGATGTTCCCGAGGGAGCAGTCGTTCCGTCGCATCCGAGCGTCGATGTTGGAGCGGCGACTACCGACTTCGCGGTAGCGTCTATCGCGGCCGACATGGCCGGCTATCGCTCGCGTATTCTGATGGCCTCGTCCAATGAGGGTCTCAACTGGACGCGCGACCGGATCATCATCGAGGGCGAGGGCTATGGTGGCGGCGGTATCGATGCCGTGCACGCCGAAGATATGTCGTTGATCGAGCTCGATGACGGCCGCTGGCGCATGTACTACGCCGCGTGCGACGCGCATGGGGTGTGGCGCGTCGCCAGTGCGATCAGCGCCTAGGCGGCAGCCAGTCCGGAAATTTTGCAGCCAGTGTGTCGCGGTAGCGCTCAAACGCCGCCTCGGTGGTGGTCTCGTAGGGCGGCAGCAGGCGCAGCGGAAAGTCCGGTTCGGTCAGCCGGTGGATCGCCTTGTCATAGGCGCCATCGGCGAAGCTCGTCCCTGTCGCGTCGAGCAAGGCATGCAGCACGCCGCTGAGTTCGCGATAAAGCTGCGTGAACCGCACCGCATCGCCGCTCGCCCCGGCCCGCAGGTACTCATGCGCCCGTGCCGGATTGCTCGACGAGATCGAGGTCAGCAGGGCGCATTCGCCGAGCGGAGCGCCGAGATAGTAGCCCTGCTCGGTGAGGAAGTGGCGCAGCTGCGGCGCGTGCTTCATCAGGCCCGAAATCATGAACGGGTCACCGCCGCCATATTTGGTCGCGACGAGATTGGGGTGGCGGTCGGCCAGTTCCGCGTAGTGAGCGGGGCTGACCAAACGGCCCGACCGCATCAGATTATAGTGCAGGAACTTCGCCTCCGGGAACCGGCCGCAGAGTTCGGCGAAGACCCGCTTCATTTCGACGTCGGAAGTGACCGCCCAGTTTGGCAGCGAGAACTGGAAGGTGTTGATGCCGTTGGCGAGGCCGAACTCGGCACGTTCGATCAGCGTCGCCAGCGACTGGCTGACGAGACCAACCATCGGCGCCGAGCCACCGGCCTCTCGCATGGTCTCGCTGAACACCAGGGCGACGCGGCGGAACATAGTGTCGGTCATGGCGTAGCCTTCGCCGGCCGTGCCAAAGACATAGAGGTCGGGCAGGCCGCCCTTCACCAGATTGGTGATGGTGCGCCGGAACAGGGCCTCGTCGAGCGAGCCATCCTCGGCCCAGGGCAGGCACACTGTACCGAGTACGGTGCGCGGGAAGCGGCTCATTTCGCGAACTCGATGGCGATGCGATCGATCTCGACATAGCCCTGCGCGATGCTGGACGGCCAGATCGGGTAGTCGCGTCCGGCACGTAGAATGTGCGGATCGCCATCTATCCTGCCCATGGGGCGCGGCTTCACCGGGAACATGATGAGATGCATGTTGATGTTGACGTTGCCGAGCACGCTCAGCAGCGGCTTCTCACCATAGGTGTCGGTGCGGTCATGGCGCGAACCGATGCTGGTCCATTGCGTTTGATCCGGGGCCAATGTGACCGTCTGTTCGCTCCAGTCGGGTGTCACGGCGAAGGTCTGCCCAGTGAGTACCCATCCCGAGCAGATGCCGTCGACGCCGCCCTGGATCAGCACTGAGAATTCCGTTCCAGCGGCCTCGAGCTCGCCGCGGAGGCGCAGCGAGATGCGCGCATTGGTGAAGTCGGTCGGATAATTGCCCTTGGTAAAGCGGTTCTCGCCGGCGACATCGCGCAATTGCTCGCCCGCGACGCCGCGCGTCACGAGACACATCAGCAGTTGCAGATAGCCGCCGCCCGGTGGCGCATGGTTGTAGTCGACCCACCACGGTCCCTGGCAGCGAACCACGCCGTCCTTCACCGGCAGCGCGCCAATCGGCGAATAATTGTCGACGACGCGCATCCAGCCGCCCGGCCCATTGTCGAAATCCTCAACATAAGTCGTCACGGCCGCCCCTCGCCTGCTTGAACTAAATATCATCTTATCATTATAACAGATAAGCAGGTCAAGCGGGGGGATGGATGGCCAACAGGCACGCGATCATCGTCGGGGGAGGCGTCACCGGCCTGTCGACGGCCTATCACCTGAAACGCCTCGGCTATGGCGACGTTACGATCTTTGAGAAGGACACGATCGGCGCCGGCTCCAGCAGTCGCGCCGCAGGGATCTCGACGGGCCTCTTGTGGTCGAAGACCGGCATTCTAGCCCGCAAGACCGCGCTTCGCCGCTTCCGTGAAATGAGCCGGGAGCTCGATGGCTATGTCTTTCATAATGAACAGGGCTGTCTCGGGCTGTTCAGCCCGGAACTGTGGCCGGGTCGCGAGGCGTTGCTGCCGCTCTATGACGAGTATGATGTGCCCTATCAGGTGCTGTCCGCTGCCGAGATCAGGCGGCGATGGCCAATGCTCAACCCGCTGGACGACCATCTCGGCGTGCTCGATCCGCTCGGCGGCTACAGCGAGCCGCCGGAATATCTGGCGGCGCTCACGGCCAAGCTGAAGCAGCTCGAGGTGCGGATCGTGACGGGCGCGACCGTCGACGGCATCGAGACGAAGAATGGCCGCGCCATCGGTGTCCGGACCGAGGGCAGGGTAGTGCAAGGCGATGCCGTGGTCGTCGCCAACTATGCCTGGGTGCTGCCGCTGCTGAAGACCGTCGACATCTCGATCCCGGCCAAGACGTTTCTCCACCGCCGCTATGTCAGCGCGCCGATGCTCGCGCCATTCGTGGCCCCGCCCGTCAATGCCGATCCGTATTTCGGCTATGTCCGTCCCGCCGACGGCAACCGTATCCTTGTGGGCGCGGAAACGCCCGATCTCGACGACATCAAGCTCACCGATTTCCGCGCGCGCTACGATCAGCTTGAGGACGATCCGAAGCTGCGCGACGAGGTGGTTGGCCGCTTCATCGACTTCGTGCCGGCGATGCGCGGGCTCGACTGGGAGACGCGCAAGGTCGGGTTGCTGTCCTTCTCGATGGATGGCGAACCGATCCTCGGCCCGTTCGGCGGCATGGAAGGGCTGTTCGTCGGCGTCTGTTTCCACTCGGGCGGCTTCAGCTACAATCCGGCGTCCGGCTATTACCTCGCTGAGTTCGTCGCGCGCGGCGAGACGTCCATCGACCTCACCGCCTTCTCGCCCGACCGTTTCGCTGCCGACGAGACGGCTGCCTACGTCGCATCCACCGTACCGCAGCGCAATGCGGCGCGGCGGCGCCACTGACCCATCGACCTGCCGGAGGATTTGCCTTGAGCGAATATGAGATCAACAGCCTCGATACCCGCATCTGGCAGGAGGAACTCGACGACTTCGTGCCGCAAAAAGTGTTCGATGCGCATGTGCATATCTATCGCTGGGCCTTCGACCTCGATCCGAGCAAGGCCACCGGCCCGTTCGCTAATGGCATTGGCGCGATGTTTCCAGAGGTCACTTGGGAGATCGCCGACGAGGTCGATGCGGCGTTGATGCCGGACCGCGAGATCGAGCGGCTGTCGTTTCCCTTCCCTTTTCCCAACCCCTGCGACTTCGACGGCTCGAACAGCTATGTCGCGCAGGAGACGTCAAAGGGCGCCGGCAAGAGCCGCTCGCTGATGCTGGTCAATCCCGGCATGAATGCCGCTCAGGTCGAGGCCGCCGCACGCCGTCACGGCCATATCGGCTTCAAACCCTATCGCTGGTACGCCGATGACCCCGTCGATGGCCGGCTGACCGACTTCATGCCGGAGCACCAGATCGCCGTGGCCGACAAGCTCGGCCTCGCCATCATGATGCATCTGAGCAAGCGCGACGCCATCGCCGACCCGGCCAATGTCGAGGACATGCTTCGGCTCAGCGACAAATATCCCAACGCCAAATGGATACTCGCGCATTGCGCCCGCAGCTATTCGGCCTGGGCCATCGAGGCGTCGGCGGCCAAGCTCCGCGGGCTGCCCAATGTCTGGTACGACACCTCGACCGTCTGCGACTCCGATGCGCTCGATGCGCTCTACACCGGCGTCGGCGTCGATCGCGTGATGTATGGCTCCGACGACATGATCGGGCCGATGCGCGGCAAGTACATCACCTTCGGCAGGGCCTGGACCGCCCTGTCACCGACCAATCACTCCATGAGCCTTGCCCATTGCGATCCGCGGATGACATTCATCCGCTATGAGCAGTTGCGGGCGATGAAGCGGGGCGGCCGGCAGATCGGCCTGACCGCCGCGCATCGGCAGGCACTGTTCTACGACACAGCGCGGGCGCTGGTGGACTCGATCCCGGTGCCGCTGCCTCAGTAGCGTTCGGGCCAGTCCGCCGGCCAGTCGAGGGCGCCCGGATGGTTCGCCTCCGGGTGCCAGAGGTCGTGCTGCTGCTCCCACAGATGCGGGCTGTTCTCGCGGTCGAGCTCAGGCGGCAGCGGTTCGGCGCGACCGGGGTGCCCCTTCACGAAGCTGCCGGCCGGGATGTCCTTGGTCACCAGCGTACCGGCGGCAATGAAGCTGCGGGCGCCGATGGTGATGCCGGGCAGGATCGTGCAGCCACCGCCAATCATCACGTCGTCTTCCACGGTCGCGCCGCGTGGTGTCGGCCCATGATCGACGCGGCCCGGGATCCGCTCGTTGAGGAACGCGGTGCCTGGTCCAACAAAGACGCGGTCGCCCAGCCAGGTGCGCGACGGGATGTAGACATGGGACATGACGCGGACGCCGTCGCCGAAACGGATCAGCCCTTCGAGCGTCGACTGGTTGGTGACCGTGCAATAGTCGCCCATCCGCACCTTGGCGCGGATGACCGTGTTGTGGCCGCTCTGGAAATAATCGCCGATGGTGACATCGCCATAGATCAGCGTGCCATGCCGCAATATCCCATTGGCGCCGATGCGGGCCGGGGCGCAGTCGGGATGATAGCGGAAGCCGACGACCACACCGGGTTCGACGATCGTCCCGGCGCCGATAGTGGCGTTGTCAGTGTCCACGGGGCGTCACGAGATCGTTGGATTCGATATGCGCCGCGCCCAGCGTCGTGATGTCATTGACGCCCATCAGCCCCAGCGCGCTGTCGGCTTCGGCGCGCAGGATTTCGAACAACCGGGACACGCCCGCCTCGCCGGCGGCGCCCAGCGCGTAGAGGAACGGCCGGCCGATGAACACGGCGCGGGCGCCAAGGGCCACGGCCTTGATCATGTCCTGGCCGGAGCGCACGCCGCTATCGAGATAGATCTCACAGCGCCCACCGACGGCGTCGACGATGCGCGGCAGCACGCGGATAGTCGAGGGCGCGCCGTCGAGCTGACGCCCACCGTGGTTGGAAACGATGATCGCGTCGGCGCCGTGCGCCACCGCCTCGCGTGCATCGTCTGGATG
This sequence comes from Hyphomicrobiales bacterium, assembly GCA_004144345.1. GTDB lineage: Bacteria > Pseudomonadota > Alphaproteobacteria > Rhizobiales > Devosiaceae > Devosia_A. The sequence continues at coordinate 85,493 of SEEL01000005.1, forward strand.
GAGCACGCCCTTGACCACCAGCGGGCCACCGAAGCGCTGCTTGATCCAGCGCAGATCGCTCCAGTTGAGCGTGAGATCGTCCTGCTGGCCCATCCATTCGGCGAGCGCTGCAGCGCTCGAGGCGCCCGGCACGTGACCAGCGAAATTGCCAAAAGTCCGCCGCGTCGTGCGCAGCATGGCCAGCGACCAGCGCGGTTTGATCGCCAGTTCGGCAATGAAGCGCGGCGTGAATTTGAGCGGCACGGTGAGGCCGTTGCGCACGTCCTTGTGCCGCTGGCCGTAATGCTGGCAATCCATGGTGACGACCAGCGCCGCGCAGCCGGCTGCCTTGGCACGGTCGATCAGCCGGCCGGTAAACTCGCGATCCTTGCGGACATAGAGCTGGAACCAGAACGGCGCCTTGGTCGCGGCAGCGATATCCTCCATCGAGCAGATGCTGACGGTGGAGAGCGTGAACGGCACGCCGAATGTCTCGGCAGCGCGGGCCGCCTTTATCTCGCCATCGGCACTCTGCATGCCGGCGGCGCCAGTGGGCGCGAGGCCGAGCGGCATCGTCACCTTGCGCCCGAGGATCGTCGTTTCGAGGCTGCGTCTGGTGATGTCGACGCCGATCCGCTGGTGCAGCCGGATCTGCGCGAAGTCATCGCTGTTGGCGCGATAGGTGCCTTCGGTGTAGGCGCCGGAATCCGCGTACTGGAAGAACATGCGCGGCACCCGCTTCTCGGCGACGCGTTTGAAGTCATCTACCGTCAGATACTGCTTGAGCCGCATCTTAGTCCCTCAGAACGAACCAGCGCATGTCGTAGCGATGCGTACTGCGATCGAACTGCAGCGTATAGGGATCGCAGCGCCAGCGCTCCACCTGGCCATCGGTCCGCGCCACCAGCCAGGAGAAGTCCCACCCCTTCGTGCCGTAGCGGAGCGGGATGGCCGGCTTGACACGAACCGCCGGGTGCGTGCCGGTGATGAACAGCTTGCGGTCGGTGTAGTAATAGGCCGAGCCGCAATGGATGAAGGCTTCATGCTCGGGCCCGCTCTCGCCCGGCGCCAGCAGCCCGACGCAGAACTTGCTGATCGCGACTTTCACCGGCGAGCCGCGCAGGAACGCTTCGGTCAGCGCCTCGATCGAGCCGGATTTCGGTCGTCCCTCATAGTCATGCGCCAAGACTTCCTGCCAGCGATCGTTGACGAGGAAGCGGTAGCTGTCGAAATCGTAGACGAAATTGTGCGACGGCGCGTTGGTGCCGGCGTCAAAGGAATCATACTGGTGGTATTTCGGCATGTCGCTCGTGTCGTCGAGCGGCGAGGGGCCAAGCGACCCGGTCGGCACCTGTCCGTCGAGATAGGGCCGCGCGATCGCCTGTGTGCCGTCCTGGTTGTAGAGGAAGAACGACATCGACGGCCGCGGGCCAAACCCCTCCGGCAGATCAACCGGCATGCGCAACGTCATGATCCCCGCGGCCCAGCTGTCGTCGAGGAGCAGCGTCTGGCGGAACTCCGCCACCTCCTCGATCAGCTCATTGCTGGGCGAGGAGGTGTCGATGTGCTCATTGTGCCGGAAGGCAGTGCCGATGCGAAGGTCGGCGCCGCGCCTGATGGCGTCGACCAGATCGGTCGTGCTGCCGCTACGGACCGAGCGATCCGAGTTCAGCGTCAGGACGTTGCGGAGCCCCTGTGCCATCGTCCGGACCCGATCAGAGCGCGTCGAGGAAGGCGACGCCGGTGAGCTTGCGCTCATCGCGCAGTTGCCGGAACTCGGCCCTGAGCTTGTCCTCGGCCGCCTGGTCGATGTAGCTGCCGAGCGGCCGGCGGACATAGCCGGGGTCGCAGCCCTGCCAGGCCATGGCGCGCTTGATGCAGGACACGCCGCCACGCGGCAGCGAGAAGAAGATCACGGCATTGCCGATCTCCTGCAGGCGCTTGGCCTCGTGCATGTCGCCGCGGGCCACGGCGTCGCGCAGCGCCAGCCAGATTTCCGGCATCGAATTGTAGAACGAACCGATGACGCCATCGGCGCCGAAGGAGAGGCCGGACATTGCCATCTCGTCGGCGCCCGAGAAGACGACGAAATCTTTGCCGATCTCTTCCTTGATGCGGATGATCTCGTGATGTGTGGTCGCCGTGTATTTGACGCCGATCATCCCATCGATGCTCGCGAGGCGCTTGATGATGTCGAAGCCGAGCGCTGCCATCGGCACGTTGTAGGCCAGCATGGGGAGCGAGGTGGAGGCGGTGATATCGGCGTAGTAGCCGTGGATCTGATCGCCCGAGAACCCCCAGTAGAAGGGCGGGACCGATGAGATGGCGTCGACGCCGGCCTTCTCGGCGTGCTTGGCGAGATCGATCGACGTATGCGTGCCGATGGCGCCGATATGGGCAATGATCGGAATGCGGCCCTTCACTTCGTCGACGGTGATTTCGACGACGCGCTTGCGCTCGTCGGACGTCATCAGGAAGGACTCCCCGGTCGAGCCGGTGATGTAGAGCCCCTCGAGCTTGCGCTCGATCAGGAAATTGATGAGCGCGCGCAGGCGCTTTTCGTCGAGCTGTTCATTCTCGTCAAAAGGCGTGACCATCGCGGGGTAGACACCCGAGAAGGACGTGAACTTCGGCATTTTGGCTCCGTTGGAGAATGCGGCCTGCGTTATGCGGCGGCTGCGGCTTCGGGTGCGTCGATGAGGTGGCAGGCGGCGTAGTGGTCGTTACGCCCGTCGATGGAATACCGCTTCAGCGGCGGCGTGACGGTCTTGCAGATGTCCTGCCGCAGATGGCAGCGTGGATGGAACGGGCAGCCCGACGGCGGGTTGACCGGGCTCGGCACGTCTCCTTCGAGGACGACGCGTTTCGACCGCCTGTCGAGATCGGCTACCGGAATGGCCGAGAGCAGGGCCTGGGTGTAGGGGTGCAGGCGACGGGCGTAGAGATCTTCGGAGCGGCACAGCTCGACGATGCGCCCAAGATACATCACCGCGATGCGGTCGCAGAGGTACTCGGTAACGCTGAGGTTGTGGGTGATGAAGATGTAGGTGAGGTTCTTCTCCCGCTTCAGCTTCATCAGGAGCTGCAGCACCTGCGCCTGGATCGAAACGTCGAGCGCGCTTACGGCCTCGTCGCAAACGATGAGTTCGGGGCCGATGGACAAGGCGCGCGCAATGCCGATGCGCTGGCGCTGACCGCCCGAAAACTCGTGCGGATAGCGGTCCATGTATTCGCGGCGGAGATTCACGGCCTCGAGCAGGTCGCCGATGATCTTGCGCCGCGCCTCGCGCGTCCTCACGCCATACTTCTTCAGCGGATCTTCGAGCGACCCGAAGATCGTGAAGGCCGGGTTCAGCGAGGAATGCGGATCCTGGAACACGATCTGCAATTTGCGGCGATAGGGATCGAGCTCTTTCGCCGACAGGCCGGTGAGCTCGGCCTCCTCGGTCGGCGATGAATAGGAGATCGTGCCCTCGCTGGCTTTCACCAGCTGCATGATGGTCTTGCCCAGCGTGGTCTTGCCACAGCCGCTCTCGCCGACGAGGCCGAGGACTTCGCCGCGATAGACATCAAGATCGATGCCATCGACGGCCTTCACATGCCCGACGGTCTGCCGCAGCACACCGGACTTGACCGGGAAGTAGGTTTTGACGCCGCGCAGCTTCAGGATGATTTCGGCTTCATGTGGCATTGGCGGCAAACTCCTCGTAGCGCCAGCACATCACACGATGGGTCGGGGTCGTGTGGGTCTCGGCGGGCATCTGCTCGCAGGCGTCGATCTTGTAGGGGCAGCGCGGCGCGAACTGGCAGCCCTTGGGGCGGTCGAAAGGATCGGGGGTCGAGCCGGGAATGGCCTCGATGTTCTGGCCCCTGCCGCGGCCGAGCACCGGCATCGAGGCGAGCAGCGCGCGCGTGTACGGATGGACCGGCCGGCGCAGCACGTCTTCGACGGTACCGGCTTCGACGATGTTGCCCATGTACATGACGGCCACGTCGTCGGCGAGTTCGGCCACCACGCCCATGTCATGGGTGATGAGCATGATGGCCGTGCCGTGCTCCTGCTTCAGCACCGTCATCAGTTCGAAGATCTGCGCCTGGATGGTGACGTCGAGCGCCGTGGTCGGCTCGTCAGCGATCAGGATTTTCGGGTTGCAGGCCATCGCCATGGCGATCATGGCGCGCTGCCGCATGCCGCCCGAGAACTGGTGCGGATATTCGTTGATGCGGCGCTCGGGCAGGGGAATGCCCATGGTGCGCAGCAGATCCACAACCTTCGCCGCCAGCAGATGGCCGCGCAGTTTCGTGTGGTACCGCAAATTCTCGGCGATCTGAAAGCCAATGGTGAAGACCGGATTGAGCGCCGTCATCGGGTCCTGGAAGATCATGCTGATCTCGGCGCCGCGGATCGAGCGCATCGGCTTGCCGTTACGCTCGAGCTTCTCGATGTGAATGTCGCCGCGCTCGCTGTGATAGGTGATCGAGCCTTCCTCGATGCGCGACAGCCGCGGCAGCAATTGCATGATGGCGGCGGCCGTCACCGACTTGCCGCAGCCGCTCTCGCCCACCACGCACAGCGTCTTGCCTTTCTTGATGTCGAAGGAAACGCCGTTCACTGCCTTGTTGCAGCGCTGGTTGGTGTAGAAGAAGGTCTTGAGGTTGCGGACGCTGAGAGCGACGTCGGACATGGGTCAGCCCTGCTGGGTCGGGTCGGAGGCGTCGCGCAAGCCGTCGCCGATGAAATTCACGCTGAGCACGAACAGCGATATGAAGATGCCCACCGGCAGCCACAGCCACCAGCTATTCTGAAGCACCGTCAGGTCCTGGGCAACGTTGAGGATGTTGCCCCAGGTGGGGATGTTCAGCGGCACGCCAAGGCCGAGGAAGCTGAGGCCGGCTTCCTGGAGGATGAAGGCAGCGGTCGACAGCGTGATGTTGACCATCACCGGGCCCAGCGCGTTGGGCAGCATATGCTTGAAGCTGATCAGTCCCCGGTTGAGGCCAAAGCTGCGCAGCGCCTGCACATATTCCTCTTCGCGCAGGGACAGCATCTGAGCGCGCACGAGACGATAGATGCCGCACCAGCCGCCCAGGATGAAGATCGCCATGATGTTGAACAGCGACTGCCCGAGGATCGAGACCAGCACCAGCACCAGAATGAGCTCGGGGAAGGCCATGATGGCTTCCGAGACGCGCATGGCGACGGTATCGACCCAGCCGCCGACATAGCCGGCATAGCAGCCGATGATCACGCCAATGAGGGCTGACACTAGGGCGCTGCCGAGGCCGACAAGGATCGAGATGCGGCCGCCATAGAGAACGCGCGCAAACACGTCGCGGCCGGTCTTGTCGGTGCCGAACCAATGTTCCCATGAGGGCGGCTGGTTGATGGCGCGCAGATTGATCTTCGTCGGGTCCCAAGGGGTGAGGAGAGGGGCGAAGATCGAGGCCAGGAGGATGATGGTGAAGACAACGAGGCCGATCACCGCGAGCCGGTTGTTAATGAATTTCCGCACGAAGCGGCTGCCGGTTACGTGCTTGAGCTGGCCGGCCTCCTCGCGACGGCGCAGTTCGTCGAACTGACGATCCAGGCGGCTGCGGCGGCTGACGATATCCACGAGCGCCATGACTATTCTCCACCCAGCCGGACGCGCGGATCGATAATCGCGGTCAATATGTCGATCACCAGGCTCACGACGAGAACGAGCACGACAGTAAGCAGAGCGACAGTCATCACGACGGGAAGATCTTTTGCACGTACGGCCATGACGAACCACTGGCCAATGCCGGGCCACTGGAACACCTGCTCGATGATGACCGAGCCACCGATGAGCATGGGCAGGCGGAAGCCGATAAGCACGATGACCGGGGTGAGGGCCACGCGGAAGCCGTGGAGCAGGTTCACTCGCCACTCGGGCAGGCCCTTGGAACGGGCGGTCTTGATGAACTCACGGCTGAGGGCATCAAGCATCGCCGAGCGGGCATAGCGCATTACACCGGCCGTCATCATGATCGACAGCACCAGCGCCGGCATGAGCAGGTTTGGAATGTGATCCCAGTAACTCGTGTAGCTGGGAAGCAGTCGCCCGCCCACGGGCAACCATTGCAGGTTGAGCGCGAAGATAACGATGGCGACGAGGCCGAAGAAGAATTCGGGGATCGACACGCCGATCATGCCCGCGACAGTCAACGCGTTGTCGGTCGCGGTGCCGCGCTTGAGGGCGCTGATGGTGCCGAGGATGGCGCCGAAGATGCTCGAGAGCAGCAAGGCCACGGCCGAGAGCTCAAGCGTGGCGGGAAGCCTCTCGAGCAGGGTGCGCGTGATGGGTACGCCGCCGGTCAGCGTGCGCCCAAAATTGCCCTGCAGGACATTGCTGAGCCAGATCCAGTAGCGGACGATCATCGGAGCATCGAGGCCGAGAGCCCGCCGGAGTTCTTCGATGCGGTCCGGATCAACCGACTGCATCGGGTTGAGCATTCGAGTGACGGCGTCGCCTGGGGACAGGTCGAGGGCGAGGAAAATGAGGAAACTGATGCCGATCGCCATGGGTACGATGATCAGGAGACGTCGGATAATATAGGTCAGCATGCAGTTGTCCCGACACTCGGCGATGGGAGAAGGGCGCCGCAACCGCGGCCGCGGCGCCCGAAGGAGAAAACTCCTTACTGGTCGTACATCTGGAACCAGAGCATGCGGGTGTAGGGGATATCGAGCGGCGTCATGCGCATGTGCGGCAGCGCCTTGATGGCCTCGATATCGCTGACCACCTTGGTCACCGCGAAGTCGATGCGGTTGGCGGCAGCGTTCTTGACCATGTTGACGTCGCCGTCGGCGCTCGCCCAGGCGATGATCTGGTCGATCTTCGGCTTGCCTTCATAATAGTCGTCGAACGGCACGAAGGAGGAGAAGTCACCGAACTTGGCTTCCTCGACCTTGAACGGACCCGAGCCGACCGGCTTCTGCCAGAACTCGGACTGCTGGACGAGGGTCGGATCGACGTTCTCGAAGTACTTCTTGGGGAACGGACCCCACTGGGTGAAGGCAATCAGGGTGTTCGCGTTCGGAGCCGTGAACTTGAGGGTGATCTTGTTGCCTTCCGAGCTGATGCCCGAGACGCTGGTTGCCGCACCCGAGACGTAATCGGCGGCGCCTTCCATGCCGTTGAGCACGCTGGCCACGATACCGTGCAGGTTCGGGGTCTTGAGCGCATACGCGAGAGAGAAGGTGACGTCGTCGACGGTGATCGGTTCGCCGTCGTGCCACTTCATGCCCTCACGCAGGGTGAAGGTGAGCGTCTTGCCGTCTTCGCTCATCTCGTAGGCCTCCGCGATGTCACCGCTGGTGATGCCATCGAGGAAGGGCTTCGCTCCGAGCATATGCGCCCAGATGAACTTGTTGCCGGCCCACAGGCCCAGGTTCACCCACGGGTTCTCAAAATAGTCGAACGGTGCGCCGTTGGTGTAGAGGATGTGCTTGCCATTGGCGTCGGGCGTGACGGTCCAGGCATGGACGTCCCAGTCGTAGTTGAACTGGTCGTTGCCATAGGGCCCACCGTTGCGGTTGAGCCGGTCGCTCTCAACGGACATGAGCTGCTGGTAGTAGAGCGGCAGCGTCAGCATGTTGGCGTTGATGTACTCGTCGATCTTCATCAACGTCGCCTTGGCGACTTCCGGATCGGTCGCCGTGTTCGACTCGAGGATCAGGGCGTCCAGTTCCGGCGAGCCGGGGAAGCCGTCGGCGCTCGCCTTGCCGGTTGCGTAGTCGTTGAAATACTCCTGCATGACCATGGCCGCGCGGGCGCCGTAGGCCATATCCCAGTTCACCACGGACTTGCCCTTGGGATCCGCGGGGATCGAATTGAGCGTCTTGGCGACGTCGCCCACGATCAGATTGTAGGTCATGTTGATGCCGACATCGCCGAGCTGGGCCTGGATCACGGACATCAGATCTGCGGTGATCTGGTCGTCGTAGTAGTAAACGAACTCAAGGCTGTCGCCGTTCTTCCAGCCGGCTTCCGCAAGCAGGGCCCGCGCCTTGTCCGGATCGTACTCATAGGCATTCAGGTTCGGACTTTTGAACGGTCCGTTGGGGAGCATGCCGATCGCGGGCACCGCATAGCCGCCGAAAACAGATTCAACGATCAGGTTGCGGTCGATGGCGTGGGCAATGGCTTGGCGGACACGAATGTCCGAAAGCGGGTTGTTGTTGAGCGCCTGGGCTTGCGCCACTGTGCTGATGCCGGTCTGCAGAAGAAGTGCCACTGCAGCGGCCGTCAAAATCTTCATTCACGTCTCTCCTGGGTTTGCTACTGCCGATACGGACCTGAAGCCTTTTGTCTTGAATCCCCGTTGTGCTTTCAGTCCTCTCCACTGCGATGGTGTGTCCCCGAAGGATAGAACTCCCGCTATCCCTCGATGGCCAGCCATGTCACAGAATTCCGTGTCGATCGAAGATGTCGACGAGACTATGTCCGGCGCGGATCTCGTCGCGCACGACGTTTTCCGCCGCGACCTTCTCCAGCGCCTTGCCCAGCGCTTCGTGCATGATCGTCTGCGGCACGATCACCGTGCCGTCGACGTCGCCGAAGACGAGGTCGCCGCTCTCGACGTGCACCCCGCACAGCTCGCCGGGCACATCGTAGAGCATCAGCTTGCCGCGGTACTTGGTGTCCATCGGATTGGTGCCACCGGAATAGACCGGGAACTTCATCTCGCGGATCCGGCTCGTGTCGCGCACGCTGCCATCGGTGAGGCAACCGGCGGCGCCCAGATAGCGCGAGCGCTCGGAGAGCAATTCACCCCAGGGCGAGGTGCGCAGGATGCCGTGGCAGCACAGCACCACGACCTCGTCGCGCTTCAGGCTGTCGACTAGCGCGATCTCGTGCTCATAGACCTTGGTGTCTTCATCGTCGTGATAGAGCGGCATGTAGATGCCGACGCGGGCGAGGCCGCAGAGCACGACGCTGGGATCGACGGCCTTGATGCCGGGCGCCAGCACCTGCTTGTGATAGCCGAAGCTGTCGAGCGAATCCGCAATGGCAGCGGAGTTGAGACGCGCGCGGCATTCCTGCACCAGAGCGGCGATGTCGACCTTAGCGTCCAAATCCTCGTCCCTTTCAGTCAGCTATGTCGTTAACATGACAACATTACTAGTGGGGGGTGTCAAGCGTGCAGTGTAAGGTAATTCCACAGGCTGAAAGCCCTGCAATGCAAGGACTTTTTGTCGTGCTGTGATGTGACGAACGCCGTTCTACCGGAAGCGGCTCGCGGCCGCTCCGGCAGGTCGGTTTAGCGATGCCTTCCTCGCGCTAGACGGCGAGGGTCTTCGGATCATAATTGTCCGCGGAACCGGTCGGCTTCCAGCCGAGCAGCTCCTTGGCATGGCTCGTATCGCGCCAGCGGCGCGAGTTCTCCGATATCGCGTCGAAGATATCGAAGCGAATACTGTCGGGTGCCCCAAGGCACTTGTCGACCATCTGCACCGCGTCCGCTTGGGCGAGGTAGCCAGGGAAGTGTCGCACCATTTCCGGCTTGTCGCTAGCGAGAACCGCGCCGAGGCGAATACACAATACCGACATGCCGTATTTGTCGGAGAACAGCCGCCCGGTGTTCTCGCCAAACAGCTTGCCGACGCCATAGAAACTGTCGGGGCGCGGTGGGTCGAGATAGTTGAGCATCTTGGCGCCCGCCGGCAGGCGGTCATACTCATTGGCGGCGAGGGCGCCGTAGGGCGAGCCCTCGAACCACTCATAGCCGCACATCGTGCTGCCGGTGCTCATGAACACGACGCGTTTGACGCCGGCTTCCTGCGCGGCGCGATACATCGCGATCGTCCCGCCAATGGTGATGTCCATCACGCGGTCCCAATCGTCATAGTCCTGCGTTTCGGCCGCCAGATGCAGCACCATGTCCATGCCTTTGGCGGCACGGCGCAGCGCATCGATATCGGTGATGTCGGCTTGCGTGTGCGGGATGCCCGCCACGGGCCGGCGGCTGAAGCCGCTGAATTCGTATTTGTCGGAGAGGTCGCGGATCACGAGCCCGCCGATCAGGCCGCTGGCTCCGGTGATCAACACCTTAGGTCTGGTTGCCGTCACGTCGCTCCCCCGCTCATTGACAGATCAGATATACGATTAACATAATAACATGCTTGAATATGTGTCAAGCGGGGATGTCCGGGCGTCCAATGCGCCATTGGGAGGGTATTCTAGTGAAGCGCCTGTCATCGTTCTCGCTGTTTGCCAATCCGGCGCCGCTGCTGGTCAGCCGCCAGGCATTGTTCCCGGGTGTGATCCGGCTCGCCGATGGCCGGTTGCTGGCCTTGTTCTCCATCGGGCAGGCGTTCGATGCCGCCGACATGCGCAGTTTTGTCAGCACCAGCGAGGATGACGGTCATAGCTGGTCCGAGCCGCGACGGCTGAATAGCCGCGAGGCGGTGCCTGAGGAGCAGGAGAGCTTCAAGCCGATCCTTTTGCGCGACGGCCGGCTGCTCGCCACCGGCTATGTGTTCGAGCGGCCCGATCCGTTGCAGCCGATCGTCGATCCGGTGACCCTGGCGCTGCCCAGGCTCGTGCCCAAGATGGCCGTGTCGGGCGATGGCGGGGAGAGCTGGTCGGTGCCGCAGCCGATCCGGCTGGACGGCGAGCCACCGCTCGAGATGTCCGGTCCGGCAACGCAGTTGCCGAGCGGCCGCATCATCGCTGCCACATCGCCATTTCACCTGCAACCATCAGGACATAGCGGCTGGATCGTCGCCAGCGACGACGGCGGCCGCCGCTGGTTCAAGCTGTCCGAATTCTTCCGCGCCCCCGGCGAGGACATCCATGCCTGGGAATGCCGGCTGGTGGCATGGGGCGAGGGCAGGGTGGCCGTACTTTGGTGGGCCTACGATCACACCAGGGGTGTCAATCTCAACAACCACATCGCCTTCTCCGCCGATGGCGGCGAGACTTTTGGCCCGGCGATCGACACCGGCGTGCCCGGCCAGTCATCCAGCCTTATCCATCTCGAGGGCGAGACACTGCTGACGATCCACGCCCAGCGCGACAAGGATGCCGGGCTTTTCGTCCGGCGCGTCGATGTGACAGGCGATCGGTTCGACATCCGCGACGAACTCGAACTGTTCGCCGATGGCGCGATGGGCAGTACGACCGCCGACATGAAGCAGCAGTTCGGCGATCTGAAATTCGGCCAGCCGTCCCTGCTCCGTCTCAACGAAACCGAGCTGCTCGCCTATTGCTGGGCCGTCGAAGCCCACCAATACATCATCAAGGCGTTCCGGCTGTCGCTCTAGCCGAGCGTTTCTGGATCGAACGCGTCCGAGGAATCGAGCGGCTCCCAGCCCAGCAGTTTGCGCGAATGGTCGATGTCGCGCCAGCGCCGGGCATTGTCCGATACGGCATGGAAGATGTCGTAGCGGAGGCTTTCCGGCGCGCTCAGCGTCTTGTCGATGATCGAGACGAGATCGCGGTGCGATAGATAGCCCGGCAGCTCGCGTGCAATCGTCGGCCTGTCGTCGGGCAGCACGGCGCCGACGCGGATCACCAGCACCGACATGCCGTATCTGTCGGCGAACAGCCGCCCCGTATGCTCGCCGAACAGTTTGCCAACACTGTAGAAATCGGCCGGCCGGGCCGGGTCGGTGTGCAGCACCATATGCGCATCGTCAGGCATACGCTGCAGCTTGTTGTCTGCCAGTTGCGCATAGACCGAGGCCGGATCGAACTGATAGCCGAGCATGGTGCTACCAGCACTGGCGAAGACGACGCGCTTGACGCCCGCCTCCTGCGCCGCGCGGAACACATTGAGCGTGCCACCCATTGTCGTGTCGACGACCTTGTCCCAATCATCATAGTCCTGCGTCTCGGCAGCCAGATGCAGGACCATGTCCATGCCGGTGCAGGCAGCGCGAACGGCCACGGCGTCGGTCACGCTGGCTTGGGTGTAGGGGATGCCGTCGAGGGGGCGCCGGCTCAGGCCGCTGAAGTCGTAGCGATCGCCGAGGCGGTTGATCACGAGCTGCCCGATCAGGCCGCTCGCGCCGGTGACAAGAACCTTCGGCTTCACTGTCATTTTGGCGTAGCCTTGCGATTGACAGGCTTAGATATGCCGTTAACATAACAACATAGTCACTTGCGGAGTCAATCGGCGTTCCAGTCGGTATCCGCGGACGAGGGGCGGGTCGTTGAAGCGGGTTCTCATCGTCGGCAGCGGGGGCATCGGCCGCCGCCATCTCAAGGGCTACAGCCTTACCGGCCGGGCGGAACTGGCCATCGTCGAGCCCGATGCAGGACGGCGCAAGGAAGCCGCCGATCTGTTTGGCATCACCGAAGCCTATACCGATATCGCCGAAGCGGATCTGTCGAGTTTCGATCTCGCGGTGATCTGCGCTCCGGCCAATTATCATGTGCAGCTAATGCGCAAATGCGCCGCCGCGCGGCTCGCCTTCATGGTGGAGAAGCCGCTCAGCGTCACCATGGACGAAGTCGATCTGGCGCTCATGGAAGTGCAGGCGGCGGGCGTCGAGGCGCGCGTCGGCTATGTGCGGCGCGTCGCCGAGGAAGTCGTGGCGCTGCGGGAGAAAATCGTCGGCGGCAAGATCGGGCGGTTGCGGCTCGCCTATCTCAATTCCTCGCAGGAATTCCCGAAATACCGGCCGGACTTCCAGCGCACCTATTATGCCCGGCCCGAAATGGGTGGCGGCGCCATCCTCGATGCGGCGAGCCATCTGTTCGACATGCTGATCTGGATCATGGGCAAGCCGACCGACGTATCGTGCATGTTCGACCGGCTGGTGCTCGAGGGCACCAAGGTCGAGGATACCTGCCTCGTCAATATCCGCTTCGACAGCGGCGCGATGGCCAACGTAACCATCAATCAGTTCCAGAAACCCAACATCTCGACCTTCGAGTTCATCGGCGATGCCGGCAATCTGATGATCGAGCACTCGACGCTGAAATTCGCCGATGACGACAGCGGCCAGTGGAAGGAACAGCGCAACTACATGGACGGTCTTGTGCCGACCGAGGCGCACCAGGCCCGCTTCAAGCTGCAGGCCGACGCCATGCTCGATGCGATCGAGGGCAAGCCGTGCTGGCTGGCCACGCTCGACGAGGCGCGCGACAATCTCCGCGTCGCGTTAGCCGCCAAGCAGTCGTGGACAGAAAAGCGGATCATCTCGCTATGAGCGATTTCGCCGGCCGCACCATCCTCGTCGCTGGCGGCGCCGGCTATCTCGCGCTGCCGGCCGTCGAACTGATGGCGGGGCAGGGCGCCAACATCGTGCTTGCCGACATCAATGCCGAGCGGCTCGCCGCCGCCGCAGCATCGGCGAAGGCAGCGGGCGCGCCGGCCGTGCTCGCCCTGCCGCTCGACTTCGGCGACGAAGTCTCGATCCTCGATTGCGTTCGTACCGCGGCCGATCGCTTCGGCACGCTGTGGGGCGTCGTCAACGCCACTTTCGGTTCCACTGGCAAACGCTTCGACGATCTGACCGTCGAGGATTTCGACCGCGCCAACCGGCTCAACCTCACCGGCACGTTCGTTCTGGCCCGCGAGGCGGCGCGACACATGCCGGATGGCGGCAGCATGGTGATGTACGCCTCGATGTATGGCGTCGTCGCGCCAAACCCCGCCAACTATCCGCCGCCGATGGCGCCCAACCCGATCGAGTATGGAGCAGGCAAAGCCGGCATCATCCAGATGGTGCGCTATATGGCCGGCCATTTCGGGCCGCAGAACATCCGCGTCAACGCCGTCGCCCCTGGACCGTTTCCGCATCAGGCGACGCAGGACGGCTCCAGCGAGTTCATGACCAATCTGGCGCGCTCGACCATGCTCGGCCGTATCGGCCGCCGCGACGAACTGGCGGGGCCGACGGCGTTCCTGCTGAGCGATGCCTCCAGCTACGTCACCGGCCAGTGCCTCAACATCGATGGCGGCTGGACCGCCTGGTAAGGATATGTCGATGAGCGTTCTCCCATTGGGCAACAAGGAACTGCGGCTGGCCATGCTGGGCATGGTCGAGGGCAACGGCCATCCCTATTCGTGGAGCATCATCTTCAATGGCGGCTATGACCGCGCCGCGCTCGACAAATGCCCTTACCCCGGCATTCGGGACTACATCGTCAAGCAGCCCGCCGGCACGCTCGGCATCGCTGGCGCCAAGGTCACGCATGTGTGGACCGACAATCCGGCTGACGCCGAGGATGTCGCCCGCGTCGCCCTCGTGCCCAATGTCGCGAGGCGCGCCGAGGATGTGATCGGCCATGTCGATGCCGTGCTCGTCGCCACCGACAAGGGCTTTGAGCACGTCGAGCGGGCCCGGCCTTTCATTGAGGCGGGCATCCCCGTCTTCGTCGACAAGCCGCTCTGCGACAACCGCGCCGACCTCGCGACGTTCGATCGCTGGGTCAGCGAGGGCAAGCCGATCCTCTCCTCATCGGCCATGCGCTACGCCAAGGAATACGTACCCTATCACCGCGCTACCCATGCGCTCGGCCAGTTGCGCCATATCGGCGTGACCATGGCCAAGTCGTGGGAGGCCTACGGCATCCACGCGCTCGAGTCGGTCTATCCGATCACTGGTCCTGGCTTCGTCTCGGTGCAGAACCTTGGCGACGATACCAACAACATCCTCCACCTTCGCCACCGCGACAATGTCGATCTGCTGATCCAGGTGACCAAGGACATGCTGGGCGGCTTCGGCATGGTGACGCTGGCCGGCACCTCCGGCAATCTGCAGTTGCGTTTCGCCGACACCTACCACGCATTCAGGACGCAGCTCCTCGGCTTCGTCAGCTATCTGCGAACCGGCGAGCCCCCCGTGCCCTGGGCCGAAACGCGCGAACTGATGCAACTCGTCATCGCCGGCATCGAAAGCCGCGAGCAGGGCGGACGCAAAATCTATATGAGCGAACTGGAGACGGTCTGATGCATGTGCTGGAAAGCTTCTCGCTCAAGGGCAGGGTGGCGCTGGTGACCGGCGGCGCCGGCCTCTATGGCCGGCAGATCGTCGAGGCACTGGCCGAGGCCGGAGCGAAGACCTTCCTCGCGGCCCGCAGCCTCGACAAGCTCGAAGCCGTAGCCGAGGAGGAGCGGGCGCGCGGCCATGACGTGACCGCGCTGCACCTCGATCTGAGCCAGGACGAGTCGATCGAGAAACTGCACAAGACCGTCATCGAGCGGGCCGGCCGCTGCGACGTGCTGGTCAACAATGCCGTCACGCGCTCCGCGCTCAATGGCTGGAAGCACGAGCTCGATGAGTTCGACGCCAGCCTCCGCGTCAACGCCTCGGCGCTATTCAAGATCACCGAACTGTTCGGCGCCACGATGCGTGCTAACAAATATGGCTCGGTCATCAACATCGGCTCCATGATGGGCATGGTCGGGCTCGAGCTCGGCAATTATGTCGGCACCGACATGATGCCCAACCCGTCGCCGATCTACCATTTCGAGAAGGGCGGCATGATCAGCTTCACGCGCTGGGCCGCGAGCATCCTCGGCGTCGACGGGGTGCGGGTGAACTGCCTGTCGCCGGGCGGCTTTTACAACGGCCAGCCGGCGCCCTTCGTCAAGAACTACTCCGACCGCACGCAGTTGGGCCGCATGGCCAACACCACCGACATGAAGGGCGCCATCATCTTCCTCGCGTCCGATGCGTCGCTCTACATCACCGGGACCAACCTGGCGGTGGATGGCGGCTACACCGCCAAATAGCGCACTCGAACAGGAGCACCGAGCGTGTCCGACAAGCAACCCTATGCCGCGTCCCTCAGCGCCTACAAGATGCGCAGCAGCCGCGTCCTGCGCAAGATCCGCGAGGGCAAGGTGGCGCGGGTTCTGAAGCTCAACACCAATGACGCCAAGGTCGCCGAGATCTTCGCCGCGTCGCAGCCCGACGCCCTGTGGACCTGCCAGGAGCATGTCTCGGGCTCGATCGAATCCATCGAGCACCAGATCCGCGCCGCCAAGCTGTACGATGTCGACACCATCGTCCGCGTCGCCCGCGGCAGCTACAGCGACTACATCCGTGCCTTCGAGGCCGATGCCACGGCGCTGATGGTGCCGCACATCATGAATGCCGACGATGCCCGCAAAGTCCGCGACATGACCAAGTTCGCGCCGGTTGGCAAGCGCGCCCTCGATGGCGGCAACAATGACGCGATGTTCACCCGCGTCGGGCTCGCCGACTATCTCGAAACCGCCAATCGCGAGCGTTTTGCGCTCTACCAGATCGAGGATCCCGAGGCGATGGATCACCTCGAGGCGATCGCCGAGATGGACGGCGTCGACTGTCTGTTCTTCGGTCCCGGCGACTATTCCCTGGCGCTGGGCATCCCCGGTCAGCTGCAGCATCCCGACATCAAGGCGGTGCGCCAGCGCATCGCCGAAATGGCCCGCAAGCATGGCAAGATCGCCGCGACCGTCTGCGGCCGCGACCAGATCAGGGACTATGCCGACATGGGATACAATCTGCTATCGGTGGGCGCCGATGTCGTGGCGCTCGCGCAATATGCCGATGCGTCGATGGAGGCTTTCGACAAGCAGCTCGGGGCCGCCTGACATGACTCTCGACGATATCCGCGCGACCATTCTCGACGGGCGCACCAAGGGCATTCCGGCTGCCAGCACGCCCTTCGCCCTCAAGGACATCGCGGCCAAGCGCTGGAACGTGCTGCGCGAGGACCTGCCGCTGCCGCTGATGGTGCTGAAGCGCACGGCGCTCGACCACAATGCAGCAGTGTTCGGCGACTACATCGCCGAGAGTGGCCTGTCGCTCGCGCCGCATGGCAAGACGACCATGAGCCCGCAGATTTTCGCCGAGCAATTGAGCCACGGCGCCTGGGGCATCACCGCGGCCACCGCCAGCCAGGTGCAGGTAATGCATGCCTATGGCGTCAAGCGCGTCGTCATGGCCAACCAGCTCCTGGGCAAGGCCAATGTCGAGGCCATCGCGCAGATCCTCGCCGCCGATCCAGAATTCGACTTCTACTGCTATGTCGACTCCGTCGCGCAGTTGGACAACCTCGCCCGCCATCTCGGCCGGCCCGCGCGTCCGATCAAGCTGTTGCTCGAAGTCGGCGCCCTCGGCGGCCGCACCGGCGTGCGTACGCTCGAGGCCGCAAGTCAGGTGGCCGAGGCGCTCGCCGCTGCCGATCCCGCCTGCTTCCGTTTCGCTGGTGTCGCGGCCTTCGAAGGCTCAGTTCCGGGCCTCGACAAGGGCACGTCCCCGATCAATGACTTCGCGCGCTTCGTCGTCGAGGTGGCACGGTCATTGCCGCCGTCGCTTTATGCAGGTCTCGACGAGTTTGTCCTGTCGGGCGGCGGGTCGAGCTACTTCGACATCATGGCGGAGACGTTCAAGACGCTCGAGCTCAAGCTGCCGGTGCGCATCCTTCTGCGCTCAGGCTGCTATGTGACGCATGATTCAGGCGCCTATCACGCGGCGCAGGAAGAGGCGAAGACCGACCCGCATCGGCACGACCACCACCCCGCCGATCTCATGCCGGCGCTCGAAGCCTGGGCTTATGTGCAGTCGCTGCCCGAACCGGGGCTGGCGTTCCTTGCCATGGGCAAGCGCGACATTCCCTACGACGCCGGGCTGCCGGTGCCGGTCAAGCTCTACCGTCCGGGCGTCGGCTTCCTGCCGGTCGGTCAGGCGACGGTGTTTGCCACCAACGACCAGCATGCCTTCGTGCGGCTGGGCGAGGGGGCGTCGTGGCAAGTGGGCGATCTTGTCGCCTCGGGCATCTCGCACCCGTGCACCGCCTTCGATAAATGGCGGTTCATCCCCATCGTCAATGACGCTTACGACGTCATCGACGGCGTGCTGACCTTCTTCTGATCAGTCCGCCTGCTGGCGGGTCTTGGGCACGAAGGCGACGCAGTCGAGCTCGAATTTGAGCTTGGTGCCGAGCACCCCGACAATGGTGCTGCGCGTCGGGGCAGGGGCCGTGAAATAGTCGCGATAGATGGCGTTGTACTGGGCGAGGTCGGCCTCGTCGGCCACATACGACTTCACATTGATGACGTGGTCGAGGCTCAGGCCCGCCGCTTCGAGGATCGCCTTGAGATTGGCGATCGAGCGGCGCACTTCGCCCTCGAAACTGTCGGTGATGATGGCGCCCGTCTCCGCGTCTACCGAGGCCTGCCCCGACACATACATGAAGTCACCCGCGATGATGCCAGGCGAAAAGGGCAGGTGCGAGCGCGCACCGTCATTGATGATCTTGAGCTGGGCCATGGTCTTTCGCGCTTAGGGGCGGAACGTCGCGGGGAAGCTGAGGATTTTGGCGCCCGGCCGGCGCTCCTCAAGGTTGGCATAAAGGTCGGAGAGCACGTACTGCATCCACTCCGACGAGTTGACGTTGAAGCTCGATTTGTTGCCGTCCAGCGCATAGGGATAGACCTTGGCGCCGGTGCCATTGATCATCGGCATCCAGCTGTAATGCATGTAGCCGGCTACGACGTCCGGCTTGAACGAGGCGAGCACGGATTCAAGCTTGTCGGCGTCGCCGGATTCCTGGTTCACCGTGATGACGCGCAAATTCTGGGCCGTGCTGCACGACTCGCAGGCGCGCTTGAAGGCGGCGAGGCGCGCGGCCTGCTCGCTCGAGGTGATGGCCGAGTTCAGATAGAGATATTTGAGCTTCGACGGTTCGTTCTTGCGGAACATCGCCTGGAACGCCGGTTCGAAATTGATGCGATAGGCATGGTAGGGAAGGCCGTCGAGGACCAGATCCATGATGGCGATCTGGCTCGATGTCTCGGCCAGTATCTCCGTGTTGGTCTGCGGCGTGATGCCGGTCAGCACCACGACGTCGAGTGCGTCCCACAGGTGGATCGGCATCGATTTGTTGGTGAAGCTGCCCATGATGAACTCGTGACCGTCGGACACGACGCCCTTTTCGAAGGCCACCACGAGCTTGGTGTAGAAGTCGTTGTTGAAGATGCCGCCGCCGACGATGTCGCGGTTGTAAAAGAAGCCGATGCGGTGATGCGCCTCGGTCCACGGCGCCTTCATCAGGAACGAGCCCTTGCCGACCTGGCGGCGGATCACGCCCTCGGACTCGAGGTCCTTGAGTGTCTTGATCACAGTAATCAGCGAGAAGTCGCAGAACTTCACGATCTCGTTTTGCGACTCGATCTTGTCACCGATCTTGACGCCATTAGTCTTCCAGCGCCGAAACAGTGTATCCCGCAATTGCAGGTGCCTTGGCGACAGCTCGATGTTCAAGTCCGGACTTCCCATGTCATCTGATTGGCGAGGATACCGCCGTCTATATATAGCATCTGGCCGGTGATATAGCCTGCCCCGGGCGAGGCAAGAAATACTGCGGCGCCCCCGATATCCACAGGCTGGCCGATTCTGCCGAGCGGAATCTGAGACTTCAGTGCTTCCTCCACCCCTGGTGCCGAAAGGCCACTGGCCGTCAGCGGCGTGTGGACGATTCCCGGTCCGATGCCGTTCACCCGGATACCGCGCGGGGCGAGGGTGACCGCCAGCGAGCGGATCAGCATCAGCACGGCGCCCTTGGACGCATCGTATACGACGCTGTTCTTTTCGGCCGCCAGCGAGTTGGTCGAGCCGACGCAGACGATGCTGGCGCCGGCCTGGTCCGGCTGCACCAGTTCGGCAAATGTCTGGGCGGCGAACAAATAGCCGCGGACATTGAGATTGAACGTATCGTCGAAGCGCTTCTGATCGAGGTCGGCAAAGTCGGAATCGCGGAAGCTGCCGGCATTGTTGACCAGCGTATCAAGCCGGCCGAGCCGGGCGTGGGCCTCGCGAACGAAATGCCGCGCCCCATCGACGGTCGAGAGGTCGGCCTGGACAAAATGGCATTCCGTAAGCTCGGAAAGCTCGCGCGCCGCGCTGTCGTCGGGCAGGTGCGAATTGATGACGAGGCGCGCACCCGAACGCGCGAATGCCTCGGCGATACCGCGCCCGATGCCATGCGTTGAACCGCTGATGCAAACGCAGGCACGCTCCATTTTTCCGCTTGAAGTCCTATGTTAAGTGGTTATCATATTAATATACCATAAGGGTACAGGCTCTTCAAGTGAAGCAGAGATGGCGGAACGCCACGCTGATCACTCCCCAGGGGGAGGCAGCGCGTGACCTGCTGGTCGAAGATGGTCGGTTCGCCGCCATAGTCGAGCGGGATTCCAGCACTTCCGAGGACTTCCAGTCCATCGACGTTGCGGGCAAGCTCGTCTTTCCGGGCATGCTCGATCTGCTGCAACACGGACTCGACGTTAACCTTTACAACGACACCGCCGACGGGGCGGTAGCGCACAGTTCGCAATTGCTGCTGGCGCGTGGCGTGACGGGCTTCCTGCCGTCGATCTCCTGCCTGCCGCGCGGCACGCTGGAAGCAACGCTGGAACGGCTTTCTGCCCAGATCGAGCAGGCAGCAGGCGCACGCGCCCTCGGCGTCCATAGCGAGGGACCGTGCTTTGCCTCGCCCGGCGCCCACAACGTCCAGAACATCCTTCCACCCAGCGTCGAGCTGGCCGAGGCCATGCTGGCGGCCAGCAATGGCCGGCTGCGAGCGGTGACCGTGGCGCCGGAACTGCCCAATGCCGAAGCCTTCATTGGCGTCCTGAAGAAGGCGGGCGCGTCCATCCATCTCGGCCATTCGCGGGCCCGGGCGGAGCATGTGCCGCGCTATGTGAGCTGGGGCATCGACGCCGTCACCCACATGTACAATGTAATGCCGACGGAGCCGCCGGGGCAAATGGGCCTCCACATCGTATCGCTGACCGATGCGCTGCTGGCCGAGCGAGACCTGGCCCTCGGCCTCATCTGCGATGGCATTCACGTCGACCCGATGCTGATGAAAATCCTGGCGCAGCTGCCTGAGGGCCGCGTGTTCCTCGAAACTGACGCCAACAAATTTGCGGGCAGCGCCCGGGCGCAGGAGTTTGAGTTCTACCCCGGCTATTGGGTCACCTCCGCACCGGGCAAGGCAGTCGTCGATCGCGATGGCGGCCTCTGTGGCTCGTCCCTCACCTCCGATGAGGCGATGCGCAACTATGTCGGCATGGTCGGGGCGGACTTGACCCGCGCCGCGCATGCGACCAGCCTCGTGCCTGCCCGTGTGCTGGGCCTCGAGAACGAGATGGGCAGCATCGAAACAGGTAAGCTTGCCGATTTCGCCGTGCTCGACCCGGCCGATCTGTCGGTCGAGCAGACCATCGTCGGTGGCAAGACGCTCTACAGGCGCCCCGCATGAGCGATGATCGCGCCCCACTGCGGTATGAGGAGGACGGCAACGTCCATCTTGATTTCCATGGCGCGGTGAACACGACCATCGATTTCATCGTCCGGCGCTACGGCGTCGACGTGCTGCACGAGATCTTCCGCCGCGTCGGTACCGACGTCTACCAGGACCTCCGCGGCCATCTCGTCGCCGGCGACAGCAATGAACTGGTCCGGCACTGGCAACATTTCTTCACCCGCGAGGGCGCCGATTACGAGATTGCTGTCGGCAGCGACGAGATCGTGCTGACCGTCCGCCGCTGCTCCGCCTGGCACCACGTGCACAAAATCCATGGCGCCGTCTCGGCGCAGTTCTGCGACCAGACCACCATCGTCAATAACGCCCTGGCGGAGGGCACGCCGTTCCGCATCGACACGATCATCGACGGTCCCGGCGCCTGCCGTCAGGTGATCAGGAGGCGCGCATGATCCCGTCCGATCACTTCACCCGCTTCTACAACGAGGTGTTCAAATACCTCGAAGGTCTGGGCGAGAAAGAAATCGACGACTATTTTCTCGAGATCAGCAAGAACCAGGAAAACCACATCCTCCACCTCATTCGCGAGAAGGGGTTCGAGGGCATGATGCAGTACTGGAGTGTGATCCGCGACGAGGAGAATTGCGAGCTGGACCTCGGCTATGACGAGGACAAGTTCGAGATCAAGATGCATCTCTGCCCCAGCCTCACCAAGGCCAAGGACAATGATGCCGAGCGCTGGGAGCGCTATTGCGACCATTGTGCCGGCTGGATCGGGCCGATCATGGACAAGACCGGCTACCACCTCGTCTATGACGTGATCGACCGCGACCAGCCGCAGTGCCACATGCGTGTCTTCAAGGATGAGGCGAAGGCGCGCGAAGCCGAAATGGACGTGCGCCTGCTGATGGGATGGCCCGGCCGCAAGCAAGACTGACGCCTAGGTTCTGGGGGAGACGATGGCCGAACTGCGCCTTGCCATACTCGGCTCTGGCTATATGGGGCGAACCCATGCCGAGTGCATCACCAAACACGTGACGCGAACGCGTCTCGTCGCCATCGCCGGTGGACGCCGCGCACCGGCGCTCGCTGCCGACTATGGCGCTGCTTTCGAGCCGAGCTTCGACGCGCTGCTCGCCCGCAGCGATGTCGACGCCGTACTGATCGCGACGCCCCACGCGGACCACTGCACGCAGGTCGTCGCCGCCGCGGCCGCCGGCAAGCATGTGCTGGTTGAAAAGCCGATGGCGACCAGCGTCGCCGATTGCACGACCATGATCGAGGCTTGCGCGCGGGCCGGTGTGCGGCTCGAAGTGATCCAGACGCAGCGCTTTCGCGGCGCCATCTCGCGCACCCGCGATCTGGTCGCCAGCGGCGCCATCGGCCGCGTCCGCATGTTCGAGGGCCGCTCGCTGTTCACCGATTATGTCGTCGACCAGAGCCCATGGGCCGGTGAAGCGGAGCAGGGCGGGGCCTTCCTCGATACCGGCGTCCATTTCTACGATCTGATGCGCTTCGTGCTTGGCGCTGAAGCGGAGAGCATCTTCGCCACAGTGCGCACCTTCGGCGATGTCCCCTATCCGGGCCTCAACGCCATGAGCCAGATCCGCTTTGCGGGCGGCATCATCGCCCAGCACTGGATGAGCTACCAGATGCCCTCGCCGAGCCTGCCCAATTCGCAGCACCGCTACGTCATCGTCGGCGAGACCGGCACGATCGATGTCGATGCCTATGGCAAGGTGCAAATGGCGAGGGACGGCGAGTGGCAGACCGTCTGGGAGCAGCCGCCCATCGACTACATCAACCGGCCGCTCGATCCGGTGCGGCTGGCGGCGTTCTTCGGCCAGACGCAGGCTTTCGTCGACGACGTGCTCGATGGACGGCCCGACACGGTGTCGGGCGCTGACGGCCGCGCCGCCGTCGCGCTGGTGATGGGCGCCTGGGCGTCGTCGCGCTCCGGCTTGCCGGTCAAGCTCTAGGGGATAGACATGCGAATTGTTGCGTCGGGCTATCTGGGCCGCGCCGAACCGGGCACCGGCCGGGCCAATCTCACCTTCCCGATGGCCCTGAGCCTCGCCGATGGCACATTGATCGCGACGCTGCGTTCCGGCCCGGACAAGGATTCTGCCGCCGATAGCATCGAACTCTATCGCTCCACCGACAATGGCGCGACCTGGACCGGTCCCGACTACCCGTTCGTCGCGCCCGATTTGGACGGCGTCGGCGGCTCGCTCAAGATCTGTTACCTGACCGAACTCCGCCCCGGCCGGCTGATCGCCGCCGCCATGTGGATCGACCGCACCACCTATCCCGGCCAGCCGCTGTTCAATGCCGAGACCGAAGGCTGCCTGCCGATGTCGATCCTCGTTGCCGACTCCGTCGACAATGGCGCGAGCTGGAGCGACTGGCGCCACATTCCGATGCCCGACTGGATCGGGCCTGCGAGCCTGACCAGCCCGCTGCTCAAGCTCAGCGATGGCCGCCTCGCGATGAGCATCGAAACCAACAAGCCCTATCTTGACCGCTCGAAATGGCAGCAGCGCGCCGTCTATTTCCATTCGTCCGACGACGGGCAGAGCTGGTCGGCGCCGGTCACGGTGGCCGAGGATTCGACGGGCCGTATCTTCAACTGGGATCTGCGCGCCGCCGTCGCCCCCGATGGGCGGGTCGCCTCCTTCGCCTGGACCTATGACAGCCAGACCAGCACCTATCTCGATATCCACCGCCGTATCAGCAGTGATGGCGGTATGAGCTGGACCTCGCCGGAACCCATCGGCGTGTCCGACCAGGCGGCGCGCCCGGCGATCCGCAAGGATGGCAGCATGGTCCTCGCCTGGGTCGACCGCTTCGGCACCAAATCGATCCGCGCCCGCTACGCCCCGGCCATCGACGCGCCGTTCGATCCCGCCAGTGAAGTGGTGATCTACACCCATGGCGCCGGCGAAGCGGCGAGCGCCGATACCGGCGATATGCTCGCCAGCATGGACCTCTGGAGTTTCGGACTGCCCTTCGCCGAAGTGCTGCCCAATGGCGAGGTGCTCGTCTTCTACTATGCCGGCGAACCCAAGGCGCTCGACGTCCGCTGGGCGCGGCTCGCCGTCTAGCGCCGCGTCAGCAGCACCTTGCGCACCGACAGGGCCAGCAGCACGAGCAGCGCGCGATGCGGCTTTTCGATCTGTCTCGTGCCCTGCAGTAGTTGCAGGACCAGCGCCGCATCGGCATGGCCGGCTGTCTCGATCCGCGGCGCCAGCGCCTGTATCGCCGTGAACGCCTCATGCGTCTCGCCGGTACTGGCGCCAAGCGCCGAGCCCTTGATCAGCGCGCTGAGTTCCGCCGATTGCTTGCCGGGCATGCGCCGTACCGTCCAGGCCAACCGCTCGATCAGTCTCGGTAGCCGTTGCCCGAGGATGCGCTCCTCGAGCCGCCACTCGCGCGAGAAGCCCTCCTCGAGCCCGAGGATCTTGGCCAGCGCCAGCAGCACCACCTTGCTGCGCGGCTCATCCGATGCGCTGGTGTCGTCGGCGGCCAACTGCGCATAGATCGCCACGAGATCGCCAACGCTCGGCGTATCGCCATATTTGCCGAGCGCCGACACCGCGGCCAGCCGGCAATTGATCTCGGAATCGTCACGCAGCATCTGCCGGATGCGCGGCAGGTAAGTCTCGTTGCGGATTTCGCCGAGCGAGCGGATGGCGCGGGCGCGGAGCAGGGCGCTCGGGCTGTCGAGGAAGCTGGCGATCTTGCCGCTGCTCTCCTTGGCCCGGAGCCGGCCCAGCGAGGTCAGTGCCGCATATTGTAGCTCCTCGAGTCCGTCATAGGTCAGCATCGACTCGAGCGCCCGGATCACTGCTGGCCCGGGGGGCAGGCGGCCGAGCGACTGGATGGCTTCATGCCGGACATCGAAGCTCGGATCGGAGAGCGCGGCGATCAGCTCTTCCTTGACCAGCGCACTGCGGGTGCCGCCGAAGCCATAGGTCAGTTCCTGCCGCCGCTCCTCGGAGGTCAGCGCGCCATAGCGCGGAATGGCAAGCAGCGCGCGGATGGCGCTGCCGCTGCCGAAATTGGCGAAGAAGGCGCGCACGCCCGTCGCCCCGTCTTCCTTGAGGGCCGCGAAGGCGAGCGCCGAGGTGGCGACGACCACGGCGCACAGCGTGAACAGTGCCTCGTAGCTGTCGATGGTCACGCCCATGATGGTAGGCGTGTTGGCGTCGAGGAACTGCAGCAGGAAGCCGGCAAGGAACGTGGCGCCGCCGCCGATGATGCCGTCGCTGGCATAGGCCAGCGTCATGTAGTTTTCCTTGTGGGCCGGCGGCACGTAGTTGAGCATGTAGATGCTGCCCACAGTGATACTGGACTGGAACAGCATCCCCGTCAGGAAGAAGATCGAGCCGGCGACGATCTCTGGGAAGGCGACGCCCGGATGGACCAGCAACAGGCTCAGCAGCAGCACCACCTGCCAGCTTTGCAGCGTGACGCGGATGGCGCGGGTGCCGTAGCGATCGACGAACCAGCCGGCGACGAGGGCGCCGACGGCGCCGCCCACCGGCACCAGCGCGATCAGCATCACGAGCTGGCCGGAACTGAGGCCCAGCCGGTCGCGGAAGAACAGCACGAGGAACAGATTCATCGCCGTGTAGGCGAAATACTGCGTGCCCGAGGAATAGAGGAACAGCCAGAAATTGCCGTCGCGCATCGGCGTGCGCATGGCGCGGATGGCGCGCAGTCCGCGCGGCGAATCCGGCCGCGGATTGCCACCCCGCAAGCCGATCAGGCTGAGCACGCTGGTGAGGCCGAACAGCGCGCCGATGACGAAGACGGGGAAGTAGCGCTCGATGCCGGCGCTGCTGTCGAGCCAGAGCTGGATCAGCACCGAGCCGCCCAGTGCCACGGGCAGGATGGCGAGCGAGACGATGCCATTGATGCGGCCGCGCATCTGCCGGGGCATGTATTCCTGCGCCCACGGATAGATGGCGGTTTCGGCGAGGGTGCGGGCGATGGAGAAGCCGATCATGCTGCCAAAGAGCAGCCAGAACGCCCCGTCGGGCGAACCCATCATGGGCGCCAGCAGCCAGGGCAGCACAAAGAAGTAGCGGGCGGCATAGGCCGCGCCGGTGATGAAGCGCTGGCTGTAGGCCATGATCAGCGGCAGGAAGGCGATACACAGCACCTGCGCGAAGGGCATGATGCCGGCGAGCATGCCGATGCGGCCCTTCTCGATGCCCAACTCGGCGGCGTAGAGCGCGAGCGGTGAGTTCACCGTGCACACCAGCGCCGCCATGTTGAGCACGTTGAAGGCGTAGAGATAGGGAACGCGGCGCAGTTTGTCGTAGTCCGACTGCACGCCCGCCGCCTGCCTGTTCATCTTCTACCCCCGCGACCTTGTCAGCCGCCCATTCGCTCTAGAGTTGTAGCCGGTAAGTCTTGATGACGTATTGGCTGTTCTCGAAACTCCAGCACGCCGCAAGAATCTCGCCGCTCGCCAGCCGCAGTAGCGAGGGCTGGCCGAATTTGAGGCTGGCGAACTGCTTCCTAATGTCGGCGCTGTCGCTGGCCATGTCCGTCTTGCCGAGCAGGTCGAGTTCCTCTTCCACCCTGAAGCTGCCACCGCTCAGATCGACCCGGCGTACCACCAGCCCGATCGGCGCTTCGCGATGCGCGTGGATGGTCAGCACTCTGTCGCCGCCAAGCGGCAGGACGTTCGAGGCCTGTCCGTGGACACCCGTCTCGATGCTGCGGAAGGTCTCGCCGCCATCGTCGGACAGTGCGAGGATATTGTCGCGATTGGCGCCGGTCGCATTGTCATAGGCCCAGGCGATCACCGCGACCTTGCCCGGGGACATCTCGCACAGCCGGCATTCCCAGGTCGCGACATTGGTCTCTGCCGAGCGGTAGAACTCCGACAGCTTGAACCAGCTGCGGCCCTTGTCGTCGCTGGCGATGATCCAGCCGGCATGGCCGGTCTTCTTGAGATGGAAAGGCGCCGTTGCGCCGAGCAGCCGCCCCGATGCCAGCTCGATGCAGGGGCCGGACAGTTCAAGCGGTTCGCCCTCGACGCTGAAGTACTCGGGCTCGCTCCAGCTCTTCCCGCCATCCGACGAGAAGGCGACTTTGTTGCGCAGCTTCAGCAGTTCGAAGCTGTCTGGATCGACCACCGGCGTCGTCGGCGTTGGCCGCACGAACACATAGCCGGTGGCGACCATGCTGCCGTCGCGCAGCAGCAGCGGCTTGAAGCTCTCCGACTCCTCCGGCACCGCTTCCTTGTGCGACAGCCGGTACGGCTCGCTCCAGCTTTTCCCCTCATCGCTGCTGCGGCTCACATAGGCACGCGTGTCGGCGGCGTCGAAGGCCTGCCCGATCGTGAACAGCGCCACCAGTTCGCCATCGGCCAATTGCACGATGCCGGGAAAGATCGCCTGCCGGCTGACCAGCAGCGGCGCGGGGTTCTGGTAGAGGGTGGTTTCGTCCAGCTTCTTCATGTCTGTCCTCTCAGGCGAAGGGGT
Organism: Hyphomicrobiales bacterium; assembly: GCA_004144345.1. Taxonomy (GTDB): domain Bacteria; phylum Pseudomonadota; class Alphaproteobacteria; order Rhizobiales; family Devosiaceae; genus Devosia_A. The sequence continues at coordinate 113,211 of SEEL01000005.1, forward strand.
TGGACCAGCGGCGATACTCGCCGGGTGTCTTGCCGCGCCGGTCGCGGAACGCGGCGCTCAGCGTCGCCGCATGGCGGTAGCCGACGGCCTCGGCGATCTCGACCAGCGTCTTGTCTGTACCGACGATCAGTTCCTCGGCCCGCGTCAGCCGGAGTTCGCGCAGATGCTCGCCGGCCGATGTGTGCCAAGCCAGCCGGTGCATGGCGCGCAGCGTGCTCTCCGACACGCCGAGCAGCGCCGCCACATCCGACAGCGTGCGCATCCGATGCAGATTTTGCCCGGCCTGCCGCCACGCCGCCGCCAGCCGGCCATCGACTGTGCTGGCCGCTGCCGGTGCTGCCGGCGCAAAGCCATCGAGCAGCGACAGCAGTAGCCGCTTCCGCCGCGCCAGATCGTCCGCCCGGTCGTGCCGCGCCAGCTCCATGGCGAGCTTTAGCATGTTCTGGACATGCAGCGCCTCGCCCGGTCGCGGCAACAGCCAGCCCGGCCCCTCGTGATACCCCGCCAGTTCGAAGTGACAGATCGAGGCCGTCGCGAAGGCTCCCGATGTCTCGCCCCGGAACAGCGTTCCGGGCAGGATCAGCACGCCGGCGGGCGCCACCAGATCGAGCGCCGCATCGTGCTCGGGAAAGCTCAGCCGCGCCCCGCCCTCGTGCAGCCAGAACAGGTCGTGGAAAGGCCATCGCACGGGTCCGATCGGCATCCGCCGGTTGATACGCCCGAAGCGGTGGTCGCCGAGCGTAACGTCTTCCAGCTGTGCGTCATGCGGCATGGCGGCGACAAGCCTCGGCAGGGCAGGGGCAATCGGAATTCCTAACAAGCCGCCAATCACCGATGGTGACGGCGGGGCGGCGAAGGCGTCTCATGCCCCTTGGAAGTGTCATTCCAGCACGAGGGAGTTGCCGATGAGCCTTGCCAAGAGCGCGCCGAACGATGCCGCGGCGCTGAAACGGGACTTCGACCGCGACGGCTACATCGCCATCCGGCCGCTGTTCGATGCCGCCAAGATGGCCGAGATCAACCGCGAGCTCGACCGCTATTTGCGCGATGCGGTGCCCCGCATGAAGGACACCGAGGTCTATTACGAGGACAAGGCCGACCGCACCTCGGTCAAGCAGATGATGTATCTCGAAAAATACGACGACTATTTCGCCGAGCTGCTGCAGTCGGGCGTCGTCTACGATCTCGCCGAGACGGTGCTCGGCGAGCGCGCCATCCCGCAGAACATGGAATATTTCAACAAGCCGCCGGGCATCGGCAAGCCGACGCCGCCGCATCAGGACGGCTATTACTTCAAGATCGCGCCGCCCCAGGCCATCACCGGCTGGCTCGCGCTCGAGCCCGTCGATGACGAGAATGGCTGCCTCAACTACGTGCGCGGCTCGCACCGCGGCGAGGGCTGGCGGCCGCATGGCCGGTCCAACATCCTCGGCTTCTCGCAGGGTGTCACCGATTTCGGCACGCCCGACGATGTCGCCAACACCGTCCCCCAGCCGGGCAGCGCCGGCATGATGCTGATGCATCATTGCAAGACCGTGCATTGGGCCAGCCCCAACCGCTCGCCGACGCGCTCCCGCCGCGCCTTGGGCTTCGTGTTCTTCGGCGAAAGCGCCCGTCCCGACGAAGAAGCCAAGCGCGCCTACCAGGCAAAGCTCGACGCCGAGCTGGCCGCGGCCGGCAAGATCTAGAGCATCAGAACGGCGGCGGTGCCCCCGGAAGGGCGCCGCCGTCCTGCGCGCCGCCACTGCGTCAGGCCAGCGCAATGGTCTTCCCCTTGAGCTTGCGATAGGGCAGGCGAGGGAGATTGCTCGTGCACAGGCCCGCGCTGTCGACATTGAAGCTGGCGCGCGCGATCGGCCCATAGGCGTCGCGATGCGACACCGCCGCTTTCACCACCACATAGATCGCGTCTTCGGGGCGGATGCCTTGCGAATGCAACTGGCCCAGATCCATCGGCGGCATCTTGCGGCTCGACAGCAGGATTTTCGCCTGCTCGTTCTCGATCACGGCACAGGGACCCATCTCGGCATGGGTGCCGAGCATCGAGGCCAGATGCGAGGTCTTGAGCTCAAGCTCGAAGCTGCCATCGGTCAGATTGACGACGCGCCCGCTGAACGCAACCGGGCTGCCGTGATGCGCGTCCGTCTTGCCCCCAATCTCCAGCGACACGCTGGCGCCGAGCCCGGCTGCCACGCATTGCGCCACCGCCGCGGGATCGGCGAGCGCCGCGACGATGCCGCGCCGTCCGCTGGCGAGCAGCGGCCCGAGCAGATCCGTCGCATCGCCCGGCGTGCCGCCGCCGATATTGTCCGCCGGCTCGACCAGCAGCACCGGCCCCGTGCCCGGCGGCAAGGCGTCGATCGCGGCCAGCACCTCGTCCAGCGCCGCATCGCGCGGATAGCCCTTGGCGATGTTCTGCTTCAGCACCCCGGCGAGGTCATGCAGATAGGCCCGCGCCCGCTCGGGGTCGCCCCGCGTCGAGGCGCTCAGGCTGAAGCCGCAATCGGGCACGTCGGCATAGGCATAGCCCGCCATCACGTTGATATTGACGATCTCGGAATCCGCCGCTTCGATGGCGCGAGCCGCCGCCAGCACCGCCCTCATCGGATCGTCGGCCGACCCGACCCCGGTCGGCGGCAGCACATAGGGCGTCGGCAGATGCACCTGCGCGACGCCCGGGCGCTCCATCAACTCGCCCAGGATGCGCGCCGCGCGCACCGCCGCGTCATGCGCGTCGCGGTGCGGGTTCTCCCGATAGGCGACAGCGACGCTGCAATTGTCGATGAGCTTCTGCGGCACGTTGGCATGCAGGTCGAGCACGCAGACCACTGGCACGTCGATCCGCGCCTTGGCGAGCAACGTCTGGATGTCGGCGAGGATGTCCGCTTCGGGATGGTTCGAGCTGGCGCTTACCCCCGCGCCATGCAGCACGAGGTAGATGCCGTCGAGACCCCCTGCCTCCTGTTCCAGCGCCGGAAAGAAATGCCGGCGGAAGAGCTCGACCGCCGCGTCCTCGACTACGCCGCCCGGCATCGCCGCCATCTGGATGGTGGGCACGATCTCCCAGCCGGCCGCCTCGGCCACGCTGATAAAGCCGGCGCTCGGCGAGCCATTGCCGCGATTGCGGGAAACTGCCGCGTCGCCGACATGCAGCGCCATCGACTCGAAATCGGCAACCGTCGTGTGCTGACTGAGGAACGTGTGCGTCTCGTGGAAGAAGCCGCCGAACAGCACCCGCTTAGTCATCTGCATCTCCACCCTGTTATGTGATTATGATAACCAGCTACCGACGTCAAACGGCTCGGTCCGTGTCCGCTGACTTCAATCAGGGGCTCGCCGCGGCAGCGATCTCCAGCCGGTTCCACGCCAGATAACGCGCCCCGTCGGGTTGGCAGCTGTAGAAGAAGGCGAGCCACGTCCCGCCTGGCTCGGCCGCAAACGCCGGATAGCCGCATTGGTACTCGCCGGTCAGCTTCGTCCCATGCGGATCGACCAGCGTCACGGGCGCGCTCCACTGCCTGGCATCCGCCGCGCCGACGCGGATTTCGACGCCGGGCTCGACGCTCGCATCGGCCACGAAGCGCCGCGATCCGAGCAGCAATCGGCCGTCCGCCGTCCGGACCACCACCGGCGACATCCCCGAAAAGCCGATCCGCGCATAGGCGGTCCAGCTCGCGCCCTCATCGGCCGAGTACGCCACAAACAGCGCCAGTTCCTGGTCGCCATCGACGCCCTGCTGCCGGAGCACCGCGAGGAGCCGGCCATCGCCGAGTTGCACCACCGAGGTTTCGTTGAATCCGTCCGTCGCATTGTGCGGCCGGAAGTCCGGATCGTCATGGCGCGAGAAATCGGCGACCCCGTGGTCCGTCTGGCCCGTATCGCCGTTCTCGACATATTTGCCGGTCATCCGCGCCTCAGGGTCGAAGGCGATGGTGCTCTTCACCGTCCAGTTCCGCCCGCCGTCGCGCGACGCCAGCAGGGCCGAGCGCCAGCGCTCACCGGAACGATATTCGCCCCACACCGGCCAGAGCAGCTCGCCGCTCGCCAGTTCGAGCATGTCGCCGTAGACGGCAGGGCGGTCGAAATCGATCGCGACCTTTATCGGCTCAGACCAGCGCGCGCCGTCATCCGTCGATTCGACCAGCCGCAGCGCCAACAGGCACCCCTCGATGCCGCGACCCTTCTGCCAGGTGACCGTATTGTAGGGCAGCAGCAGCCGGCCATCGCGAAGTCGCGTCAGCCCGATCGCCCCGAGCGCCGCATCTTCGCCGGGCGCCGGCCGCGCGACGATCTGCGCCGCCTCCCAGCTCCTGCCGCCATCGGCCGTACGCCGCACACCAACCGTCCCCCCGGGCCATCCGTCGGGGACGGTGGAATAGGCGATCACGATGCCTGACGGCGTTACGGCGCAACCGGGAAACATCGATGGCGACCCCATCGCCACCCCCGAACCGATAACGCGAACCGCCGCCTGCCCCATGAAACATCCCTCAATGAACAATTATATGGTTATAAGGATAACCATGTACCGGTCAATGAGAGAGGCTGGCTCCGTCCAGCGACGCCGACGGTCAACAATATCGAGGCTGGTGGATGGCGGGCAGGGAGGGATTCGAACCCCCGGAAGGCTTGCACCTTCGCCGGTTTTCAAGACCGGAGCAATCAACCGCTCTGCCACCTGCCCGACAGCGCGGCTTTAGCCCGGTGACGTTGTAAAATCCAGTGCTTGTCCCCCGGCCGGTGATCGGCTTAGCAAGAGGCATGACCGGCGAGCTCAAGCCCACTTTGCTGCCCCTTGGCGACCGCGCGCTGCTGGTGCGCTACGCCGACAGCCTGTCGGAAGCAGCCAATCGCGCCGCCATCATTGCCGCGCGGCGGCTGGAGGAAAGCCCGCCTGCCGGAGTCGAGGAGATCGCCCCGGGACTGGTGTCGGTGCTGCTGCGCTATGGCGCGGGCACCGATTTCCGCCGGCTGAGCGGCGAGGTGGCGCTGCTGCTGGCAACGCCCGGCGCCGAACGGCAGGGGCAGGCCCGCGACATCGCCATCCGCTTCGACGGCGAGGATGTGCCAGACGTGGCGCAGCGGCTGGGGCTCCAGCCCGCCGACTTCGTCACGCGCCACAACGCCGCGCCACTGCGGATCCTCGCCACCGGCTTTGCCCCCGGCTTTGTCTATTGCGGCTTCCATCCGGCCGAACTCGTCGTGCCGCGGCGCGAGCAGGTGCGCCCCATGGTGCCGGCTGGAACGGTGCTCTTTGCCGCCGGGCAGACGGCCATCGCCGCAACGCCCATCCGCACCGGCTGGCACATCATCGGTACCACCGCGTTCCAGAATTTCGATCCGCTGGGCAACCCGCCTACCGGGCTGAGCGCCGGTGACACCGTCCGCTTCACGGTGGCGCCATGACAGAGATCACCATCCTCCGCGCCGGCCCGCTCACCACGCTGCAGGATCGTGGCCGCTTCGGCATGCTGAAGCACGGCATCAGCGCCTCCGGTCCGATGGATCGCACGGCCTTCGCGGCGGCCGGCGCCGCGCTCGAACGGGCGGGCAGCACGGCGATCGAATACACGCAGGGGCTGTCGATAGAGACCGATGGCGAGGTGATCGTATCCGCCGGCGAGAAGCGCCGATTGCGCGCCGGCGAGCGGCTCGATCTGCCGCCCGCTTCCGGGAACTACGGCTATCTGCGCTTCGAGCGCGAGATCGACGTCCCGCTGCTGCTGGGCAGCCGCTCGACCAATGTCACGGTCGGGCTTGGCGGCCACAAGGGCAGGGCGCTCAAACCCGGCGACCGGCTGGTGCTGGGCGAGCCGGGCATCGCAGCGCCCGCGCCAGGCGGCACGCCGGGCGCCGGACCGATCCGCATCATCTGGGGCCTCCACGCCGATCTGTTCGATGCGGCCCTGCGCCGCCACCTGACCGAACAGCCTTTCACCATCTCCGCCAGCCTCGACCGCATGGGTGTCCGCCTGACCGAGCCGTCAAACCTCTTCGCCAGCCAGCGGCGCCTCAGCCTCGTCTCCGACGCGATCGTCCCCGGCGATATCCAGATCCTCGGCGACGGCACGCCCATCGTCTTGATGCGCGACCACCAGCCGACCGGCGGCTATCCGCGCATCGCGACAGTGGTCAGCGACGATCTCGACCGCTTCGCCCAGCTGCGCCCGGGGACGTCAGTTACCTTCCGCCCGGTGGCGCTATGAGCTGGCTCGATCTCAATGCCGATCTCGGCGAGGGCGTCGGCGACGACGAGGCCATGCTCGATATCGTCTCCTCGGCCAGCATCGCCTGCGGCGGCCATGCCGGCGACGAGGACACGATGCGGGCGGCGCTGCGGGCGGCAAAGGCGCGAGGCGTCGTGGTCGGCGCCCATCCCTCCTTTCCGGATCGGGAGAATTTCGGGCGCAAGCGCATGATGCTGCCGCCCGAAGACCTCGACGCCAGCCTGCGGGCGCAGGTCCGCACCCTGGTCGAACTGGGCGAGGATGAGGGCTGGCCGGTCCGCTATGTGAAGCTGCACGGCGCCCTCGCCAACATGGCGGCCGAGGAGCCGGCGATTGCCGCGCTCTGCTTTGCCGCCGTCGAGGGACTGGTGCGCGACATGGCGATCCTTGCCATCGATCATTCGGCGCAGGAGGAAGTCGCCGAGGGGCTGGCCTTTCCGACGATCCGCGAGGCCTATGCCGACCGCGCCTACCAGCCCAATGGCCTGCTGCTGCCGCGCCAGATGCCCGGCGCCGTCCTGCATGACCCGGCGATGGTCGCCGACCGCGCCGTGCGTCTGGCGCAGACGGGTGAGCTGATCGCCGCCGACGGCAGCACGCTGCGCCTCGGCGCCCGCTCGCTCTGCATCCACGGCGACACGCCCGATGCCGTGGCCATTGCCCGCGCTGTCAGGGCAGCCCTGACGGCTGCAGGGGTTGAGATACGCGCCGCACTGTGAAATTAGGGCCGCCAGACAGCGAGGTGGCCCATGACTTCCCAGACCGGTGCGCAGATCATCGACGGAAAAGCCTATGCCGAGGGGCTGCGCGGCCGCATCGCCGGTCATGTCGCCCGGCTTAAGACGGAGCACGGCATCACCCCCGGCCTCGCCGTGGTCATCGTCGGGCACGACCCCGCCAGCCAGATTTATGTGACCAACAAGGCCAAGCAGACCGTCGAAGTCGGCATGCACTCGGAGAAATACGAGCTGCCGGCCGACGTGCCGGAAGCCGAGGTGCTGGCGCTCATCGAAAAGCTCAATGCCGACCCGGCCATCCACGGCATCCTCGTGCAGTTGCCGGTGCCCCGGCACATCGACCCCAACAAGATCATCGCGACGATCGCCCCGGCCAAGGACGTCGACTGCTTTACCCCGGAAAGCGTCGGCAGGCTGCAGATCGGCTTGCCGGGCCCCGTCAGTTGCACGCCGCTCGGCTGCCTGATGCTGCTGCGCGATTTCGTCGGCGACCTCGCCGGCAAGCATGCCGTGATCGTCGGCCGCTCCAATCTCGTGGGCAAGCCGATGGCCCAGCTGCTCTTGCGCGAAAATTGCACCGTCACCGTCGCCCATTCGCGCACGGCCGACCTGCCGGGAATCGTCCGCCAGGCCGATATCGTCGTCGCCGCCGTCGGCCGGCCGTTGATGATCAAGGGCGACTGGATCAAGCCGGGGGCCGCCGTCATCGACGTTGGCATCAACCGTGTCCCGGCGCCCGACAAGGGCGAGGGCAAGACCCGCACCGTCGGCGACGTCGACTATGCGAGCGCGCTGCCCGTCGCCGGTTGGATCACCCCGGTGCCCGGCGGCGTCGGCCCGATGACCATCGCCTGCCTCCTCGCCAACACGGTCACCACCGCCAGCCTCATCAACGGCCTCGTGCCGCCAAAAGACCTGACGCCGTAAGCTGTTCTAAACCGGTTCTCGGCTAAAGCTCTGGCGGGAGAGTCACCGAGGGTCGGGCCGTGCCTAGGGCCGCATTCGATTTGAGTAGCAGCCAGGGCGCCGCCGTGCTGGGGCTCCTGGAGCGCGCCCGTGTGCCGCCGCACCCCGATTTCTACCGCCTGCTTTTCGATTATGTCTCGGGCGTGCAGGGCGTTTCCGCCGGCCGCATCGGCAGCATCATGACCGAGCGCGACGGCACTGCGCAGGGGCGCCTCTACGACGAATTCATCGCGCCCTATCAGCAGACCGAAGTGATCGAGCGGGCCATCGCCCGCATGGTCGCGCGCCTCGATACGCTCGACCAGTTGATCGTCCAGAGCAGCGACGCCGCCAGCGACCATTCGCGCTCGCTCGCCGAGGCCAGCGGCCATTTCGAGGCAGAGACCATCGATCCGGTCATCCTCCGCGAACTGGTCGAACGCCTCACTGCCGCGCACGACACCGTCGAGCGCGCCAACCGCACCCTGCTTGCCGAACTCGCCGACGCGCATCGCGAACTGGCCGCCACACAGGCCGAGATCGGCCGCTCGCGCGAAAGCGCCCTGCGCGATCCGCTGACGGGCATCGCCAACCGCGCCGGCGTCGACCTCGCGCTGAGCCGGCTGACGCATGAAGCGCCCGGCCAGCCGCTCTGCGTCGCCCTCATCGATGTCGATCATTTCAAGACCCTCAACGACACCTATGGCCATCCGGTCGGCGACCAGGTGCTGCTCGTCGTCACCCGCGCGCTGCTGGCCTCGGCGCGCGCAAGCGACATCGTGGCCCGCACCGGTGGCGACGAGTTCGCCGTCGTTCTCGCCGGAACGACGCTCTACCAGGCCCACAATATCGCCAACGGCATGCGCAACGCCGTGGCCGCGGGCGATCTCCGCCGCGCTCTCGGTGGCGCCGTGCTTGGGGGGTTAACCGTCTCGATCGGGGTTGCCGAATACCGGCCCGGCGAGTCCGTCGCCCAATTGCTCGACCGCGCCGATAGGGGCCTCTACCGGGCCAAGGAAAGCGGCCGCAATCGCGTCGACAGCGACGCCGCCTAGAGCACGCGGCTCAAATGGAAACTGCGCGCCACCGTATGGTCGCGCAGCCCGAAGGCTGGCACCACGCCGCGTTCCAGCCGGTCGATGATCGGCTGCGCATCGGCGAGGGCCGAGGCATCGACGACCACCGACACCACGGGGTTCTCGCCCGGCTGCCGCGACCGCTGCAGCAGGTCGAACAGCAGCGCGCGTACATCGCCGCGCGCCGCGCAGGCCACGCATTCGCTGCCCGGCGAATGCTCATGCAGGGCCGGCTCCAGCGTCAGCCGTGTCGCGCCCGGCTCGGTATGGCGCAGGGCCTCGGCATGCGTCACCACCGTCACCGGGATCGACGAACTGGCTTTGTCGAACGGCGTCGTCACGACCCCGCCTTGTCGCTCACCGGCGTGTAGTTGAGGATCGGCCCGAGCCAGCGCTCGACCTCGCGCACCGCCATGCCCTTGCGCTTCGAATAGTCCTCGACCTGGTCGCGCTCCACCTTGGCGACGCCGAAATAATAGGCGTCCGGATGGCTGAAATAGAGCCCTGACACCGACGAACCCGGCCACATGGCATAGCTCTCGGTCAGCTCGACGCCGATGCGCTGCTTGGCATTGAGCAGCCGGAACAGCGTTGTCTTTTCCGTATGGTCGGGCTGCGCCGGATAGCCCGGGGCAGGGCGGATGCCGCGATATTTCTCCTGGATCAACTCATCGGGCGAGATCGCCTCGTCCGCCGCATAGCCCCAGAATTCCTTGCGCACGCGCTCATGCATCGCTTCGGCAAAGGCCTCGGCAAAGCGGTCGGCGAGCGCCTTGATCAGGATCGACGAATAATCGTCGTTCTGGCGCTCGAAGCGGTCGGCGATCAGCTGTTCCTCGAGCCCGGCGGTCACCACGAAGCCACCGATATAGTCCGGCGTTCCACCCGGCGCGACGAAGTCGGCAAGCGCGAGGTTCGGTTTGTCCTTGAGCTTCGAGAGCTGCTGTCGCAGCGTATAGAGCGTCGCCAGTTCCTCGTTGCGCGCCTCGTCGGTGAACAGGCGGATATCGTCGCCCACGGCATTGGCCGGCCAGAAGCCGATGACTGCCTTGGGGCGGAACCAGTTCTTCTGCAGCACTTCGGCCAGCATCTGCTGCGCGTCGTTCCACAGCTGCCGCGCCGCCTCGCCCTGCTTGGGATCGTCGAGCAGGGCGGGGTAGCGCCCCTTCATCTCCCAGGCCTGGAAGAACGGCGTCCAGTCGATGTAGCGCGCCAGTTCATGGAGGTCGTAGCTCTCGAACACCTTCGTGCCGAGGAAGCTCGGCTTGGGCGGTGCATAGCTCGACCAGTCCGTCTTGAACGCATTCTCCCGCGCCGCGGCCAGCGGCAGCCGCTGCTTTTCGGCTTCGGCCTCGGCGTGCCGCCTGGCGACCTTCTCGTACTCGGCTTTCACATCGGCGACGTAGGACGGCCGCTGCTCCTTGCTGAGCAGCGCCGACACCACGCCTACCGCGCGGCTCGCATCATGGACGTGCACGGTCGGCCCGCCATTGTATTGCGGGTGGATTTTCACCGCCGTGTGGACGCGCGATGTCGTCGCCCCGCCGATGAGGAGGGGGATGTCGAAACCCTCGCGCTCCATCTCGGAGGCGACATGCACCATCTCGTCGAGCGACGGCGTGATCAGCCCGCTCAGCCCGATGACGTCGACCTTTTCCTTCTTCGCCGTCTCGAGGATTTTCGCCGTCGGCACCATCACGCCGAGATCGATGATCTCGTAATTGTTGCAGCTGAGGACCACGCCGACGATGTTCTTGCCGATGTCGTGCACGTCGCCCTTGACCGTCGCCATCAGGATCTTGCCGGCCGAGCGGACGCCCTGCGCTTCGCCATTGGCGTCTTTCTCGGCTTCCATGAAGGGAAGCAGATGCGCCACCGCCTGCTTCATCACGCGGGCCGATTTCACCACCTGCGGCAGGAACATCTTGCCCGAGCCGAAGAGGTCGCCCACGACGCTCATGCCGCCCATCAGCGGACCCTCGATGACATGCAGCGGCCGCGCCGCCGCGAGCCGCGCTTCCTCGGTATCGGCGTCGATGAACTCGGTGATGCCGTTGACCAGCGCATGCGCGATGCGCTCGGCCACCGGCTTGGTGCGCCAGGTCATGTCCTTGACCTTCTGCTCCTGTCCGGCGCCGCCCTTGTAGCCCTCGGCCAGTTCGAGCAGCCGCTCCGTCGAGTCCTCGCGCCGGTTGAGGATCACGTCCTCGCAGGCCTCGCGCAGCGTCGGCTCGATTGATTCATACACCGCCAGCTGGCCCGCATTGACGATCCCCATGTCCATGCCCGCCTGGATGGCGTGGTAGAGGAACACGGCATGCATCGCCTCGCGCACCGGCTCATTGCCGCGGAACGAGAAGCTGAGGTTGGAAACGCCGCCCGAAATATGGACATGCGGCAGCGTCTCGACGATCCGCCGCGTCGCCTTGATGAAGTCGACACCGTAATTGCGGTGCTCCTCGATGCCCGTCGCCACCGCGAAGATATTGGGATCGAAGATGATGTCCTCGGCCGGAAAGCCGACTTCCTCGGTGAGCAGCTTGTAGGCACGGCTGCATATTTCGACCTTGCGCGCCTCGGTGTCCGCCTGGCCCTGCTCGTCGAACGCCATCACCACCACGGCAGCGCCATAGGCGCGCACCAGCCGGGCGGTTTCGAGGAATTTCTCGACGCCTTCCTTCATCGAGATCGAATTGACCAGCGGCTTGCCCTGCACGCATTTGAGCCCTGCCTCGATCACCTCGAATTTCGAGCTGTCGATCATCAGCGGCACGCGCGCGATATCGGGCTCGGCGGCCAGCAGGTTGAGGAACTCGACCATCACCTTGGCGGAGTCGATCAGGCCCTCATCCATGTTGACGTCGATGATCTGCGCGCCGTTCTGCACCTGGTCGCGCGCCACTTCGAGCGCCGCCGTGTAGTCGCCGGCGGTGATCAGCTTCCTGAACCGGGCGGAGCCGGTGACATTGGTGCGTTCGCCGACGTTCACGAACGGGATTTCAGGCGTCAGCGTGAACGGCTCAAGCCCCGATAGACGCAATTGGCGTGGCACATCGGGGATCTGGCGCGGCTTGTGCCGGGCCGCCACTTCGGCGAAGGCGCGGATGTGGTCCGGTGTCGTGCCGCAGCAGCCGCCGACAATGTTGACCAGCCCCTCGCGGGCAAAGGTCTCGATCTGCCGCGCCATGAATTCCGGCGTCTCGTCATAGCCGCCGAACTCGTTGGGCAGGCCGGCGTTCGGATAGGCCATGATGAAGGTGTCGGCCACATCGCTCAGCTCGGCCACATGCGGCCGCATGGCGTTGGCGCCCAGCGCGCAGTTGAGCCCGATGGTGAACGGATTGGCGTGGCGCACCGAGTACCAGAAGGCGCTTGGCGTCTGCCCGGAAAGGGTGCGGCCCGAGAGGTCGGTAATCGTGCCCGAGATCATGATCGGCAACTCGACGCCGCGCTGCGCGAAGATGCGCTGCGCCGCGAAGATGCCGGCCTTGGTGTTGAGCGTGTCGGTGATCGTCTCGAACAGCAGCAGATCGGCGCCGCCGTCGATCAGCCCGTTGATCTGCTCGGCATAGGCCCGGGCAATCTCGTCGAAGGTGACGGCGCGGTGGCCGGGTGAGTTGACGTCCGTCGACATCGAGGCGGTCTTGTTGAGCGGCCCCAGCGCGCCGGCAACGAAGCGGCGCTTGCCGTCCTTCTCGAAAGCCAGCTGGGCGGCCTCGCGGGCCAGCCGCGCGCCCTCGATGTTGAGCTCATAGGCAAGCGCCTGCATGCCGTAATCGGCCATGACGATATCGGTCGAGGAGAAGGTGTTGGTCTCGACGATGTCGGCGCCGGCGAGGAAATACTGCAGATGGATGGCGCGGATGGCGTCGGGCAGGGTGAGGTTGAGCAGATCGTTGTTGCCCCGCACATCCTTGTGCCAGTCCTTGAAGCGCTCGCCGCGATACGCCGCCTCGTCCAGCTTGAGCTGCTGGATCATGGTGCCCATGGCGCCGTCGAGAACGAGAATGCGTTCTTTCGCGGCCGCCGTCAGGGCAGCGCGGGCGTCATTGTGGGGCGGCAGCGTCGTCATTGGAAATCCTCTCGCGGGCGGACCGCGTCGTCGTCTACGATGTGGGATATAAAGATATCTTTATATGATTGCCAGCGGGCGGGCAAGCAACGGCTTTTTGCGCTACGCATTGGATGAGAAATGCTTGTCCAGGTGCACAATGACTCCTTTCCTTCTGGTTCCCGGCCTCAATTGCGATGCGCGCGTCTATGCCGGGGTCTCCAACGCCCTGTGGGCGACAGGTCCCGTGACCATCGCAAACCATCGCGAGGGCCGGACCATGGCCGACATCGCCAAAGTGATTCTGGCACAAGCGCCGCCCCGCTTTGCGCTACTCGGCTTTTCGATGGGCGGCTACATCGCCTTCGAAATCCTGCGCCAGGCGCCCGAGCGGGTGGTGAAGCTCGCGCTGCTCGACACCTCGGCCCGCCCCGACAGCGAGGAATCGACCGCCAACCGCCGCCGGCTCATCGCGCTCGCCCAGAAGGGCAAATTCGTCGAGGCGATCGAGCAGACCTTTCCGAAATCCGTCCACCCCGAGCATGCCGGCGATTCAGGCCTCTACGCCATCCACCGCGGCATGGCCCAGACCAACGGCCCGGAAATCTTCGAGCAGCAGCAGGAAGCGATCATCGCCCGCGTCGATTCCCGCCCGCTGCTCGCCTCGATCAAGCTGCCGACCCAGATCATCGTCGGGGAGGGCGACCAGATCACCCCGCCCGAAGTCGCAAGGGAGATGCATGACGCCATCGCCGGCAGTAAGCTCCTCACCGTCCCCAAGGCGGGCCACCTCGCGCTGCTCGAACAGCCCGAGCCGGTCCACGCGGCATTGAAGGAGTGGGCGAGCAATGGGCAGGGGGCTCATTGAGTCACTGCGCGAGATCGTCGGCCGCCGCCACCTGCTGACGTCGGCGCGGCAGACCGAGCGCTATCGCCACGGCTTCCGCTCGGGCAGCGGCGAGGTTGCCGCCGTCGTCCGGCCCGGCACGCTGCTGCAATACTGGGAGGCGCTCAAGGCGTGCGTCGCCCACGATGCCATCATCATCATGCAGGCGGCAAATACCGGCCTGACCGAAGGGTCGGCGCCCAGCGGCGCCTACGACCGGCCCGTGGTGATCATCAACACCCTCCGGCTCGATGCGATCCACCCTCATCGATGACGGTCGGCAGGCTGTGAGCCTCGCGGGCGGCACGCTCTATCGGCTCGAACAGAAGCTGCGCCCGCTCGGGCGGGAGCCGCATTCGGTGATCGGCTCATCCTGCCTCGGCGCCTCGATCGTCGGTGGCATCTGCAACAATTCCGGCGGCGCGCTGGTCCAGCGCGGCCCGGCCTACACCGAGCTGTCGCTGTTTGCCCAGATCGGCGAAGACGGGCAGCTGCGCCTCGTCAACCATCTCGGCATCCGGCTCGGCGATACGCCCGAGGCAATACTGGGCCGGCTGGAGCAGGGCGATTTCGGGCCGGCTGACATCGAGCCGGGCAACGGTGCCGCTTCCGACCGCGACTATGCGTTGCGCGTGCGCGATGTCGATGCCCCCTCGGCCGCCCGCTTCAATGCTGATCCCCGCCGGCTGCACGAAGCGGCGGGAAGCGCCGGCAAAATTGCCGTGTTCGCAGTGCGGCTGGACACCTTTGCCGCCGCCGGCCGCGAACAGGTGTTCTATGTTGGCACCAACGATCCCGCGGCCCTGACATCGCTCCGGCGGCAGTTGCTTTCCATGCAGTCACTGCCGGTCGCGGGCGAATATCTGCATCGCGACATGTTCGATATCGCCCGTACGCACGGCAAGGATACGTTCCTCGTGATCCACTATCTGGGCACCGAAGTGATGCCCGCCTTCTTCGACCTGAAGGGGCGCGTCGATGGCTGGCTCAACAAGCTGCCGCTGCCGCGCCAGATGTCAGACCGTATCCTGCAGGGCCTGAGCCGGCTCTGGCCCGAAATGCTGCCGCGCCGGCTGCTCGACTACCGCGACCGCTACGAGCACCATCTGCTGCTCCGCATGGCCGGCGAGGGCATCTACGAGGCCGAGGCGGTGCTCGATGCCCATTTTGCCGCCGGGCAGGGCGGCTATTTCCGCTGCACCGCCGATGAAGGCAAACGCGCCTTCCTCCACCGTTTCGCGGCGGCGGGCGCGGCGGCCCGCTATGCCCTGGTCGAGGACCGCGACCTGCTGCCGCTCGATATCGCGCTACGTCGCAACGACGCCGATTGGTGCGAAAAACTGCCGGCGGTTATCGATCGCGCGGTGGACCGGAAACTCTATTACGGACACTTCCTCTGCCACGTCTTCCATCAGGACTACGTGCTGAAGCCCGGTGCCGATCCGGATCTGGTCAAGCAGCAGATGCTCACCGTTCTCGACCAGCGCGGTGCGGAATATCCGGCCGAGCACAATGTCGGCCACATGTATGCGGCCAAGCCGGAGCATCTGGCGCATTTCCACGCGCTCGACCCGACCAACAGCTTCAACCCCGGCATCGGCAAGGACAGCCGCTCGCGCCATTACACTGCGGCATAAGCTCACAAATTGCTTCAAATTAACCCAGTCGCAACCACGATCGGGTTGTGTGCCGGAAGGACCGGCGGGCCTTTGGTATCATGCCGGCCAGCTATCGGCCCGAGGTGCGTTTGTTGAGTTCGAGTTCCCGCTTCTGGCGCTTGGCTGCGCTGTTGTTCCTTGTTGCGCCAGTACTGGCCGCCTGTAGCGGCAGCGGGGTCGGCTCATCCGGCGTCAAGCGCGCCGCTTTCACGTCCAAGGAGTTCGGCGTCAACGTTTCGCCGCGCCTGTCGACGGCGAAATACCCCAAGCGCGGCGGTGGCCGCGTGATGCCCCTCAAGGCCTACACCGTGCGCGGCGTCACCTATCAGCCGGTCGAAGGGCCGGGCTATGTCGAGACCGGCAAGGCCTCCTGGTACGGCCAGGATTTCCATGGCCGCCAGACCGCCAATGGCGAGATTTTCGGCGCCTATTATCTGACGGCCGCGAGCCCGGTGTTGCCGATCCCGAGCTATGCCCGCGTCACCAATCTGTCCAATGGCCGCTCCATCATGGTCCGCATCAATGATCGCGGCCCCTACATGTCCGGCCGCATCATCGACCTGAGCTATCAGGCCGCCGAGGCGCTGGGCTATCGCGCCCATGGCAGCGCCGATGTCGAAGTCCGCTATGTCGGTCCCGCGCCGGTCAATGGCGACGACAACAAGATGCTGATGGCCTCGCTCAACCGCGAGACGCGCCTCGAACAGCAGGGCGCCACGACCATGATCGCCATGGCCGAAACGCCCACGCCGCGTTCGGCCCCGACCTCGCGCGATCCGTTCTCCGGCGGCTTCATCGGCGATATCATCGACAGCTTCGGCTATGCCGAGACCAACAATTCCGTGAACGGCGCCATCGCCGCCACCGAAGCGATGGCCTCCCGCACGCCCGAACTGGCCGAATGGCGCGATGCGGTCGATGCCGATGCCCGCGCCATCAACGTGATGCTGGGCATTTTCACCAAGCCCGAGCAGGTGGAGCAGGTCGCCGACGCCTATGCCATGCTCGGCGCAGTCGACCGCCAAACCCTTGATCTGGGCGGCGATCCGGCCACACGATTGACACTGACCCATCTTAAGCCGGGTGTCGGTCGGTCCGATCTGGTGGCGCTCGCGCAGCAACTTGGCCTGTCGGACGTTAGGTTCTAGAAGTCGGCAACGGCGCCGCAGCGGCGCATAGGTGTGGGGATCATGCGGTTTCAGGGAATTCGACTTCTGCTGGCCGTGCTGATGGCGGTGGCGTGCATCGCGCCTGCCGCCGCCCAGGAATTCGAGACCAAGGCCAAGTTTGCCGTGCTCATGGACTATGAGTCCGGCACGATCCTGCTCAACAAGGCCGCCGACGAACGGCTCGAGCCGGCCAGCATGTCCAAGCTGATGACGCTGGCGGTGGTCTTCACCTATCTCAAGCAGGGCAAGCTCTCGCTCGACGACGAGTTCTTCATCTCCGAGAACGCCTGGCGCACCGGCGGCGCAGCCTCCGGCGGCTCGACCATGTTCGCCGAGCTCAACTCCAAGGTCCGCGTCGAGGATCTGGTCAAATCGGTGATCATCCAGTCCGGCAATGACGCCGCGATCGCGCTCGCCGAAGGCATCGGCGGCACCGAGCAGACCTTTGGCCGCATCGCCAATACGCTGGCCAAGCAGATCGGCCTCAACAACTCCAATTTCGTCAATTCCACCGGCCTGCCGGACCCCGACCAATATTCGACCGCCCGCGATCTGGCGCTGCTCGCCCGCTACCTCATCCAGACCTTCCCCGAATTCTATCCGCTCTTTGCCGAGCCCGAATTCACCTGGAACAAGATCCGCCAGCTCAACCGCAATTCGCTGCTGGAGCTGGGGATAGGGGTGGATGGCCTCAAGACCGGCCACACCGAGGCGTCCGGCTATGGCGAGGTGGTCTCCGCCCCCAATGACGGCCGCCGCCTGATCGCGGTGCTCCACGGCCTCGCGACCATGCGCGAGCGCACCGAAGAAGCGCGCAAGCTCATCACCTGGGGCATGCGCGGCTTCGAGCTGATGCCGGTCTATCCCAAGGACAAGATTGTCGCTTACGCCAACGTCTATGGCGGCACCGAAGCCAGCGTCGGCCTTGTCGGCCGCGACAAGATCGACCTGTTCCTGCCCAAGGGCGCCGAGAACTGCCCGGTCGCCACCGTTACCTACAAGGGCCCGCTCCGCCCGCCGGTCCTCGAGGGCCAGCAGGTCGGCAAGCTCAACATCTACTGCGCCGATGTGCTGGTGCAGGAGACCCCGCTTTACGCCACGGCGACTGTGGAGGAAGGCGATCTGTTCCGGAAATCGGCGGACGCCGCCCGGCAATTGCTGCTAGGCTGGCTCCCCTGATGCTCGATCGATCTCCCCAAAAAGCCCGCTTCATTACCTTCGAAGGCGGTGAAGGCGTCGGCAAGTCTACGCAGGTAAAGCGGCTGCTGGCGTCCCTGGCGCGCCAGTCGATAGCGGCCGTCCGCACCCGCGAACCCGGCGGCACCTCCAAGGCCGAGGCCGTCCGCGCCTTCATTCTGCAGGGCCGCTCGGAGGCCTGGGGACCGGGCGCCGAAGCCGTGCTGTTCGCCGCCGCCCGCTACAACCATGTCAGCGAGCTGATCGCCCCCAATCTGACCGCCGGCCGCTGGGTCATTTCCGACCGCTTTGCGGATTCGACCCGCGCCTATCAGGGCCTCACCGGCGGCGTCGATGTCCGCCTGATCGATGCGCTCGAAATCCTCGCGCTCGACGGCAACAAGCCCGATCTCACCATCGTGCTCGACATGGACCCCGAGGCCGCCTTCCGCCGCGTGCTGGAGCGCGAGACCGAGGCAGCGCTCGTCGCCACTGGCGACCGCTTCGAGAAGGAAGATCTCGAATGGCACCGCCGCCTGCGCGATGCCTTCCTCGCCATCGCCCGCAACAATGCCGAGCGCTGCGTCATCATCCCGGCCAACCAGACCGAGGATGCGCTGGAGCAGGAGATCTGGGACGTGATGGTCCGCCGCTTCCCCGAACTGCAGTTCGAGCACACGGCGTGAGCGACGACGATATCCGCGAACCCGACCAGCTTGACGGCGTCCTCCTGCCCGAAAGCCGCACCAGCGTTATCGGCCACGCCGCCGCGCGGGAAAACATCATGGCGGCGCTCGATGCGTCGCGGTTGCCCGGCGGCATCCTGCTGCACGGGCCACGCGGCATCGGCAAGGCGACGCTGGCCTTCGATATCGCCCGCGAGGTCTTTGCCCGCACCGGCGACGAAAGCCGCGAGCACATCGCCGCGCAGCTCACGGCCGGCTCCTACCCGAATTTGCAGGTGTTGCGGAAATCGCCGCGCGACACCGGCAAGGGCTATTACACCGCCATCCGTGTCGAAGAAGTCCGCGGCCTGATCGGCGAAAGCCGCATGACCCGCGGCCGCGCCGGCTTCCGCATCGTCATCGTCGACGCCATCGACGACTGCAATCCGTCCTCCGCCAACGCGCTGCTCAAAATCCTCGAGGAGCCGCCGCCGGAAACCCTGTTCCTGCTGGTCTCGCACCGCCCCGGCGGCCTCCTGCCGACCATCAAGTCCCGCTGCCATTCGGTCGCCCTGCGGCCGCTGAGCGACGACCAGGTCCGGCAGGTGCTGGGCGAGCAGCCGGGCATCGACGCCGCCGTGGAGCTCGCCGCCGGCCGCCCCCGGCGCGGCTTCGAGGCGCTGGCGCTGGGCGACGACAAGGCGCTGACCGCTCTCCAGGGCTGGCTCCGTGCCCCCGCCACCAGCAACCCGGCGGCCTATCTGGCGGTCGCCGACCTGATGGCGGCCGGCAAGGAGGGCGCCGGCTTCGCTTTCGGCCGGGAAATGCTGCTCGACTGGATCGCCGCGGAAGCCCGAGCGGCGGCGCAATCGGCCGGAAAACCGCGGCTTGCCTCGGCTACGGCGCTATGGGAGAAGGCCAACGCCCAGTTTGCCGATGCCGAGGAATACAATCTCGACGTCAGGCAGACGCTGATCTCACTGTTCGACGCGATCAGGCGGCACGCCCAGTCCCATCTCCTTGCCGAAGTTCGATGACCCGCAACGCCTACTACGTCACCACCGCGATCGCTTATCCCAATGGCGAGCCCCATATCGGCCACGCCTATGAAATGGTCGCCACCGACGCCATCGCCCGCTGGCGCCGGCTCGAGGGCCGTGAGGTGTTCTTCCTCACCGGCACCGACGAGCATGGCCTCAAGATGGTGCAGACGGCCGAGCGCGAAGGGCTGACGACGCGGGCGCTTGCCGACCGCAATTCGGCGCGCTTCCGCGAGCTTGCCGCGGCGCTCGGCGCCTCCAACGACGATTTTATCCGCACCACCGAAGAGCGCCATTTCAAGGCCAGCCAGGAAATCTGGCGCCGCATGGCCGCCGCCAGCAATGGCGACATCTACCAGTCGACCTACAAGGGCTGGTATTCGGTCCGCGACGAAGCCTATTTCGACGAGAGCGAACTGACGGACGGGGAGGGCGGCAAGAAGTTCGCGCCCTCCGGCGCCGAGGTGAAATGGGTCGAGGAAGACAGCTATTTCTTCCGCCTCTCGGCCTATCAGGACCGGCTGCTGAAGCTCTACGAAGAGCACCCCGAATTCATCGCGCCCGCCGAGCGGCGCAACGAGATCGTCTCCTTCGTCAGCCGCGGTCTGCAGGACGTCTCGATCTCCAGAACGACATTCGACTGGGGCATCCCGGTGCCCGACGCGCCGGGCCACGTCATGTATGTCTGGGTCGATGCGCTGACCAACTACATCACCGGCGCCGGCTTCCCCGACGACCAGGGCGAGATGTTCGAAAAGTTCTGGCCGGCCGATCTGCATGTCATCGGCAAGGATATCATCCGCTTCCACACCGTCTACTGGCCCGCCTTCCTGATGAGCGCCGGCCTGCCGGTTCCCAAGCGCGTCTTCGCCCATGGCTTCCTGACCTCCGAGGGCAAGAAGATGTCGAAGTCGCTCGGCAATGTCGTCGATCCCTTCGGCGTGGTCGATGAATTCGGCGCCGATCCGGTCCGCTACTACTTCCTGCGCGAGATTTCGTGGGGGCAGGATGGCGATTGGGGCCGCGAGAAATTCGTCAACCGCAACAATGCCGACCTCGCCAACAATTTCGGCAATCTGGCACAGCGCTCGCTGTCGATGATCGCCAAGAATTTCGGTGGCCAGATGCCGCCGCGGCAGGAAGGCTCGGGCGAAGACGCGAAAATCATCACCGAGACGATCACCTCGATCGCCCGCATGCAGGAAGCCATGGCCACCGAGCAGCTGCATGAAGCGGCGGCCGAGCTGGTCGCGGCGCTGAGCGCCGCCAACCTCTATTTCGCCGACCAGGCGCCCTGGGGGAAGAAGGACGATCTCGCGCGCATGGGCGCCATCCTCGCCACCACGGCCGATGTGGTGCGCCGCTGCGCCATCGCCGCGCAGGCGTTTGTGCCGGCCTCTGCGGCCAAGATGCTCGACCTGCTCGCCGTGCCCGCCGACCAGCGCACGCTCGCCATCGCCCTCGACCCGGCTTCCGGCATTGCGCCGCAGACGCAGCTGCCGCCGCCCGAGCCGGTGTTCAAGAAGTTCGAGCAGGTGAAGGCCGGCTGAAGTGCTGATCGACAGCCACTGCCATCTCGACTTCCCGGAACTGGCCGCCGATCGCGCGGGCGTCCTCGCCCGTGCCAAAGCCAATGGCATTTCCGGCATGGTGACGATCTCGACGCGGGTGAAGCGTTTCGACGAGATCCGCGCCATCGCCGAAGCGCATCCGGAAGTCTGGTGCAGCGTCGGCACGCATCCGCACCACGCCCATGAGGAGCCCGGGATCGAGACGGCCGACCTCGTGCGGCTGGCAGCGCATCCGCGCTGCGTTGCCATCGGCGAGGCCGGGCTCGACTATCACTATGAGGGCGACTACCCGGCGCAGGCGACCGGCTTCCGCCGCCACATCGCCGCGGCGCGGGAAACCGGCCTGCCGCTCGTCATCCATGCGCGTCAGGCCGATGATGACATCGCCAATATCCTCGAAGAGGAAACCGGGCAGGGCGCCTTCCCCTTCGTCCTGCATTGCTTCTCGTCGGGCATCGAACTCGCCCGCCGCGGCCTCGCGCTTGGCGGCTACATCTCCTTTTCCGGCATTCTGACCTTCAAGAACGCCGCGGTCATCCAGCAGGCTGCGAGCGAAGCGCCGGCCGACCGCATTCTCGTCGAGACCGACGCGCCCTATCTGGCGCCGATCCCGCATCGCGGCGGCACCAATGAGCCGTCCTATGTGCGCCACACGGCGCAAAAGCTCGCGGAACTGCGTGGCGTGTCGCTTGAGGCGATCGGCGAGCAGACGACTGCGAACTTCTTCCGCCTGTTCTCCAAAGCGAGACCCGTGTGATGGCTGCCGCGACCTCGATCATTGCAACGATCATGGGGTCGGGTTCCTCCGGCGGCGTGCCGCGCATCGGCGGCCATTGGGGCGTCTGCGACCCCAACAATCCCAAGAACCGCCGCCGCCGCTGCTCGCTGCTGATCGAGGGCTTTACCGGCGACAGCGAGCCGACCCGGATCATCGTCGACACCGGCTGCGACCTCCGCGAACAATTGCTCGACGCCAATGTCGATCGCGTTGAAGCGGTGCTCTACACCCATGAGCATGCCGACCACACCCACGGCATCGACGACCTCCGTGTGCTGGCGCTCAACAACCGCAAGCGCGTCGATGTCTATTTCAGCCAGGAAGCTGCGCAGCGGATCGTGCCGAGCTTCGCCTATTGCTTCACGGCCCCGCCGGGCAGTGGCTACCCCCCGATCCTCAACCAGAACATCATCGAAGCGGGCAAGCCGCTGACGGTCAGCGGGCCGGGCGGCGACATCGACATCCTGCCCTTCAGGCAGGACCATGGCGAGATCTTCTCGCTCGGCTTCCGCGTCAACAATTTCGCCTATTCCTGCGATTTGAGCGGCATTCCAGCAGTCTCGAACGATGCCGTCTCCAATCTCGACATCTGGATCCTCGACGCCCTCCGTCCCGCGCCGCACCCGAGCCATCTGAGTCTCAGCGAAGCCCTCGAACACGTCGAGCGCTACCGCCCCCGCGAAGCCATCCTGACCAACCTCCACATCGACCTCGACTACGCCGAAACCGACCGCCTCACCCCCGCCCACATCCGCCCCGCCTTCGACGGTCTCCGCATCGACGTAACGGCCGGCACGGTACTCTCCAACCGCTAACCCGAAGCCCGCAGTCTGGAGTATCTCCCCCGGCTTTGCCACCCGCGCGATAGCGGCAGTCGGCATATCCTCCCCCGTGCAATGGGGGAGGGGAACCAGCGAAGCTGGTGGTTGGGGGCGGTCGAGAACACGGCGTCTCGCTGCACCCACGACGTCATTCCCGCGCAGGCGGGAATCCAGGGCAGTCAGCACAATGGTCGTGGCCCCTGGATCCCCGCCTTCGCGGGGATGACGCAGTGAAT
>SEEL01000113.1 GCA_004144345.1 Hyphomicrobiales bacterium
TCACCGAGCGGCTGGTCCCCTTTTCGTTGGGCGAGTAGCGCCCAGATGATCCCGCCGAGGCTGGCGAGCAGCAGCATGAGCGGTAGCGCCTGCCAACCGAGCCACGCGCCGATCGCCGCGACGAGCTTGGGATCGCCGCCGCCCATGCCCTCCGCACCGCGCGTCCGCCGATGGGCCCACGCGATCAGCGCCAGTATCAGGCCTCCGGCCACCGCGCCAATCCAACGGTCAAGCAAAGGCGTTCCAAGCATCGGTCCCGCGAGCAGCAGCCCGACGACGGCGAGCAAGGCACTGAGGCGATCGGGGAGCCAGAAATAGCGCGCATCGAGCAGCGCGAGCGGCAGGAGTAGCCAGCCGAAGAGGGCCCAGAGCCAGCCCGCGGTCCCGGGGATGAGAGCAAGCGCCGCAGCGCCGATCAACGCCGATCCCAGCTCGACGCGCCAGTGAAATGGATCGATCGCCGCGTTGCACGTTCGGCAGCGCCCGCGCGACGCCAGCGTCGATAGCAGAGGAAAGAGATCGAAAGCGCCAAGTGACCGTCCGCAGCCGTCGCATTGCGACCGCCCCATCACCGAGCGCCCGGCAGGCCAGCGCAGCACCAGCGTCGCGATGAAACTGCCAAAGACGAGACCGATTAGAGCGGCAAAAGCGACGCCCATGCCGAAGGGCAAGGCATCGAGGATCATCACGTCAGAAGCGGCCCGAGGTCGCCAGCACGAAACCGGCGGGTCCGGCCTTGAACCCGAGCGCAGCGAGCGCGCCCGCCATCGCCGGATCGCGGTCGACGTTGATCTCGAACTGCGCGCGATATTTACCGCTGCCATCGAACGACAGGGTCAGCCGCTCCATGCCCGATTGGCTGGCAAGCGATGCCTGAGCGCGCCCGTTCGCGCACGCCAGCGGGCCCGACAGGCCGCGCGAGAGGTCAAGGCCCCCGATGGGTGCGTTGACGGCCAGCTGGATTCTGCCCATTGCCGCGGCACATTTGCCCGCGTCGTCGAAGCGCACCGTCGCGGCTTCAAAACGGATGGTGTCGACCGGGATCATCCCCAGCCCGCCCGACATCGATGTCGTTCCGCTGACATCGGACATCCCGCGCGGGCTACTGCCATAGAGGCGTCCAGCCAGCGGGCCGAGCCTTTCATCGGGCCGCGAGAAGGCGAGCTCAATCCCTCCGCCGAGCAGGGCCAGCGGCGATAAGCTCGCCCGCACCGTGCCGAGCGGCAGGGCGCCTAACCGCGCCTCGACAAGCTCGCCCGACCACACCGAACCGCGAACCTCGCGTGCAGTTATACCCGCGTCGGTTGCGCCCGACCACGCAAGCGCGAGCCGCATCGGAAGGGTCGCGATAAGCAGCACCAGCAAGAGCACGACTGCCGCGACGATCCACCGCCTGCTCACGCTCATTGCCCGCCCTTCCTAAGTTCGGCGGTCAGGCCAACGGTGCCGTCGGCGGCGGGGGTAATCGTCAGCTGGTCGATAACAAAGCCTTGCCCCTCAAGCGATGCGAGCCAGT
This sequence comes from Hyphomicrobiales bacterium, assembly GCA_004144345.1. Classification (GTDB taxonomy): domain Bacteria; phylum Pseudomonadota; class Alphaproteobacteria; order Rhizobiales; family Devosiaceae; genus Devosia_A. The sequence goes on from SEEL01000113.1 coordinate 1,517, forward strand.
CGGTGAGCACCGTCGCGCGCGCGGTGGCGATTGCGATCGTCGCCTGCCCCTCGCCGCGCGCTTCGTTGCGGTCGAGCGTCAGCCCGATCTCGCCCGCCGACTGCGCAAGATATTGGTCGATCGC
>SEEL01000045.1 GCA_004144345.1 Hyphomicrobiales bacterium
CCCGATGCCCGACCCCACCCTTTCGAGCGACATGGCCGAACAGTTGCTTGCTCCCGCGACCGACGCAGCCGTCCAGGCCAATATGGCCCGGCTGACGGCGGTTTCCGCCTCCACGGGCATTGGCGGACTGACCGTCGAGGACATGATCCGCGATCTGCTGCGGCCGATGCTCAAGGACTGGCTGGACGAAAACCTGCCCGCTATGGTTGAGCGGATGGTCGAAAAGGAAATTGCCCGCGTCTCCCGCGGGGTGAAGTGACCGCTTGACTGCCGGTTGCCATTGACTTGAACCCCCGGCCTTTGCTTTAGACCCTCAACCCTCTCGGGCCCGCCGGATCACGTTCCGCGGGCCGTTTCCGCTGGACTTGACCATGCTCGAAAAGAACTATGAACCCGGCTCGGTCGAAGACCGCATCTATCAGGCCTGGGTCGAGGCCGAAGCCTTCAAGGCCGGGGCAGGGGCGAAGCCGGGGGCAGAGCCGTTCACGATCGTGATCCCCCCGCCCAACGTCACGGGTTCGCTCCATATCGGGCACGCGCTCAACAACACGATCCAGGACATCCTCGTCCGCTACAACCGGATGAAGGGCAAGGACGTGCTCTGGCAACCGGGCACCGACCATGCCGGCATCGCCACGCAGATGATCGTCGAGCGCCAGCTCATGCAGCGCCAGGAACCCGGCCGCCGCGAACTGGGCCGCGAGAAATTCCTCGAAAAGGTCTGGGAGTGGAAGGCCGAGAGCGGCGGCACGATCATCAACCAGCTGAAGCGCCTCGGCGCCTCCGCCGACTGGTCGCGCGAACGCTTCACCATGGACGAAGGGCTGTCGAACGCCGTCCGCAAGGTGTTCATCGAGTTGCACAAGAAGGGCCTCATCTACCGCGCCAAGCGGCTGGTGAACTGGCATCCGGGCCTCGAGACCGCGATCTCCGACCTTGAGGTCGAGAACATCGAGGTCGCCGGCAAGATGTGGCACCTCAGCTACCCGATAGAGAACTCATCGGAATCGATCGTGGTCGCCACCACCCGTCCCGAAACCATGCTCGGCGACGTCGCCATCGCGGTGAACCCGAAGGACCCGCGCTACGCCGGGGTCATCGGCAAATACGCCATCCTGCCGCTGGTCGGGCGCCGCATCCCGATCGTGGCCGACGATTATGCCGATCCCGAACTCGGCTCGGGCGCCGTAAAGATCACGCCGGCGCATGATTTCAACGACTTCGAGGTCGGCCAGCGCCATCACCTCAAGCCGATCAACATCTTCACGCCCTCGGCCACCATCAACGCGATGGCGCCCAAGGAATATCGCGGCCTCGACCGCTTCGAAGCGCGCAAGAAGGTGCTCGAGGATCTCGAAGCACTGGGCGCGGTGCTGTGGGTCGAAGACAAGAAGATCATGGTGCCGCACGATGAAAAGACCAAGCAGGTCATCATCGAGCCGTTCCTGACCGACCAGTGGTTCGTCAATGCCGAGGAACTGGCGAAGCCGGCCATCGAATCCGTCCGCGAGGGGCGCACCAAATTCGTGCCCGAGAGCTGGCAGAACACCTATTTCTCCTGGATGGAGAACATCAAGCCGTGGACGATCTCCCGCCAGTTGTGGTGGGGGCATCAGATCCCGGCCTGGTACGGTCCGCGCCTCAATAACGATCCCGAGTTCAACAAGCTCGATGCCGGCCCCAAGATATTCGTCGCCGATAGCGAAGAGCAGGCCAAGAAGGACGCCATCGCCTATTACGGGCGGCAGGTGGAAATCCACACCTCCGGCCTCGGCTCGACGCCGTTCCAGAAGGCCCTCGCCGAGTTCGAGCAGGTGCAGCGCGATCGCGCCAACCCCACCGTGTGGGCCTCGCGCCGGGCGTCCGACCCGTTCGCCGAAATGCTGGACAACAAGGTGCCGCTGCATCGCGACGAGGACGTGCTCGACACCTGGTTTTCGTCGGCGCTCTGGCCGTTCTCCACGCTGGGCTGGCCTGAGGACACGCCGGAAGTCCGCAAATACTACCCGACCGACGTGCTGGTCACCGGCTTCGACATCATCTTCTTCTGGGTCGCCCGCATGATGATGATGGGCCTCGAATTCATGGGCAAGGAGCCGTTCCACACGGTCTACGTCCATGCCCTGGTCCGCGACGAGCAGGGCCAGAAGATGTCCAAGACCAAGGGCAACGTCATCGATCCGCTGAAGCTGGTCGACGCCTATGGTGCCGACGCGACCCGCTTCACGCTCGCCGCCATGGCCGCGCAGGGCCGCGACATGCGTCTCGCCATGAGCCGCGTCGAGGGCTATCGCAACTTCGTCACCAAGCTCTGGAACGCCGCTCGCTTCCTCGAAATGAACGGCTGCGAGCGCCGCGCGGGTTTCGATCCGAAGCGCGTCAACCTCGCGCTCAACCGCTGGATCATCGGTGCCACCGCCCGCGCGGTCGCCGAAGTCGCCGGCAAGATCGAGGACTACAAGTTCAACGAAGCCGCCAATGCTGCCTATGACTTCGTCTGGGGCACCTATTGCGACTGGTATGTCGAACTCGCCAAGCCCGTCCTCACCGGCGAGGATGCGGCCGAAAAGCTCGAAACGCAGAACACCGCGGCCTTCGTCCTCGACCAGATCCTCAAGCTGCTCCATCCCTTCATGCCCTTCGTCACCGAAGAGCTGTGGGGCGAAACCGGCAAGGTCGGCCCGGCCCGCGAGAAGCTGCTCATCCTGTCGGAATGGCCCCAGATCGACGGTCTCGCCGATCCGCGCGCCGATGCCGAGATGGAATGGCTGATCCAGGTCGTCTCCGGCATCCGCTCGGTCCGCACCGAGATGAACGTGCCGGCCGGCGCCAAGATCAAGCTGGTCATCGTCGGGGCCGGCGAAGAAACCGGTATCCGTGCCGAAACGCAGCTTCAGGCGCTGCTCCGCCTCGCGCGCCTCGAGGACGTCAGTTACTCGGGCGAAGTGCCCAGCGGCTCGGCCCAGATCGTCATCGGCGAGGCGACCTTCGCGCTGCCCCTGGCCGGCGTCATCGACATCGATGCCGAGCGCGTCCGCCTCAAGCGCGAGATCGCCAAGGAAGAAGTCGAGATCGACAAGATCGACAAGAAGCTGGGCAATGAGCAGTTCGTCGCCAAGGCCAAGCCCGAGGTGATCGAGGAACAGCACGAGCGTCGCGCCGAGGCAGTTGCCCGCCGTGAGCGCCTGCTGGCGGCGCTGGCCAGGCTGACCTGAGATGGGCGAGGGCGTGGACAAAAAGGAACGCCCGCCCGTCAAGGACTGGATGAGCATCGTTATCTTCGACGGCCGGGGCGGCGTCCGCCGCCTCACCGAAGAAGAGGAAACGCAGCCCTATGCCGCGCCGCAGAAGGGCTTCGTGCTGATCGCCGGCAATGCCCGCTCGCCTGAATTCAAGGTCTGGCTGCGCGAGGAGTTGGGCGACTTCAATTCCGACATGCTGTCGGTGCCCTCGACCCGCACCCGCTGCGTCGTGCTTGAGGACAAGGCGATGGTGGTGTTGCGGGTGCCGCGTCCCAATGCCTCGCCCGACGACATCGGCCGGCAATTGCTCAGCCTCTGGCTCGAAAAGGGCCGGGTGATCGTCTCGTCCGAGCTCAACATCGCCGATTTCCTCGGCGTCGCGCAGTGGCAGCAGAGCCATCACGCGCCGCTGACACCGGCCGATCTCGTCGCCCGGCTTGGCCTCCGGGCTGCCGACCGCATGGAGCCGCTGATCGAGCGGCTCGGCGACAATCTCGATACGATCGAGGAAAACCTCATGGCCGACCGCAAGGTCGAGGTGCGGGCCAAGCTCTCACATCTGCGGCGCAGCCTGATCAGCTTCCGCCGCCTGATCTGGCCGCAGCGCGATGTGCTCAACACGCTCGAGATCGAGGATCTGAGCTTCTTTTCGCCGCGCGACCGCATCCGGCTGCGCGAGGCCTCGTCCCGCTCCGCCCGCCTCGGCGACGAATTGCAGGCGCTGTCCGAACGCGCCGTGCTGGTGCATGAGCAGATTCTCGATACCCGCGCCGAGCAGATGAACAAGACCATGCTGCTGCTCACGGCCGTCACCGTCATCCTGATGCCGCTCACCGTCATTTCGGGCGTCCTCGGCATGAACGTCGCCGGCATTCCGTTCGCCGACAGCGGCAACGCCTTCTGGATCGTCACCGGATTTCTCGCGGTCCTCGCCCTCGGGCTCTATCTCCTGATGCGCCGCGTGAAGTGGCTCTGACGCCCAGTCCTGTGCTTTTTGCGCAACAGGCATTCTGAATCCCATTCATCCGCCGTTCAGCAACGATTTGATCACCGGCCGCGCCACAATCTCTCCCCAAACCGGGGTGAGGACAAAGGCTGAGGGCGGGGAGACAGAGGTGGCATCGGAAACCGTAATTCCGAAGCGTACCGGACTGGCTTGTTCCGCCCTTGCACCCTGATCGGGCTGCGCCATAAAGCGCTTACTTTTGAAGCGCTCTAAAGAGCGGCACGTCAGGGGGAATAGGGACCATGAGCACCAACTACGTCGATAAATCGAAGCTGCCGAGCCGGCATGTCACCGAAGGGCCGGAGCGCGCACCGCACCGTTCCTACCTCTATGCCATGGGCCTGACGGATGTGCAGATTCACCAGCCGCTGGTCGGCGTGGCGACGGCGTGGAACGAGGCCGCTCCCTGCAATATCTCGCTGCAGCGCCAGGCGCAGGCCGTGAAGAAGGGCGTTGCAGCCAACAAGGGCACGCCGCGCGAATTCACCACCATCACCGTCACCGACGGCATCGCCATGGGCCATGCCGGCATGAAGTCGTCGCTCGCATCGCGTGACGTCATCGCCGATTCGGTCGAGCTCACCATGCGCGGCCACTCCTATGACGCGCTGGTCGCCATGGCCGGCTGCGACAAGTCGCTGCCCGGCATGATGATGGCGATGATCCGCCTCAACGTGCCGTCGATCTTCATCTATGGCGGCTCCATCCTGCCGGGCCGCTTCCGCGGCCGCGACGTCGTCGTCCAGGATCTGTTCGAGGCCGTCGGCCTCCATTCGGTCGGCAAGATGGATGACGAGACGCTCGACGAACTCGAGCGCGTTGCCTGCCCGTCGGCCGGCTCGTGCGGCGGCCAGTACACCGCCAACACCATGGCGATGGTTGCCGAGGCCATCGGTCTGGCGCTGCCCTATAGCTGCGGCGCTCCGGCGCCCTACGAAATCCGTGACGCGCTCTGCGCCGCCGCCGGCGAGCAGGTGATGGAACTGCTCAAGGTGCAGCTCCGTCCGCGCGATATCGTCACCCGCAAGGCGTTCGAGAACGCCGCCATGACCGTTGCCGCCACCGGCGGCTCGACCAATGCGGCGCTGCATCTGCCGGCCATGGCGCATGAGGCGGGCATCGACTTCGACCTGTTCGACGTCGGCGAGATCTTCAAGAAGACCCCCTATATCGGCGACCTCAAGCCGGGCGGAAAATACGTTGCCAAGGACCTCTTCGAGGCTGGCGGCATCCCGCTCGTCCAGAAGGCGCTGCTCGATGGCGGCTTCCTCCACGGCGACTGCATGACCGTCACCGGCAAGACCGTGGCCGAGAACCTCGCCAAGGTGAAGTGGAACGACCAGCAGGACGTGATCCGCACCACTGCGAACCCGATCTCGCCGACCGGCGGTGTCGTATCGCTGAGGGGCAACCTCGCGCCCGACGGCGCCATCGTGAAGGTGGCGGGTCTCAAGACCCTGCGCTTCGTCGGCCCGGCTCGCGTCTTCGACAATGAGGAAGAGTGCTTCAAGGTCGTCAATGCGCGCGGCTACAAGGAAGGCGAAGTGCTCGTCATCCGCTACGAAGGCCCCAAGGGCGGCCCCGGCATGCGCGAGATGCTGTCGACCACCGCGGCGATCTACGGCCAGGGCATGGGCGACAAGGTTGCGCTCATCACCGACGGCCGCTTCTCTGGCGCCACCCGCGGCTTCTGCATCGGCCATGTCGGCCCGGAAGCCGCCGTGGGCGGTCCGATCGCCCTCCTCAAGGACGGTGACATCATCACCCTCGACGCCACCACCGGAGAGATTTCGGTGAATGTCACCGAGGAAGAATTCGCCCGCCGCAAGAAGGACTGGGCGCCGCGCGAGACCGAATACGGCTCGGGCGCTATCTGGAAATATGCCCAGCTCGTGGGTCCGGCGCGCTACGGCGCGCTGACCAACCCCGGCGCCAAGGGCGAGAAGGAGCAGTATGCGGATATTTAGAGCGGGGGCTCTTTCCGTTCTGATGCTGGGTTCGGCGCTTGCGGGCGCCGGGCCGGTGTTCGCCCAGTCGGCAGTCGATGCGGCGCAGGCCTTGGCCAGCGCCCTCGATGGCGCCGGCGGCGGCATTTCGATGGTCGATCAGGTGGCGGCGCTGGAAGCGGCAGCAGCCGCGGGAGACACTATGGCGCTCTGGCAGCTCGGCCTCATGTATGAGGCGGGCGAGGGGGTCACCCAGGACAAGGCCAAGGCCTTCGGCTATTTCTCGCAGATCGCCAATGACCATGCCGACGCCGCGCCCAAAGGGCTTGAGGCCGACATCGTCGCCCAGTCCTTCGTCAAGATGGGCGAGTACTACAAGGACGGCGTGCCCGAGGCCGGCATTCCGCAGAATGACGATTACTCGACCAAGTTGATCCTCCACGCCGCCAGCTATTTCGGCGACGCCGAGGCCCAGTACAAGGTCGGCGAGCTCTATCTCGAGGAAGGCGAACTCGGCGACAATCCGCTGCAGAGCGCCCGCTGGCTCTCGCTCGCTGCCCGCAAGGGTCACGCCGGCGCGCAGGCCCGCCTCGGCAACATGCTGTTCAACGGCGATGGCACGCTGCAGGCCAATCCGGTCGAAGGGCTGATGTGGCTCACCGTCGCCAGCCGTCGCGCCATCGGCACGGCCGATTCCGGCTGGATCGACGATCTGCTCAATTCCGCCATGTCGGTCGCCGACCCCGACCAGCGCAAGCAGGCCGTCGACCTCGCCGACAATCTCGGCCGCCAGTTCGGCGGGCTCTGAGACCTAGAACAGGAACGTGCCCTCGACGGGGACGTGGTCGCTGGGCTTGTCCCAGCCGCGCACTTCGCGATGCACGAAGACGTCGCCAAGCCGGTCGGCCGCCTGCGGCGAGAGCAGCAGATGGTCGATACGGATGCCGTCCTGGCGATCCCAGCCGAAGGTCTTGAAGTCCCAGAAGGTGTAGTGTGGCTCGTCGCTCACGGCGCGCTGCGCATCGACCAGCCCCATGTTGAGCAGCGTGCGCCAGCGCTCGGCGCTTTCCGGCCTGAACGCCGCGTCGCCGACCCATTTCTCCGGGAACGTCGCATCGATCGCCGCCGGGATGATGTTGAAATCGCCCAGCAGCACGAACGGCTCCTCGAGCGCCAGCCGTCCCTCGACGAAGCTGTTGAGCCGGTCCATCCAGCTCAGCTTGTAAGTGAACTTGTCGGTCTTCACCGGATTGCCGTTCGGCAGATAGATGTTGCACACGCGGATCGCGCCGCTCTCGGTCGAGAACACGCCTTCGATCAGCCGCGCCTGCTCGTCGCCATCGTCGCCGGGGAGGCCCCGCGTCACGTCGTCGAAGCGGTTCTTCGACAGGATTGCAACGCCGTTCCAGCTCTTCTGGCCGAAGGTCTCGACATTGTAGCCGAGCGCCTCGATCTCGAGCCGCGGGAACTCCTCATCGATGGCCTTGATTTCCTGCAGGCAAACGATGTCGGGCGAGACGTCTTCGAGCCATTTGAGCATGGCGCCCATACGGGCTTTGACGCCGTTGATATTCCAGGTGGCGATACGCATGAGGCGACTCTAGCTGCGTCGCCTCACCCCTGCAACTAAGCGAAGACGGCGTCCCGTACTTCGTCGCGGAACGGCCCGTTGCAGCCCTCTTTCATTGTATTGGTGTAGACCACCACATGGGTGTTGGTGCCCGGATCGATGATCCAGTTGTTGCCCCAGACCCCGCCCCATTCGACCAGGCCCGTCCGGTGCCAGCCTGACGCCGCACCATCGGTCACCACCGCGCCGATCGCGCCGAAGATCTCGCACGGCCGGTCCATCTTGCAGTCCGTCTGCGGCGTATAGGCGCGCTGCCGCGTTGCGGGCTTCAGCAAATCGCCAGCCAGTGCCTCCAGCATGAGCATCAGATCGCTGGCAGTGCCGGCCATGCCCGAGCCGCCCGACTGCGGTGCGGTCGGCTCGAAGATGCGGCCCGGCGAAAACCATCTGACGCCGCCATTGTCGTCCGGCACCGGATGCGGCTCGTCCATCCGCACAGGTTCCGATTTGCCGTCGGCATAGGGGACAGCCAGCCGGGCCCGGTCGGTGACGCCGAAGCGCGTATCGGTCATCCCGAGCGGACCGGTCAGATACTCGGCCACCACCTCGCCCAGCGATCTGCCGCTGGCTACCTTTTCGAGCACACCGCCGAGCACGTCGATCGACATACCGTAGGTCCATTTGCTGCCCGGCGCGAACGCCAGGGGGTGGCGGGCCAGCCGGCGCAGATTTTCCTGCAGCGGGATCAGATCGCGCGGATCGGAGCCGGAGGAGACATCGTCCGGCAGGTCATAGGTGATGCCCGACGTGTGGGTCAGCAAGTGCCGGATGGTGATCGGGGGCGTCGAGCCGTCCGGTGCCCGGGGCGTGAAATAGGGCAGATAGTCGGTCACCTTGTCGTCGAGCGACAGCAGGCCCTTGTCGATCATCCTGAGGGTGGTCAGCGAGACGATGGGCTTGGTCACCGAGGCAAGGCGGAAGATCGTATCGAGCCTGACCGGCACCCCGGCCTCGCGATCGGCTAGGCCGGCGGCGCGCTCATAGACGCGCTTGCCGCCTTGGTTGATCAGCACCACGCAACCGACAATGCGGCTGCCCAGCGCGGCGTTGACCACCGCGTCGACTTTTGTCTGCAAATCCATGAATCCCCCCGTCTGCTGAGCGAGAGGCTAGGGCGGCGATGTCCGTTATTCAATGCGCCAGGGGCGCTAGTTGCTAGACGGCGACCGAAAAGCTGGTGCCGCAGCCGCAGCCGGCCACCGCGTTCGGGTTCCTGATCTGGAAGCTCTGGCCGATCAGATCGTCGACATAGTCGATCTCGGCCCCGCCGAGGAATTCGAGGCTGAGCGAGTCGATCAGCACCGTGGCGCTGTCCTTGGTCAGCACCAGATCGTCCGCCGCCGGCGTTTCCTGCACGATCTTGTATTCGTACTGGAAGCCCGAGCAGCCGCCGCCGGCCACGGCGATACGCAGCACGGTGCCTTCGGGCTGCTTTGCCAGCACGCGGCCAATCTTCTTGGCGGCGCGGTCTGTCAAAACGACGTTGTTCGGTGCTAGGGCGGTCTCGGTCATGGCCGTAATCTAATATCGTTGAATGCCGATGGAAAGAGCCGAATGAGCGAGCAGGCCAGCTATGCCGCCGATCCGACCCAGAGCCGGGGCCGGCTCTATCCGATTTCGGGCAGCCCGACGCGCTCCGAATTCCAGCGCGATCGCGATCGTATCATCCATTCCACGGCCTTCCGGCGCCTGCAGTACAAGACGCAGGTCTTCCTCCATCACGAGGGCCAGCATTTCCGTACCCGGCTGACGCATACGCTCGAAGTCAGCCAGATGGCGCGCTCCATCGCCCGGGCGCTGCGACTCAACGAGGATCTCGCCGAGGCCGTGGCACTGGCCCATGATCTCGGCCACACGCCCTTCGGCCATGCCGGCGAGCGGGTGCTCAACGAGAAGATGGGCGACTTTGGCGGTTTCGACCACAATATGCAGGCGATCCGCGTCGTCACCCGGCTCGAGAACCGCTATGCCGAGCACAACGGCCTCAACCTCAGCTGGGAGGCGCTGGAGGGCATCCTCAAGCACAATGGCCCGCTGACCGACTCCGAGGACCGCCCGGTCGGCCGCTACATCCATGACTGGCTGCCCTTCGGCCTCGACGACATCCCGGCCAGCGCCGATCTGATGGTCTCGACCCATGCCAGCCTCGAGGCGCAGGCCGCCGCCATTGCCGACGACATCGCCTACAATGCGCATGACATCGACGACGCCATCCGTGCCCGGCTGATCGAACTGCCCGACCTCGTCGATGTGCCGCTGGTCGGCCCGATCGTCCGCGAGGTGCTGGAGCGCTACCCCGATATCGAGCGCTCCCGGCAGACCCATGAGGTGCAGCGCCGGCTCATCACCCGCGCCATCGAGGATGTCATCGCCACCGCCGAATACGAAATTTCCGGCATCGCACCGCGCCACAGCGACGATGTCCGCCATGCCGGCAAGACGCTGGTGCATTTCTCCGACGAGACCGCCGAGGCCGAGCGCGGCCTCAAGACCTTCATGTTCGAAAAGGTCTACCGCTCCGAGGACGTGATGGTCCCCGTACGCCGCAGCCAGCAGCTCGTGGCGCAGCTGTTCGACCGCTATTTCGAGACCGGAGACATGCCCGGCAGCTGGGGCGAGGCCGCCCGCGCCGTGCCCCCTGGCGCCGCCCGCGCCCGCATCGTGGCCGATTTCGTGGCCGGCATGACCGACCCCTATGCCGAGGCCGAACACCTTCGTTTGTTTGACGGCAAGGGGCCGGTGGAGTAGGGGGCTCATCTCCCCTTTAACCGGACGTATCATGGACATTTTCGCCGATTTCGCCGCGCGCGTCGCGGCCGCGCTCAAGACCCTTTATCCCGAGGCGTCCGCTGAGCTGATCGCGCGAGCCGTGGTCGAGCCGCCGCGCGACCCGGGCCATGGCGATCTCTCGTCCAATGCCGCGATGGTCATCGCCAAGCCGCTGGGCAAGAATCCGCGCGAGATCGCGACGGCGCTCGCGGCGCATTTCGGCGACGATCCCGACGTGACCAGCGTTGAGGTGGCGGGTCCCGGCTTCATCAATTTCCGGCTGGCCGAACCGGTCTGGCACCGGGTGCTGAAGTCCGTCGACGTGCTGGGCGAGGCCTATGGCAAGTCCGACCTCGGCAAGGGCACCAAGGTCAATGTCGAATATGTCTCGGCCAACCCGACCGGCCCGATGCATGTGGGCCATACGCGCGGCGCCGTATTCGGCGATGCGCTGGCGTCGCTGCTCGCCTATGTCGGCTATGACGTGACGCGCGAATACTACATCAACGATGCCGGCGGGCAGGTGGATGTGCTCGCCCAGTCGGCGTTCCTGCGCTATCGCGAGGCGCTGGGCGAAACCATCGAGATTCCCAAGGGCCTCTATCCCGGCGACTATCTCAAGCCGACCGGCGCGGCCTTGGCGGCCGAATATGGCCGCACACTGCTTGACCGGTCCGAGGCGGACTGGCTGCCCATCGTCAAGGACCACGTCCTTGCCGACATGCTCGAGCTTATCAAATCCGACCTCGCGGACCTCAGGGTCAAGCATGACGAGTTCTTCTCGGAGCGCACGCTGCACGGCCAGGGCGGCGATATCGACCTTACGCTGCAGTGGCTGCGCGACGAAGGGCTGGTCTATCAGGGCACCCTTGAACCGCCGAAGGGCCAAGTCGACGACGATTGGGAAGCGCGGGAGCAGACGCTCTTCCGGGCCAAGGATTTCGGCGACGACACCGATCGCGCGCTGGTCAAGTCCGATGGCAGCTACACCTATTTCGCTGCCGACATCGCCTATCACCGCAACAAATATCTGCGCGGCTTCAAGGAGATGATCAACGTCCTCGGGGCCGACCATTCGGGCTATGTGAAGCGGCTCCAGGCCGCCGTGCGCGCCGTGTCGGGCGGCGAGGCGTCGATGGACGTCAAGATCATGCAACTGGTCCGGCTGATGCGGAATGGCGAGCCCGTCACTATGAGCAAACGCTCGGGCGATTTCATCCGGCTCTCCGACCTCGTCGAGGAAGTCGGCGCCGACGCGACGCGCTTCATGCTGCTCTACCGGCGCAATGAGCAGTCGATGGATTTCGACTTCGCGCTGGTCAAGGAACAGACCCGCGATAATCCGGTGTTCTACGTGCAGTACGCGCACGCCCGGACGTGCTCGGTGTTCCGCACGGCGGAATCGGAGCTGCCGGCGCTCGACCTTTCGCCGGCGGAGCTCAGCAAGGCGCCGCTTGAATTGCTGGTCAGCCCCGCCGATCTCGAGCTCATCAAGGTCGTGGCGCAGTGGCCGCGCACCATCACGGCGGCGGCGCTTGCGCATGAGCCGCACCGTATTGCATTCTACCTCTACGAACTGGCAGCTGCCTTCCACTCGTTCTGGGCCAAGGGCAAGGATGACAAAACCTTACGCTTTGTTAACCCTGAGGACTTGAAAATGACGGTGGCGCGACTCGCGCTAGTGGGGGCTGTCAGGCAGGTTTTGGTCAATGGCCTCACCGTCTTGGGAGTGTCTGCTCCAGATGAGCTTTCATAATTCGGGCGCATTGGTGTGATGCCTCTCCATCGTCCTGGCGGGCGCCGGGCGCGGGGCCAACCACCATCGTGAGCCTAGTCAATGCCGCCAGCGAGACCGCAGCAGATGTCTGATCCGGCCGATAAATCCAATGACCTGATGGCCGAACTGGCGAAGCTGATGGCGGCACCCGATCCGGGTGCCCAGCCGGCCGCCGCTCCCGCGTCGCGTCTTCCGATCGATCCGTTTGCGCAGCCGTCGTCCGCTGCGCCCGCGTCCAATCCCACGCCGCCGCCGGTGCGGATTCCGGGCATGCCGTCGCCTGCCGCTGCTGCGCCGTCCGCGCCGCATCCCGAGCCGCGCGCGCCCGTCGTTGGCGCCATCCGCATTCCCGGCATGGACCAGCCGGCGCCGGTCTCGACCAGCGCGCCCGTGTCGAAATTCGATTTCGGCAAGCCGGTGACCCCCGCGACGCCGATCAAGCAAGAGCCGCTCTCGACGCTCTCCGAGCGTCTCGCTGCGCAGAACCCGTCGCCCGCGCCGATGCGCGTCGAGCCGAGCTATGGCTCGAACCCGGCGCCGCAGCCCGTGCGCCTGCCGTCCGACCTCAAGCCGGTGGTCGAGAACAGATCCTTCGGCCAGGGCCCGGCCGTGTCGGTCAATCCGGCCCCGTCGGCTCCCGCCCAGTCGCACCCGCCGATTCCGGATTTCGATTTCGGCTTTGGCCGCAATCCGCCGAAATCCGACTCGCCCATCCGCCCGACCGCGCCCGATGCCGCCAATGATCTGATTGGCGATCTGATCGCCGCCGAGATCGGCGATGAGGACGAGGCCGCGCTCGATCCCATTCCGCAGCGCGATGCGCGGCCCGCCGCGCCGTCCATGGCGCCGGTCATCCGTACCCCCGGCGCGCCGCAGCAGACGCAGGCCAAGCCGGTCATGGCGCCGATTCCCTCGGCCCCGCCGCGCCAGCCTGCCGCCAATGTGCCGTTCAAGCCGGTCAGCGTCGCGCCGCGCGCCGAAGCCGATCGCTTTGCCGTGTCGCCGGGTGCCGGCCTCAACATGAAGCCGGCCGCCAGCCAGCCGATCCCGGTGCCCCGCGCCGAGCCGGCGCCGCGGCCGCAGCACGAAGCCTCCGACCCGATGTCGGAGATCGAAAATCTCATCGGCGAGGCCGTGCGCGTCGAACTGGCGCCGCCGGGCCCGACCCGCGTCCAGGCCGCGCCGCAGGCCCAGGTGACGCCGCATGTCGAACTCGATCCCGACCTCGATCCGGATCCGGAAGAAGAACTCGGGCTGCTGCGCAAGGCATCGCCTGCACCGACTGTGCCGCCGCTGACCAGCGCCTATGCGCCGCGCCGCACCAGCCTCAAGGATGAGGGCAGCCAGTCCGCCGAGGACGCCATTCTCGCCGCCGCTGCCGCCACCGGCGCGCAGGTCGACCGGCTCGAGCCGAGCGTGGGCGATGAAAGCCCCTATCGCCGCCTCAAGGTGAAGCCGGCCAAGTCGTCCTTCATGTCGGGCGGTATCCGCCAATATGTCGGCATGGCCGTCGCCGGCACGCTGCTGCTGGCCGCTGGCCTTGGCCTCTATTGGGTGCTGAACATGGGCCGGGGCGGCGAAGCCGCGACCGGCGCCAACGCGCCGCAGCTCACCGCCGACGCCACGCCGGTCAAGGAAATCCCCTCGACGCCCGTCGCGTCCGAAACCGAGACGGCGCGCTCGCCCGTCCTCGAACAGATGGGCGGCACCTCGGTCGAGCCGAGCGCCGAACAGCTGGTGACGACCGACGAGACCGTTGCGACGCCCGTGACGCGCGACGTCACGCCGACCGACGCGGCCGACACCGAAGGTGGCCTCGCCAACCGCAAGGTTCGCACCGTCACCGTCCGTCCGGATGGCACGATCGTGTCGGGCGACGATGCAGTTGCCGGCGCCGAAGAACTGCCGGTCGACCGGCCGAATGTGCCGGAAGTGCCGGCCACCGAGGACACCAACCTCCTTGGCGACAGCACGCAGGTCGCGATGACCGATCCCGTCGCGACCAACGATGCCCTCGGCTCGCTCATCGCGGCGCCGGATGCCACCGAGACCGCGGCCATCCAGCCGGTGTTCAACCCCAACAATGTCGCGCCGACGCCCATGACGTTCCCGGTGCGCAGCGAATCCGCCACGGCCTTCGTCGCCGATCCGGCGCCCGCCCCCGCGAACGATGCGCTGACCGGGGCGCAGACGCCGAACGGCCAGATCGATCTGCTTGGCGGCTCGACGCAGGTCGCCGCCGCGAGCCCGGCGCCGGTCAGTTCCGGCACTGCCGCGGCCTATGTGCAGCTCTCGTCCAGCCCCTCGGAAGCCGATGCGCAGGCCTCGGTCCGCGCCATGACCAACCGTTATGGTAGCCTGTTCGGGGGCAATTCGCTCACCATCCAGGCGGCGGATCTGGGCCAGAAGGGCACGTGGTACCGTGTCCGCCTGCCTGCCGGCTCGCTCGGCGAGGCGCAGCAGATCTGCACCAACATCAAGGCGAATGGCGGCGATTGCATCGTCAGCGGCGGCTGATCCGCTGGCGAAAGCGCCCTTTTCCTGTGAGCCGGGCGGTTTGACGCGGAGATTCTGGCGCCAGCGCGCCTGAGACCGTGTAAAATCCCGGCTTCGCAGCGTTAGTTCAGAGCGTACCTTGATCCCCGATCAGCCCGCAGAGTGGCTCGAGCCCGCGCCTCCGCCCGATGACGAGGTGCTGTATGTCGATGTCGACGGCTATGAAGGGCCGCTCGACCTGCTGCTCGACCTTGCCCGCCGGCAGAAGGTGGACCTCGCCCAGATTTCCGTCCTGGCGCTGGCCGAGCAATATCTGGGCTTCATCGAGACCGTGCGCGAAAAGCGCATCGAGATTGCCGCCGACTATCTCGTGATGGCCGCCTGGCTAGCCTATCTCAAGAGCCGCCTGATGGTGCCGCAGGCCGCCTCGGACGACGAGCCGACCGGCGAGATGATGGCAGCGCTGCTGCAGTTCCGCCTGAAGCGCCTCGAAGCCATGCGCCGCGCCGCCATGCAGCTCACCGCGCGTCCGATCCTCGGCCGCCAGATCTTTGCCCGTGGCGCCCCCGAGCCCATCACCGTCAAGCGCAACGCGCTGTGGGAGGCCTCGCTGTTCGATCTGCTGAAGGCCTATGCCATCCAGCGCGAACGCGGCATCCCGACGGACTACACGCCGCGCGAGCGCCATGTCTGGTCGCTGCAGGACGCGCGCGAAATCCTCAACCGGCTCATCGGCGACAATTTCGAGTGGGTGACGCTCGACTCCTATCTCACCGACTATCTGCAGACGCCGGAGCAGCGGCTCACCGCCATGGCGTCCACCTTCGCGTCCAGCCTTGAACTTGTCCGCCAAGGGGAAATAGAAATCCGCCAGTCACTGGCCTTCGGGCCACTTCTCATGCGCCGTCGCAAGTCCGACGGCCCCCAGAACGAGTCCTGATGTCCGACGAAATCGCCCCTGAGAGCCCGGCTGCCGAAGCTGCGGACTCGAGCCCGGATAATGCGGAGCGCTATTTGCGCATCCTCGAAGCGTTGCTGTTCGCGTCGGCCGAGCCCCTGGGCAAGTCCGACCTCGCGCCGCATATCGGGGAGGGCGCCGATCTCGTGGGCCTGCTGAAGCTGCTGCAGGAGCGCTACGCCGGCCGTGGCGTCAATCTCGTGCAGCGCGGCGACAAATGGGCCTTCCGCACCGCCGAGGACCTCAACTTCCTGCTGCTGCGCGAGCAGACCGACAACAAGCCGCTGAGCCGTGCGGCGCTCGAAACCCTCGCCATCATTGCCTACCATCAGCCTGCCACCCGGGCCGAAGTGGAAGAGGTGCGCGGCGTTGCCACCGGCAAGGGCACGCTCGACCTCTTGATGGAAGCGGGCTGGATTCGCATGCGCGGCCGCCGCCGCACGCCGGGACGTCCCGTCACCTACGGCACCACCGAAGCCTTCCTCGACCATTTCGGCCTCGAATCGCTCGCCGACCTGCCGGGCCTTGAGGAACTGAAGGGGGCGGGCCTGCTCAGCAACCGCCTGCCGGCCAACATGCAGGTGCCGCTGCCCTTTGACGGCCCGCTGCGCGAGGATGAAGACCCGCTCGATCCCGACGACATCGACGGGCAGGACGACGAGCAATGAGCTTTGACGGCGAGGCTGGCCTCGCCGAATGGGGCCCACGCGGCACGGCGGGCGTCAGCTTCGCCGCCGCGCTCACCTTCGACAAGGTCGATGTCCGGCTCGGCGGCCGCACCGTGCTTGATGCCTTCTCGCTGTCCCTGACGCCCGGTGAGATCATTTGCCTGCTCGGGGAATCCGGTTCGGGCAAATCGACGATCCTGCGCGTCGCCTCGGGCATCCAGCCGATCAGCGGCGGCGAAGTCCGCATCAACGGCCGAATCGTTTCCAGTCCGCGCGTGCATCTGCCGCCCGACCGGCGCGGCATCGGACTGATGTTCCAGGACTTCGCGCTGTTCCCGCATCTGACGCTGCTGGGCAACGTGCTGTTCGGCCTCAAATCGCTCGGCCGTACCGCCGCGCTGGCGCAGGCGCGGCAGGCGTTGAAGCGCGTCGGTCTCGACGAGCGCGAGGCCGATTACCCGCACATGCTGTCGGGCGGCCAGCAGCAGCGCCTGGCGCTCGCCCGCTCGATCGCGCCGCGCCCCGGTATCCTGATGCTCGACGAGCCGTTCTCGAGCCTCGATGCGCGGATGCGCGAAAGCGTCCGCAACGAGACGCTGGCGGTGCTGCGCGAGACGCACGCCACCACCATCATCGTCACCCACGACCCCGAAGAAGCGATGCTGCTCGGCGATCGCATCGCGCTGCTGCGCCACGGCCGCATCGCGCAGATCGATTCCGCCGCCGAAATCTACCGGACGCCGGTTGATCTGAGCGCCGCGCGCTTTTTTTCGGGCCTGGGTGAAATTGCCGCAACCGTGCAGGGCGGCAGCGCCGAAACCCCCCTCGGCCGGGTCCCCGCACCGGGTCACGCCGATGGCGCGAGGGTGGTCGTCGCCATCCGGCCGGTGGGTGTGCTGCACATGGCCAAAGCCGGGCAGGGCGTGCCTGGACGCATCATTTCGCGGCGCGACGCGGTCGGCATTGACCTGTGCGAAGTGCAGGTCGCGGGGCTCGACCGGCCGCTCGAACTCCGGCAGTCGTCGGACGCACATTTCGTACCGGGAAATGACGTCTTCCTGACGCTCGACCCCAACCGCGTCCTTGTGTTCAAAGCAGATTGAACCTATTTTTCAGTCCACAAGCGTAACTGCCTACTCTCCGCGTGAAAGGAACATTGCATGCACGGTCCGGGACTTTGGGGCATCATCATCGTCGCCGTCGTCGTCGTCCTGCTGTTCGGTCGCGGCAAGATCTCCGGCATGATGGGTGAAATGGCCTCCGGCATCAAAGCCTTCCAGAAGGGCATGAGGGATGAGGACAAGCCGCAGCTGAACGCCTCGACCCAGGCTGAAGCCCCGCATGAGACGGAAAAAGCCAAGGACGCCTGAGCGTCCTTCAGCTTCCACTAGGATAGCCTTATGTTCGGTGTCGGTTGGACGGAGATGCTGGTGCTCGGCGTCGTGGCGCTGATCGTCATCGGCCCCAAGGACTTGCCTGTGCTCATGAACCGGCTTGGCAAGGCCGTCTCGACCATCCGCCGGATGGGCAACGAGTTCCAGCGCGAGATCAACAAGGCCTCCGGCCTTGAGAAGGTCACCGACATCCGCCGCTCGATCACCGAGCCGCTGAAGCAGACGGCGGCCGAGATCACGCGCGAGTTCAACAAGCCGCTGGCCGGCGGCGGTGTCGAACCCTCGGGCGCCATCAAGCCGAAGGACCCCAAGGTCGAGAGCGTCGTGGACGAGATCCACGCTGCCGTCGGCATGACGCCCCCGGCCAAGCCCGCCGAGACCCCGGCCCCTGCCGCCATCGCCAAGCCGGTCGAAAGCCCGGCGCCGGCCGAGGCCATCGCACCCGCCGCCACCCCGGCACCCAAGCCGCGCGCCAAGAAGGCCGCGCCGGCACCGCTGCTCGATGGCGAACCCGAAGTGAAAAAGCCTGCCGCGCCGCGCAAGCCGCGCGCCAAGAAGGCTGCCGCCGCCGTGGCGGAACAACCCAAATCCGAGGCCAGCGATGGCTGACGCCAAGCAATTGCCGCCGCCGGCCGCTGAAGCAGACGACGAGCTCAAGGGCTCGGAAGCCCCGCTGCTCGACCATCTGATCGAGCTGCGCAAGCGCCTGATCTATTCGGTCATCGCCATCGCGGTGATCTTTGTGGGGTGCTTTGCCTTCGCGCAGCCGATCTACAACATCCTGACGCTGCCCTTCGTGTGGGCGGCGGGCGGTGTCGAGAACGTGCAGATGATCACGACCTCGCCGCAGGAGCAGTTCTTCACCAACATGAACGTGGCGCTGTTCGGCGCGCTGTTCATCGGTTTCCCCTTCATCGCGACGCAGATCTACGGCTTCGTGGCGCCGGGGCTCTACAAGAAGGAACGCAAGGCGTTCATTCCTTACCTCATCGCGACGCCGCTGTTCTTCATCGCCGGCGCCGCCATGGTGTTCTTCGTCGTCGGCCCGATGGCGCTGCACTTCTTCCTGGGCATGCAGCAGCTCGGCGACGGGCAGGTGCAGATCGAACTGCAGACCCGCGTCAGCGAGTATCTGGGGTTCATCATGACCCTGATCTTCGCCTTCGGCATCTGCTTCCAGCTGCCGGTGGTGCTGACGCTGCTCGCCAGCATCGAGCTCGTGAACGTCCAGATGCTGGGCAAGGGCCGCCGCTACGCCATCGTCATCATCCTCGCGCTCGCCGCCTTCCTGACGCCGCCCGACCCGATCTCGCAGATCGGCCTCAGCCTGCCGATGTACGCGCTCTACGAGCTGTCGATCCTGTCGGTCCGCCTCGTCGAACGCCGCCGCGCCGCCAAGCTCGCCGCCCAGGCCGCTGCCGACGCGCAGTCCGGTTCCTCCTCCGCCGCCTGACGGTCAAACGACCGTCAGCCGCTGGCGGTGGGCGTTCCGCGCCCGCCGCAACCCCTTGCCTTCCGCCCCCGCCTCGCTCAAAAGACAGCGTCTTTCCAAGGGACTTCGCCATGCTCGACATCAACTGGATCAGGGCCAACCAGGCTGCGGCCGACGCCGCGCTCCAGCACCGGAAGAACGTGCCCTTCTCCGCCGCTCAGCTGGTGGCGATGGATGATGAGCGCCGCACCATCATCACCCGGCTCGAGGAAGCGCAGGCCGCCCGCAACGCCTTTTCCAAGCAGATCGGCCAGGCCAAGGCCCAGAAGGACGAGGCCAAGGCGGCTGAGCTGATGGATCAGGTCGGCCACCTCAAGGACGTTATCCAGCAGGGCGAGGACGAGCGCCGTACGATCGATGAGAAGCTGCGCAACGCGCTGCTGATCATGCCCAATCTGCCCAAGGACGATGTGCCGGCCGGCGAGGGCGAAGCCGAAAACGTCGAATATTTCGGCCCCAACGGCAATGCCGCCACCGCCGCCAAGTCGCGTCCGGCCAAGCCCAGCTTCAGCTTCAAGCCGAAGGAGCATTTCGAGACCGGCGAAGCGCTCGGCATGATGGATTTCGAAGCCGCGGCGAAGATTTCCGGCGCCCGCTTCACCGTGCTGAAATCGGGCCTCGCCCGCATGGAACGCGCCCTCGGCCAGTTCATGCTCGACCTTCACACGAACGAGCACGGCTACATGGAAGTGCAGCCGCCACTGCTGGTCCGCGACGACGCGCTCTACGGCACCAACCAGCTGCCGAAATTCGCCGAGGATCTGTTCTTCGTGCCGCATGGCGAGAGCCGCCTCGCGCTCATCCCCACCGCCGAAGTGCCGCTGACCAACCTCGTGCGTGACTCCATCCAGCGCGAGGAAGACCTGCCGCTGCGCTTCACGGCGCTGACGCCATGCTTCCGCTCGGAGGCCGGGTCGGCCGGGCGCGATACGCGTGGCATGCTGCGTCAGCACCAGTTCAACAAGGTCGAGCTGGTCTCGATCACCACACCCGAAAATTCGGCCGAGGAGCATGAACGCATGCTCGCCGCCGCCGAAGCCGTGCTCAAGAAGCTCGACATCCACTACCGGGTAATGACGCTCTCGACCGGCGACATGGGCTTTGGCGCGCAGAAGACCTACGACATCGAGGTCTGGCTGCCGGGGCAGGACACGTATCGCGAAATCTCGTCCTGCTCGGTCTGCGGCGATTTCCAGGCCCGCCGCATGGAGGCCCGCTATCGCGACAAGGACGGCAAGGTCCGCCATGTCCACACCCTCAACGGCTCGGCGCTCGCCGTCGGTCGCGGGCTCATCGCGGTTATCGAGAACTACCAGCAGGAAGACGGCTCCATCGCCGTTCCCGACGTGCTGCAGCCCTATATGGGCGGCCTGAAAGTCATCGCCGCCAAATGAGTTTGCGCATCCTCATCACCAATGACGATGGCGTCGACGCGCCGGGTATCGCCGTGATGGAGGAGATCGCCCGGACCATTTCGGACGATGTGTGGGTCGTGGCGCCGGCCGGCAATCAGTCGGGCGCCTCGCACCGCTTCACCTTCGGCCAGGAACTCGAGCTGGTGGAACGCCGTTCGCGAGTCTTCGCGATTGCCGGCGGCTCGCCCGCCGATTGCGTCGTGGCTGGAATGACGTTCGTCCTCGCCGGCAAGCCCGCCGACCTCGTCCTCTCCGGCGTCAACAACGGCCAGAACGTCGGCGACATCGTCAATTGCTCGGGTACTGCCGCCGGGGCGCGCGAAGGCGCCATGCAGGGCGCCATCGGTATCGCCATGAGCCAGGGCATCGACTACGAGAATGGCGGCGCCCTCGATTGGTCCGTATCCCGCCGCTTTGCCGCCCAGGTGATTGACGGCATCCGGGCGCAGGCCGTGCGCGGCGCCTGGTACAACGTCAATTTCCCGTATTGCCGGCCGGAGCAGGTTTCGGGCGTCCGCGTGGTCCCCACGCAGCGCTTCGACACCTCGCCGATGAAGTACTATCCCTCTGACAATCCCGGGAAATTCTTCATCGCCATTCCCGAGACGCCGTCGCCCTTCGATCCGGCCAACGATTTCTTCCAGCTGCTGCATGGCAATGCGATCACCGTCACGCCGGTGTCGCTGCAGGCCAGCGACATTGCGCTCGCGGCGCGCATGGATGGCACGATCAGCCTCCGCTGAGGCCCGCCGCTTTAACCCTAATCGCGTCTGAATCCGGGCAGGCGAGATCGGCGCAAAACGCAATCGCCTTAAACTCGTCTTTACCTAAAATGCCTATCGTCAGCCCATCAGGTTGTTGCGTGATGAGTTGGACTGATGAGTAAACGCGTTGCCGGCACGGCGCTGAGAATTGCCGCCACAGCTGGCCTGCTACTGGGGACGAGCCTTCTTGCAGGCTGTTCCTCTCTCGGTCTGGGAATGGGCGGGGGCGGCGACGTCACCAACTCCATTTCCCCGAGCGCAAGCATCGGCGGCCGGCAATCCATGCCGGCGACCCTCCAGCCGATTGGCGCCACCACCCAGGTTGCCGCTGGTCCTTTCATTCCGCCCGAAGACATCGGTGGCGGCTCCGGTGGCCTTGTCACCGGCAGCGCCCCGGTCGGTTCGATTTCGAGTTCTGCACTACCGCCGCTTACAGGAAGTGATCCCATGTCTGCCCAGCCCTCGTTTGCCTCGCTCCAGCAGACCAACTCGCTGGCTCCCGTTGCCCCGCCGCCCGCCGCGGCTCCCAAGCTCGCGGCAGTGCCGGAGAACGCCTACATCCACGTCATCGAGAGTGGAGAGTCGCTCTACACCATCGCCCGCCGCTACAATGTGACGGCCCAGGCGATCGTGCAGGCCAATGGCATGGGCTCGCCCGACAAAATTTTCGTCGGCCAGAAAGTCATCATCCCGGGCATGACCGCCAAGCAGGCGACGACGCAGGTCGCGTCGCTCTCGCCGGCTCCGGTCAAGACCGCCGCCGCGCCGATGGCGCTCGCGCCTGAACCCAAGGCCGTTGAAAAGACCGCGGCGATCCCCGATCCGAAGCTCGTCGATCCCGAGACCTCGAAGGTTCAGCCGGTGCCGGCCAAGGTTGCCGCCATCGAGCCGGTCATGTCGGGCGCCGACAAGTTCCGCTGGCCGATCTCGGGCAAGGTCATCACCGATTTCATCGCGTCCAAGGGCACCGGCATCAATATCGAAGCGCCTGAAGGCGCGTCGGTCCGCGCTGCCGAAAACGGCCAGGTCATCTATGTCGGTTCGGGCGTCGAGGGTTATGGCAATCTGATCCTGATCCGCCACGCCAATGGCTATGTGTCGGCCTATGCCCACCTCAAGGCGATCAGCGTGTCGAAGGGCGACAATGTCACCCGCGGCGACAGCATCGGCCAGGCCGGCATGACCGGTTCGGTCAGCCGCCCGCAGCTCCACTTCGAACTGCGCAAGGGCGCTACCCCGGTCGACCCGGTCCCGCTGCTGGCCGGCTAAGGCCGACGCCAGCGATACAATGAGTTCAGGGCCCGCCTCGGCGGGCCCTTCGCATTTCTGGGCTAGATCGCCTTGCCCATCTCGCCGGCGAGATTGCGCACGAACTGGATGGCGACGCGGCCCGAGCGGGCGCCACGCGTCTGCGACCATTCGATCGCCCGGGCCCTGAGATCATCGTCCGAGATGTCGAGCCCATAGGCGTCGCAATAGCCGCGGATCATCGCCAGATAGGTGTCCTGGTCGCAATTGTGGAAGCCGAGCCAAAGGCCGAAACGGTCCGATAGCGACACCTTCTCCTCGATCGCCTCGCCGGGATTGATCGCGGTCGCCCGTTCGTTTTCGATCATCTCGCGCGGCATCATGTGACGGCGGTTCGACGTCGCATAGAACAGCGCGTTCTCCGGCCGGCCTTCGAGGCCGCCATCGAGGATGGTCTTCAGCGATTTGTAGCTCGTCTCGTCCTTGTCGAAGCTGAGGTCGTCGCAAAAGATGATGAAGCGCGCCGTTTCGTTGGCGATCAGCCGCATCAGGCGGGGCAGGGCCTCGATGTCCTCGCGCGAAATCTCGATCAGGATCAGCCGGGTGTCGACATGCTCGGACACTTCCGCATGCACGGCTTTCACCAGCGAACTCTTGCCCATGCCGCGGGCGCCCCAGAGCAGGGCATTGTTGGCCGCGAATCCCTTGGCGAATTGCAGCGTGTTGGTGAGCAGCGTGTCACGGACGCTGTCGATGCCCTTGAGCAGGCCGAACGGCACGCGCGACACTTTGGGCACCGGCATCAGCCGGTCGGCGGCGGCATCCCAGTGATAGGCGTTCGCCTCGGTCAACACCGGCAAAGCGCCGGAATCCGGGGGTGACATGGCGTCCAGCCGGTCGGCGATGCGCTGCAATGACGCGGCGATTTGCGTGAGGGTGTCGTCTGCCATTTGGGGAGAATATTCCTGCGTCGAATTGGCGGAAACCGCCCATGTGAGCCGCTATGCAAGCGGGGAGGGCGGTTATATAGTCCGCGCGCTTTGAGCCGGGTGGAATGTTCCATTGCCGGAAACGCAGCCTATATGCGATCAACCGCGGCGTTTTGACAAGCCGACAGTCCATTCGACAAGGAGACCTACATGTTCGTGACTTCTGCCATGGCGCAGGACACAGCCGCCCCCGCCGCCCCCTCGATGGGTGCCACGGATCTCTTGATCCAATTCGCGCCGATCCTGCTGCTGGTGGTGATCTTCTGGCTCTTGATCTTCCGCCCCCAGCAGAAGCGTATGAAGGCCCAGCAGGCCATGCTTTCGGCCATTACGCGTGGTGACACTGTGGTGACCACCGGCGGCATCGTCGGCAAAGTGGTCAAGGCCGTCGACGGCGAAGATCTCGAAGTCGAGATCGCGCAGGGCACGCGCGTCAAGATCGTGCGCGGCATGATTTCCGACGTTCGCTCGAAGTCGAACCCGGTCAATGACAACAAGGCGAGCTAAGCTCGCCAGGGACAACAAGGCGAGCTAACCGGCTCGCCAGGGACGATACTCCTCATATGCTGCAGCAATTCTCGCCTATCCGCACCGCGATCATTCTTCTCGTCACGGTTGTGGGTATCGTCCTTGGTATCCCTAACTTCTTCTCGAAAGAGACCACCGCCAATTGGCCGAGCTTCCTGCCGCATGACGGCATGACGCTCGGTCTCGATCTGCAGGGCGGGTCGCACCTGCTGCTGCAGGTCAACCGCGAGTCGATCATCACCGAGCGGCTCAAGAATTTGCGCCGCGACGCCCGCCAGATTCTCGCGGGCCAGAACGGTATCGGCAACATCATCACCACCGATGCCGATGGCATCACCGTGGAGCTGACCGATCCGGCGCAGAAGGATGCGGCCCGCACGGCGCTCGACGCCATGCAGACCAATATCGCCAGCACGCTCGGCGTCGGCGGCACCCCCGAGCTCGAATTCGGCGAGACGCCCGATGGCAAGCTGACCATCAAGCTCACGCCCAACGGCGTCACCGAGCGCATGTCGTCGCTGATCGCCCAGTCCATGGAAGTGATCCGCAAGCGCGTCGACGAAGTGGGTACCACCGAGCCCACCATCCAGCGCCAGGGCCAGGACCGCGTCCTTGTGCAGGTGCCGGGCTATGACGATTCCGCCCGCCTCAAGGAACTGATTTCCACGACGGCGCGCCTCACCTTCCATCTCGTCCACCCGACCATGTCGGCGGCGCAGGCGCAGGCCCAGGGCATCCCGGCCGGCTACATGATCCTGCCCAGCGTCGACAGCGGTTTTGACGAACTGCTCAACGAGAACGTCGAGTTTGGCGGCGAGTCGCTCACCAACGCCCAGCCGGCTTTCGACCAGCAGACCGGCCAGTCGGTCGTGTCGTTCAATCTCGATACGCGCGGCGCCCTCATCTTCAGCCAGATCACCTCCAAGAACGTCGGCAAGCGCTTTGCCATCGTCCTCGACAATCAGGTGGTCACCGCGCCCACGATCAACGGCCCGATCCCGGGCGGCTCGGCGCAGATCACCGGCAGCTTCACGCCGCAGACCGCCAACGACCTCGCCGTGCTGCTGCGCGCCGGTGCGCTGCCGGCGACCCTCGACGTGGTCGAAGAACGCTCCGTCGGCGCCAGCCTCGGCGCGGATTCGATCCGTGCCGGCGTCATCGCCGGTATCGTCGCGATGATCCTCGTCGTCACCTTCATGGTGATCGCCTATGGCCTCTTCGGCATGTTCGCCAACATCTCGCTGGCGCTCAACATCGTGCTCATCGTGGCGGCGATGTCGATGCTCGGGGCAACGCTCACGCTCCCCGGTATCGCCGGTATCGTTTTGACCATCGGCATGGCGGTCGACGCGAACGTGCTCATCTACGAGCGTATCCGCGAAGAAATGAAGGCCGGCAAATCCATCCTTGCCGCCATCGACGCAGGCTTCTCGCGCGCCTGGGGCACCATTATCGACTCGCATCTGACGCAGCTGATCGCGGCGATCGTGCTCTACTTCATGGGCGCGGGCCCGGTGCAGGGCTTTGCCGTCACGCTGGCGCTCGGCATCCTGACCTCGCTCTTCACCTCCTACACGGTGACGCTCTACTTCGTCGGCTGGTGGTTCCGCCTGCGCCGTCCGAAGACGCTCAAGATCCAGGTCTTCCGCTTCATCCCCGACGGCACCAAGATCCCGTTCATGAAGATCTCGCGCTACGCGATCATCTTCTCGATCCTGATCTCGCTGGGCGCCATCGGCTCGGCCTTCACCAAGGGCTTCAACCTCGGCATCGACTTCATCGGCGGCTCCGCCATCGAAGTGCAATATGCCGGCACCGGCACGCCCGACGCGGGCACCATCCGGGAGTCGCTCGACGAGTTGAACCTGGGCGAAGTGCAGGTGCAGCAGTTCGGGCCGCCGACCGACTATCTCGTGCGCATCCAGTTGCAGCCGGGCGGCGACGCCGAGCAGCAGCAGGCGGTCACCAAGGTCACCGAGAGGTTGGCCGAGGTGCAGTATGAGGTCCGCAAGACCGAGGCCGTGAGCGGCACCGTGTCCGGCGAATTGACCACCAAGGGCGTCATCGCGGTCCTCGTCGCCATGGTCGCCATCCTCATCTATGTGTGGTTCCGCTTCGAGTGGCAGTTCGCACTCGCCGCCATCACCACCACGGCGCATGACGTGATCATGACCATCGGCCTCTACTCATTCGTGGGGCTCGAGTTCAACATCACCTCCATTGCGGCGGTGCTCACGCTGGTGGGCCTCAGTCTCAACGAAACGGTCGTCATCTCCGACCGAATTCGAGAGAACCTCCGAAAATACAAGAAGATGTCGCTGCCCGAATTGATCGACCTCTCGATCAATCAGACGATCGTGCGAACCTCGCTCACGCAGTTCACGATCCTCCTGGCGCTGTTCCCGCTGGTGTTCTTCGGCGGCGAGGCCATTCGCGGCTTCACCATCGCCATGACCTTCGGCTCGATCTTCGGCATGTATTCGTCGGTGTTCATCGGCGGGCCGATCCTGATCTATTTCGGCCTCAAGGCCCGCAGCGACGCGCCGGCCGACAACAAGCCGGCCAAGGAAAAGCGCGCTGACGGCGCTTCGGTCTAGGCCGATGGCGGAGGCGGGGCAGGGCTTCTACCCGCAGCAGGTTGGCATCGACGGCTACGGCAAAGGTGGCTTCCGCTTTGCCGGGCTGTCGCATCGCGGCTCGCTGCTCTGCCTGCCGACCGGCATGCACGCCTGGCCGGTGAGCGCTGCCACGGGCATCACGCTCGAGAGTCTGGCGCCGGTCCTTGCCGCCGCCGATCAGATCGACGTTCTGCTGGTCGGCCTCGGCACGGCAATCACCGGCTTCGACAAGGCCATCCGGCAGGCGCTGCGCGAGCACAACATCATCGTCGAGGCCATCGCCACCGGCGGGGCGGTCCGCACCTACAATGTGCTGTTGGCCGAAGACCGGGCGATCGCGGCGGCGCTGATCGCCGTCGACGACGCCAAGTGACGCCCGAAAGCGCCAGCTTCGCCGCCGACCAGCTCCGCGCCATCGACCGCGACCGCTATTTCGCGACCCTGCTGCTCGAGCCCAGGGCCCGCGAAGCCGTCACCGCGCTCTACGCGTTCGGCAGCGACATCGCCTCCATCCGCGACCGGGCGAAGGAGCCCGCCGCCGGCGAAATTCGCCTGCAATGGTGGCGCGATGCGCTCAGCGGCGAGGGCCATGGTGCCGTCCGCGCCAATCCGCTGGCCGATGCACTGCTCGATGTGATCGCTGCATACGGCCTGCCGGTGCCGGCGCTCATCCGCATGATCGAGGCCCGCCGTTTCGATCTCTATGACGATCCGATGCCCGACATGCCGGCCTTCGAGGGCTATGCCGGCGAGACCGCCTCGGCGCTCTACCAGCTGGCGGCGATGATCCTCAATGGCGGCAGTCCGGTCGACAATGGCGATGCCGCCGGCCATCTCGGCGTCGCCCACGCACTGGTCGGGCACCTCCGCGCCTTCGGCTACAATGCCAGCAAGGGCCGCATCGTGCTGCCGGCCGATATCTTCGCCACCTGCGGCGTCGGCGAGGCCGACATCCGCACCGGCAAGGCCAGCGAAAATCTGAGCGTCGCGCTCACCCGCTTCGCCGATCTCGCGACGGGGCATCTGGACAAGGCCGACGCGGCTATCGCCGC
Source organism: Hyphomicrobiales bacterium (assembly GCA_004144345.1). Lineage (GTDB taxonomy): Bacteria > Pseudomonadota > Alphaproteobacteria > Rhizobiales > Devosiaceae > Devosia_A. Next base: position 27,993 of record SEEL01000045.1, read on the forward strand.
CCTGCCGCGCCAGCTCCGCCCGGTCTTCGCGCCGGTCGCGTTGCTCCGCGCGCAGCTGAAGAGCCTCGATCTCGACGCGCCGTTCCAGCAGGCCGGCGATCTGCCGGATTGGCAGAAGATCGCCAGCCTGACCTGGTGGAAGCTCCGTAACGGCTGAGCGTCAGGCCCAGCCGGCGATGTCGGCCAGCGCTCGGTCGCTCATGGCCTTTTTCCGCGCCTGCGCCTTTTCGGGCCCGCGCCAGCGGCCTTCATGGTCGACTGGCTTGGTGACGCCATCGACCGGCGGGAACAGGCCGAAATTGACGTTCATGGGCTGGAAGCTGCGCGGTCCCGGCTCGCCCTCGGCCGCGATGTGGCCGCCAAGAATGTGGTCGAACAGCGCGCCGAGCGCCGTCGTCTGGACCGGCGCCTCGATCGTCTCGCCGCGCCCCTGCGCTGCCGCCATGCGGCCGGCGATCAGGCCGATCGCCGTGCTCTCGACATAGCCCTCGACGCCGGTGATCTGGCCGGCAAAGCGCAGCCGCGGCTGCGCCTTCAGCCGCAATTGCCGGTCCAGCACTTTGGGCGAGTTGAGGAAGGTGTTGTGGTGGAGGCCACCCAGCCGCGCGAACTGCGCAGTCTCGAGCCCCGGGATCAGCCGGAAGATTTCCGCCTGCCGGCGGTATTTGAGCTTGGTCTGGAAGCCGACCATGTTCCAGAGCGTGCCCAGCGCGTTGTCCTGCCTCAGCTGCACGATGGCGTAGGGCTTTACGGTCGGGTTGCGCGGATTGGTCAGCCCGACCGGCTTCAGCGGCCCCCAGCGCAGCGTCTCGCGACCGCGCTCGGCCATCACTTCCACCGGCAGGCAGCCGTCGAAATAGGGCACGTTCTCCCACTGGTGGTAGACATGCTTTTCGCCCGCCAGCAGCGCATCGACGAACGCGTTGTACTGCGCCTCGTCCATCGGGCAGTTCAGGTAATCGGCGCCATTGCCGCCGGGCCCGACCTTGTCGTAGCGCGACTGCGCCCAGGCGATGTCCATGTTGATGGATTCGCCATGCACGATCGGCGCAATCGCATCGAAGAACGCCAGTTCATCCTCGCCGGTCAGCGACTGGATCGCCTCGGCCAGCGGACGCGAGGTCAGCGGTCCCGTGGCGACGATGACATTGTCCCACTCGGCCGGCGGCAGTCCGGCCACTTCGCCGAACTCGACAGTGATGTTGGGGTGGGCGTGCACTGCCGCGGTCACGGCATCCGAGAACGCCACGCGGTCGACCGCCAGCGCGCCGCCTGCCGGCAGCTTGTGCGCGTCGGCCATGCGCATGATCAGCGAGCCGCAGCGGCGCAGCTCTTCATGCAGCAGCCCGACCGCATTGTGCTCATGGTCGTCGGAGCGGAAGGAGTTCGAGCAGACGAGCTCGGCAAAGCCGCCGCTCAGATGCGCTTCGGTGAGTTTTTGCGGCCGCATCTCGTGGATGACGACTTGGGTGCCGGCCTCGGCGGCCTGCCACGCGGCTTCGGAGCCGGCCAGGCCCGCGCCGATGATATGGAGAGGGGAGGTGTTCATGCGGGCGCTCTAGCAAGAGCAGGCCCAAAAATCAAAACGCCCGCGTCCTAGAAGGAAGCGAGCGTTCGATTTGCAGTCGTCGGCTGGGAAGGCGCGGGAACCTTAGAGGGCGCGCGCATGTTCGCGGGCGATCTTGGTGATGTCGGCGCGCGAGATGCCCAAATCGTTGAGCTGACGGTTGTCGAGAGCGGCGAGCTCACGGACGGTCTGCTGGTAGGCCGACCACTTCTTGAGAGTCTGACGAATACCCATTTGATTTTCTCCTTCTGTAGCCCCGGGAACCTTCCCGCTCGCTACGAGTGTGTAGATAGAGCTATGCAGGGAGTCTGTGCAGGGGTTGATTACTCAGAACTCGGGTGCAGAAAACGCATAGCTCTTTTTGCCGGTGTTCATCTGGCCTTAATGAAGACGGCCGCCGGGTGGCCCGGCAGCCGTCAATAAGGCGACATCACGGCAACTCAACGCTTCGGTTCGATCAGTCCGCGGGTCATGTTGGCGAAATCCGGCCCGGAAACTCCCAGAATGTCGGCATTTAGGGAGGAGGGCACGTCCATCTCCCGCAAAACCTGCTTGATGTCGACCAGGCGCCGCAGGCGCCAGACAGCTCGGACAAACATCTCATCGGCCTCATTGGAAAGGTGCAGCACACTTCCAAAGTGCTCTGATTTGCCCCCCGCAACCACCGGCCCAAAGACATCCGGGTCATGCGAAATCCGCATGGCGCTATTTTAGGCACGGCAAATCCGCGCCATCAGCGGGCAAGGCGCATTGAACAATGGTGGCTGATTGGTGGGCCAGGAGACCACCAAACGACGAGTCCGCGCTCCCTCCCGGCCGCAGGACGGGGAGCGAAGGGATGGGAGGGGGAGGGACGAAGTTGGTGGGAGAGGAGTGCCCTTTGCGCCAGTGTCCGCCCCCACCACCGCCTCCGGCGGTCCCCCTCCCCCGCATGCGGGGGAGGATAGCCAGAGCCCCCGCATCGCAGCTCGGGAAATCGCCCAAGGCAACAGGCATCGCAGTCGGGAATATCCTCCCCTGTGCAACGGGGGAGGGGGACCGGCGAAGCCGGTGGTGGGGGCGGTCGAGAACACCGCGCCCGGCTGCCCCCACAACGTCATTCCCGCGCAGGCGGGAATCCAGGGCAGTCAGCACAATGGTCGTGGCCCCTGGATCCCCGCCTTCGCGGGGATGACGCAGTGAATATGGC
>SEEL01000046.1 GCA_004144345.1 Hyphomicrobiales bacterium
CATAAACCCCGACCCCGCCCTGCCGCCTAGGGACTAGCCCGAGCTAGGCCTTAGGCGGCAGGGCGGGGTCGGGGTTTATGCGTAGACTGGAACGGCGTCCGGGTAAGAGTCCATTAAGGCTGATGGCGAGTTGAGGGCGGCGGCGGGGCCGGCGGTGGTGGTTCGTTAAGGCTGATGGGGTGGAATCTGACGCGAGCGGCCAGAATGGCTGCGCGTTTTGTTTCGCATGCCGTGGGGGCCTTCGACATGCTGTCTGGCAAGTTCAGATCGATCGGGTTCGGCGCCGTTGTGCTGGCGGCCGTGGCGCTTAGTGGCTGCAGCGGCATTGCCGGCAAGAGCGCCTATGGCAGCAACAAGCTGGAAGTGGCCGAGCTGACCAATATCGGCGACTACACCGCCGACCGGGCGCTGCTCGAAGCCAAGGCGCATTTCCGCAACGATGATTTCGGCCATTCGGCGGCGCTCTACAAGCGCGCGGTGGAACTGGCGCCGGGCAGTGTCGAGGCCTATGTCGGGCTCGGCGCGTCGTATGACAAGCTGCGCCGGTTCGATCTGTCGGACCGGGTGTATGCATCGCTCTACAAGGTCGGCGGCGGCACGGCGCAGTACTACAACAATCTCGGCTATTCCCACATGCTGCGCGGCAATCTGACCGCGGCGCTGAAGAATTTCCGCGAGGCGCAGAAGCTGGCGCCCGACAGCCAGGTGATTGCCAACAACATCCTGCTGCTGCAGGACGCAACGCGGCGGGCCTGAGGCCCAGTCGCGAGACGAGATCATGCGGCGCCCTCGGGCGCCGTTTTCATTTCATGTTGGCTATGTAGATGTGGCCGCCCCCACCACCGGCTTCTTTCTTGCGCTCTGTCCGAACGAGCCCGAGAAGGCTCGCTCGGCCAACCGCTAGTGCCGGTCCCCCTCCCCCGCAAACGGGGGAGGATAGCCAGGGCACGCTCAGGGATCGGGGGGCGGGGGAACGACGGAGCCGTTCTTGCCGAGACCCTTGGTCGAGGTCGGGCCTGCCGGGTTGGTGGTCTCGCGGGCGAGGTTGGCCTTGACGGCGTCGCCGGCGGAATAGGCGATCTTGTCGGAGCGCTGCAGATAGTCGTAGGCGCAGCCGGACAGCGACAGGATGGCGAAAGCGGCAGTGGCGGCGAGCAGGAAGCGCATCAGGTGCCGTTCCCCAGATCGATGATGTAGCCATAGGCGCCGACGACACCGGCACCCTTCTCGAAGCCCTTGAGCATTTTCGGCGTGACCTCCATCTGGCCGAGGCCGAAGAACTCGACATCGTTGGCGGGGACGGTCTGGTCGAGCGGCGAGGCGGCGACCTGGCCGGGCACGGTCGGGCGGACGAGGCGCGGCGTGACGATGACGACCAGTTCGGTCTCGCGTTTCTGGTAGCTCGAGGAGCGGAAGAGCGAGCCGATGACCGGCACGTCGCCGATCCAGGGCAGCTGCTTTTGGCTCATGTCGGAGGTGTTCTGGAGGAGGCCGGCGACCGAAAAACTCTGGCCGTCGCGCAGCTCGACCGTGGCCTGCAGCGTGCGGGTATTGAACACGGGATCGCCACTCTCGGTGACGCCGCCGATGGCGCTGACTTCGGGGGTCAGCTGGATCTGGATGCGGCCCTCGTCGAGGACGACGGGGGTGAAGACGAGCTTCACGCCGAAATCGCGATATTCGAGGGTGACGCCGCCATTGCCGTCGGCCATGCGGATGGGCACCTGGCCGCCAGCGAGGAAGCTGGCATTGACGCCCGAGAGGGTCGTCAGGTTCGGCTCGGCCAGCGTGCGGACGAGGCTCTTGTTCTCGAGCGCCCGGATGGTGGCGGTGAGGTTGATGCCGGCGCCGAGGATGCCGGTGATGAAGGAGGAGAAGGACGGCTCGGCCGGGGCCTGGCCGATGGCGACGTCAGTGCCGCCAATGGTGCCGCCCCACTGGATGCCGAGCTCGCGACCGGCGTCGCGCTGGGCTTCGAGGATGCGGACTTCGAGATTGACCTGCTGGCCGCCCTCGATGGTCATGGTGTCGATGACCGCCGGGCTGCCATATTGGGCGATGATGTCGAGGACCTTCTGGCGCGCCACGTCATCGGGCACGGAACCGCCGACGCGGATGCGGCCGTTGACGGAGCTGACCTTGACCTTGGAGGAGGGCAGGGCCGAGCGGATGGAACGCGAGATATCGGCGGTGTCGGCGCCGACTTCGACCGCGAGCAGGCCAACCGGCGCGCCCTCGGCGGAGAAGAGGTTGACCGTGGTGGTGCCGAAGGCGCGGCCGACGACATAGATCGAGCGGTCGGTGATGGGCTGGGCGTCGGCGATCAGCGGATCGGCCGAGAGAACCTTGCCCACGGGCTGCGAAATGGTGACGGTGACGGCCTGCGAGACCGGCAGATTGATGCGCATCACCGAGGTGGTGCTGAGATCGTAATTGACGGTTTGCGCCAGCGCCGGGCTCACCCAGACGGCGAACAGGCTGACGAGCGCGGCCAAGGCCGCCCGGCGAAATGATCTCTGATGCATCGGTGTTTTCATCATGGCCCCAGCAACACCCTAGCAGTACGGGGTCAATATCGGCTTAACGGGAAGAGTAGCTTGCAAGTGACGGCCTAGTTCTGGACCTGCGGCGGATTCCAGAACGGGCTGGTCAGCCGGATGGCCTGGTTGGCGGCCGACTGGCCGGCGGTGGCGGGCTTGCTGGCATCGGCGACCGGGCGCAGCACGAGCGACAGATTGCCCATGGTGGTGGCGTTGATCAGCAGTTCGGAGGCCTCCGGATCGAGCTCCAGGGTGGCGATGGCGCTGTCGGCGAACATGGCGCTCTGCGGATCGACGGCATCGCCGCCGGCCGCCGGATTGCTCTCGCCGAGCTGGGAATTGATGGCGACGACGCGCACATTGGTGAGCAGGGTCTGGACGGTCTTCTGGCCGAGCTCGTTGGTGCGGGTCAGGACGACATCGACCTGGTCGTTGGGCACGACGAAGCCGCCCGAGGCGGAGCTGGCATTGATGGTGACCGAGACGCCGCGCATGCCGCTCTGGATGAGGCTCGACAGATAGCCCCTGCCGGCCTGGCCGAGCTTTTCGCTGCGGATCGGCTCGCCGGGCACAAAGGCCATGCGGGCCACCTTGTCGCCCATGCCGGTGAGGGCTTCGGGCGTCGCGGCATCAGTGATGTATTCCGGGCGGAGGGCCGTATCGGGCCAGGTCTGCCATTCGAGCATGGTGGCATCGAGCCGCTGGCCGACGGGGATACCGGTCTTGGCCACAAGCACCTGGGTGACGGGCGCGACGGCCGCGGGCGCGGCGATTTCGACGGGCGCGGGCTCCGGCGCGGGGCTGCGCTGCAGCGCGAGGAAAGCGGCGGTGCCGCCGGCGACGAGGGCGATGGCGATGAGCAGCAGGCGCGACGGCTTCAGGAAGCCCGGCAGTTCGCGCTCGGGCTTGGGCGGCACGAAACCATCATCGACGCGGCTCGCCAGGGTGCGCTGGAATTCGGCGCGCAGGGCTTCGAGGCTCTGCGGGGAGCCCTTGGAGATGGGGTTTTCGTCGAGTTCGCTGCGGAGGAAATTCTGCTGGCTCTTGGCACCGACGGCCGGCTCGGCATCGGCCTCGGGCGCGGCCTCGAATTGCGGGCGGGCGGCGCTGCGGAGGGCGGACGGACGCATCGGCGGGAGTTCGGGAGCTTCCGCCGTCTCATCATCCCGGAACACGATAGTCTTCGAACGTCGCAACACTGGTCGTCCCCCGTCCAGCCATCCTGGCCCTGCCGGATGCGTAGCTCCAGCGATGACCGTTCTAGCGGGGAAGATTCAGTGTTTGGTTCTCAATGCAGTCAAAATCGGAAGCAGCGCGGCAAGGTGTTGCTAACCATGCCGCGCGTGCCGAAGGTCATTCGAACCAGGTGGTGCCGGGATACTGGTGCTGGCGGGCGACGTCGTAATTGAGTTCGAGGCCGATGCCCGGACGGTCGGTCAGGGTGATCTTGCCGTCCTTGATGATGTTGCCGCCGTCGGTGATGGTCGACCAGAAGTCGCGATGGTGCCAGTGGAACTCGAGCACGAGGAAGTTGGGCACGGTGGCGCAGACATGGGCCGAGGCCATGGTGCCGATGGGCGAGGCGACATTGTGCGGCGCGAAGGGCATCGAATAAAGCTCGGCCATGTTCGCGATCTTGCGGCACTCGGAGAGGCCGCCGCACTTCGGAATGTCCGGCATGATGATGTCGACGGCGTGCTTTTCGATGAGATCGCGGAAGCCGTGGCGGAGATAGAGGTTTTCGCCGGCGCAGATGGGCGTCGAGGTCGCCTGGGTGATCTCGCGCATGGTGTCGACGTTCTCGGGCGGGATCGGCTCTTCGAGCCACATCAGATGCAGCGGTTCGAGGTCGCGCGCGAGGCGGATGGCACTGTGCTTGTCGAGGCGGGTGTGGAGGTCGGCGGCGACGTCGAAATCCTTGCCGGCGGCTTCGACGACCATCGAGGCCAGCTCGACCATGCGCTCATGCTCCCAATGGCTGGGAGTCATGTTGTACTTGTCCTTCTTGTACCACACCGTCTCCTCGTGGGTGTGGCCATAGGCGAACATGTCGAGGTCGATCTTGAGGGCGGTGAAGCCGGCTTCCATGACGCCATCGACGACTTCGCGGATTTCACTCATGCCCATGCCGGGCTCGACCTCGCAATCGCAATAGACGCGGATGTCGTCGCGGAACTTGCCGCCGAGGAGTTCGTAGACCGGCGTCTTCAGGGCCTTGCCCTTGACGTCCCACAGCGCGATCTCGATGCCGGTGAGGGCAGTGATCAGCGCGCCGGCGAAACCGCCCTCGAAGACGAGGCTGCGGCGGATGCCCTCGAACAGCGCATCGATGGCGAAGGGGTCCTCGCCGATGAGGCGCGGCGTCAAGTCCTTGATGATGGCGACGGCCTGGTGGCCACCGTGGACGCATTCACCGAGCCCGACGATACCGGTGTCGGTTTCGACGCGGACCCACAATTGCATGGTGTGGCCCTTGGTGGCGCCGGTCTTGATCGACGTGATCTTCATGTTTCCCCTCGTGTGCCGCAGCATCTGGAGCGCTGTCAGACATCAGTAGGGGTAACGTGAGGTACGTACCTCTGTCCAGTGGGTGAGCGCCGGTTCAAATGCGAACGCCGGCCCTGTGGATAGGGCCGGCGTTCTTGTTGGCGGCGAGGGTCAGGCGCTGCGCGCGAGCGGCACGGCGCCTTCTGCGGCCACGATCTGGCGGGCGCGTTCGAGCGGGCCCGGCGCGACGAAATCGGAGAAGTTGAAATCGCCACCGAGGAAACCCTCGTCGAGGAGGAAGTTCTTCTGCACTTCGAGCCGGGCGACGAGTTCGGGGTCGAGGCTGGTCTCGAGCTGCGCCGCAACCTGCGACGAGTAGCTGAGCGCCACGGCCTCTTCGGGGATGCCGGTATCGCGGCCGATGTAGCGCGCCGCATCCTGCGGGTTCTCGCGGGCCCAGCGGGCAGTGCGCAGATTTGCCGCGAGATAGTCGGCGACAACTTCCGGATGCGAGTCGAGCAGTTCGCCCTTCACGGTGAAGGTGACGGGGGTGAGGTTGCTGACACGGTCGATCGGGTCGAGCGCCTGCGCGACGTCATAGACGATGCCTGCACCGGCGAAGGCGGCGACTTCGGCGCCCGGTCCGGTGAGGTAGAGCGCATCGACGGTGCCTTCGAGCAGGGCCTTGATCAGGACCGACTGGCGCTCGCGCACGCCATGCAGACCGAAGGCCGAGGAGGAGAGGGCCTGGGATTCGGGCGGCAGAGCGACGAGCGGCTTGTCATAGGTGAGATCGACGAAGGTGACATCGCCGCGTGACACGCCGCCAGCGGCGAGGGCCACGAGGTAGCCGCGCAACTGGGTGGCGCGGGTGAAGTCGATGCGGTCGTTCGGCCGGTTGACCAGACCGACACGCTTGCCCTTGAGATCGGCCGGCGTGCGGATGCCGGAGCCGGGCAGGGCGACGAGCGCAGCGTAGTGCTCGACCCAGCTGACGCCGATCAGCCGGACGTCGCGGCCAACCGAGCGGCTCCACAGCGGCGGGATATTGCCGCCCTCGCGGAACAGATTGGCCTGGGTCTGATCGTAGTGCGATTCACGTACATTGCGATCGGCATGGGTGCGCACATTGGTGAGTGGAACGCCGTTGCGGGCGAAATCGGCCTGCAGCGTGCCGCGGCCAAGGGCGATCGAGATCGCCGAGGGCACGGGGCAGACGGTGTAGAAGACGTCCGGCGTGGTTTTCGGAGTGAGAGTGGAGACTGACATGGCGATGGTTCCTCGCTGCTGGGGGCTCAGTTCTGAATCTGCACGTTGTTGTCGGTGATGATCTTGTTCCAGAAGGTCACGCCGGCATCGAACAGCTTGCCGAGCTCCTCGGGGGTGCCGCCGGCCGGATCGAACGCATTGGAGAGGAGCTGTTCGCGCGCCGCGGGATCCTGGAGGACGGCATTGATCTCGGCGTTGAGCTTGGCGATCACTTCGGGCGGGGTACCGGCCGGGGCGAAATAGCCCTGCCAGCTGGTGGAGGTGACGCCATCGAGGCCGAGTTCACGGAACGTCGGCACATCGGGGAGCGACGGCGTGCGCTCGGGCGTGGTGACGGCAATGGCGCGGAGCTTGCCGGCCTGGATGTGCGGCAGCGCGGGCCCGAGCGTGACGAACACCGAATCCACATGGCCGCCGAGCACGTCGTCGAGCGAGGGCTGGGCGCTGGGATAGACCGCGATGTTGAGGTCGATGGCGGCCTGCGCTTCGAGCACCAGGGCGAGCAGATTGCCGGCCGTGGTGACGCCGGGGACGGCGACGCTGACGATCTCGGCTTCGGCCTTGGCGGCCTCGATGTACTGGGCGAGGTCAGCGATGGGCAGATCGGCGCGGACGGCGAGCACCTGCGGCGACGACATGGCCTGGATCACCGGCGTGAACTTTTCGCGCGGATCGCCCTGGTCGGGGAAGAAAGTGACGTTGATGCCGAGCGTGTCGGACGTGCCGAGCAGGGTGTAGCCATCGGCCGGTTGGGAGGCGACATGCTGGTTGGCGACGGCACCGGCGCCGCCCGAGCGGTTCTCGACCACGACGGGCTGGCCGATGCGGGCGCTCAGATGCTGGCCGATGATGCGGGCCAGAATATCGGGGCTGCCGCCGGGCTGGGCCGAGACCACGATGGTGATCGGCTTTTCGGGGAATTCGGCCAGCGCGGCCGAGCTGGTGGCGAGAGCGAGCAGGGAAGCTGCCGCGAGAGAGACGAGCGTACGCATTTTGGTCCTTAGTCTGCGAGGGGAATGGAGGGAGAGCGCCGCCGCAGCAGCGGCAGCACGGTGGCGAGGATCACGACCAGGAGGGTGGCGAGCAGCAGCCCACCACTGATGGGCCTGGACATGAAGACGGTGGCATCGCCGCGCGCGAGCGTCATGGCGCGGCGGAAGTTCTCCTCGAGCATGGGGCCGAGGACGAAGCCCATGAGCAGCGGCGCGGGTTCGAGCCGGAGCTTGATGAAGACATAGCCGAGGACGCCGAAGAGGGCGGCGAGGACGATGTCGGTGGTCGAGTTGTTGAGGCTGTAGACGCCGATGGCGCAGAGCAGCATCACGGTGGGGAACAGCACCCTGTAGGGGATCTCGAGCACCTTCACCCAGATGCGGATGAGGTTGAGATTGAGGAACAGCAGCATGATGTTGCCCACGAACATGCTGGCGATGAGGCCCCAGAACAGTTCGGGTCGCGTGGTCATGACGGCGGGGCCGGGCACGACGCCGTGGATCATCATGGCGCCGGCCATCAGCGCCATGATGGCGCCGGAGGGGAGGCCGAGGGTGAGCAGCGGGATGAAGTTGGTCTGGGCGGCGGAATTGTTGGCCGCCTCGGGCGCGGCGACGCCTTCGATGACGCCAGTGCCGAACAGCTCGGGGTGCTTCGAGACGCGCTTTTCGACGGTGTAGGCGGCGAACGAACTGGCGGCCGTGCCGAGGCCGGGCAGGAAACCGATGAAGGAGCCGATGAACGAGCCGCGTAGAATGGCCTTCCAGCTGCGCCTGAAGTCGTCGCGCGTCGGATAGATGTGCTTGATGGCGGCGGCGGAGACTTTCTCCTGCTTCACTTGGGTTTCGAGATTATAGGCGATCTCGCCAAAGCCGTAGATGCCCATGGCGACGACGACGAAATTGATGCCGTCGCGGAGTTCGGGGACGCCGAAATGGAAGCGGGCGACGCCCGTGGAGATATCGGTGCCGAAGGTGCCGAGCAGGATGCCGACGAGCAGCATGGCGAGGGCGGCGAGGGGCGAGCCCTGGGCGATCATCACGGCGGCGACGAGGCCAAGCACCATGAGGGCGACGTTCTCGGCGGGGCCGAAGTCGAGCGCGATCGAGGACAAAGCCGGGGCGAAGAAGACGACGGCGAGGGTGCCGATGGTGCCAGCGATGAAGGAGGCGATGGCCGACATGCCGAGGGCCGCGCCGGCGCGGCCCTTGCGGGCGAGCTGATTGCCATCAAGCGTGGTCATGACGGCGGCGGTTTCGCCGGGCAGTTTCAGCAGGATGGCGGTGGTGGAGCCGCCATATTGCGCGCCGTAATAGATGCCGGCGAGCATGATCAGTGCCGTGACCGGCGCCATGCCGAAGGTGACGGGCAGCAGCAGCGAGATGGTGACCACCGGGCCGACGCCGGGCAGCACGCCGACCAGCGTGCCAAGCACCACACCGGCAAAGCAGATGAGCAGATTGATCGGCTCGATGGCGACCGTCAGGCCGTGCAGCAGGCCGGCAATGCTGGTGTCGAGATTCACGGCAGGACTTTCAGCGGCACGCCGAGCAGCACCGGGAAGACGATGATGGCGAAGGTGGTGAGGGTGGTGGCGAGGATGAGCGCCAGCCGGAAGGTGCCCTGACCGGTGGCGAGGACGGCGCCGATAACGAGCAGCGGGCCGGCGACGATGAGGCCGAAGGGGCCGACGGTGAGGGCGAAGGCGAGAACAGAGCCGATGATGGCGCCGAGCGGCCGCCAAGCGATGGTGGGCGCCGCTTCGCTGTCGCGCAGGGAGCGCAGCAGGAGCAGCAGGCCGATGGCGGCGAGGATGATGCCGCCGGCGACGGGGAACATGCCCGGGCCCATCGAGCGGAGGGTGCCGGTGCGGTATTCTTGGCCGAAGAATGCGAAGAACAGGCCGCCGGCGACGAGCAGCAGGGCGGCGCCGCGGGCGGGCGAGAGAGTCGGCAGGCTTAGCGCCTGCGGGAGGGGGCTCGATTGCCCGGTGGCCCGGGTGTTGGCGCTGAGATCGACCATTGGCGCGTCCTTGCTGCTGTGACGGCCTAATCTTCTGTAAGACTATCAACTTAGTCGAGATTGATCATGCCAAAGACTCCGGCCTCTGGAACAAGCCGTTCTGCCAGCGGGGCGGACGGCGAAAAGTGTGCTTTGCGGCCCGGCGCGGCGGCAGGGCGGTTGTGCCGCCCGGTGATAGAAGTTATCTGCCGCGGCGACAGGCGGGACGGAACATGAGCGCGACCAAACCCTATGTGATCGACCAGTTAATCTCGGCCAAGGCCATTGCCGCGCGGGTGGAGGCGCTGGCACGGGAGATCGGCGAGTATTACCGCGACACCGACAAGCTGGTGGTGGTGGGGCTGCTGCGCGGCTCGTTCGTGTTCATCGCCGACCTCGTGCGGGAAATTCACCTGCCGGTGGAAGTCGATTTCCTCGAAGTGTCGAGCTACGGCAATTCGACCGAGACGAGCCGGGAAGTGCGGATCATGAAGGATCTGCGCGGCGAGATCGAAGGGCGCGACGTGCTGGTGGTTGAGGACATCGTGGACACGGGCTACACGCTGAAGCACGTGCTCGAAATTCTCGGCACGCGGCATCCGAAGCGCATCGAGGTCTGTGCGCTGCTCGACAAGCCGTCGCGGCGCGAGGTGGATGTGAAGGCCAAGTGGATCGGCTTCGAGATCCCCGACAAATTCGTCGTCGGCTATGGCATCGACTATGCGCAGCGGAACCGCAATCTGCCGCATATCGGCTCGGTGCGGTTCACCGAATGATGCGCGCCGCACGGCTGACGGCGGCAGGGACGATGGCGGCGGTGGATGTGCCGCGGCCCGTGCCCGGCCCGCGCGATGTGCTGGTGCGGATCGAGGTGGCGGGCATTTGCGGCTCGGACCGGCACATGTTCCGGGGCGAGTATCCGACGGCGATGCCGGTGACGCTGGGGCATGAATTCTGCGGCATTGTCGAGGCCGTGGGCGCTGATGTGCGCGTCGTGGCGGTGGGCGACCGGATCACCGCTGACCCCAATATTGCCTGCGGGCAATGCGCGGCGTGCCGGGCCGGGCGGGTAAACCTCTGCGCGAAACTGCAGGCGATCGGCGTGACGCGCGATGGCGGGTTTGCCGAGTATTGCGTCGTTCCAGAGAACCAGGCGGTGGTGCTACCCGAGGGGATCGATCCGCGGCACGGGGCGTTCTCGGAGCCGCTGGCGTGTTGCCTGCATGGTCTCGATGTGGCGCGGATCAAGCCGGGCGACAGCGTGGTGGTGCTGGGCGGCGGGGTGATCGGGCTGCTGATGGTGCAACTGGCGAAGCTCGCCGGGGCGGCAGTGGTGATCCTCGTGACGCGGCAGGCGCCGCGACGGGAGCTGGCGCTGACACTGGGGGCGACGCACGCGCTCGACCCGCGCGCCGGCGATGTGGTCGCGATGGTGCACGAGATCGTCTCCGGCGGCGCCGATGTGGCGCTCGAATGCGCCGGGGTGCCCGAGACGTTCCATCAATCGCTGAAAGTGGTGCGGAAGGGCGGGGCCGCCGTGCTGTTCGGCGTGATGGCGCAGGGGGTTGAAGTCAAGGTAGAGCCGTTTGACCTGCTGGTGCGGGAGGTGCGGCTCGAATCCGCCTATCTCAACCCGCATACGCATCAGCGGGCCGCCGACATGATCGCGGCGGGGCAATTGGCGCTCGATCCGCTGATCAGCCGGATTGTGGAAATTGCGGATGTGCCAGAAGAGCTTGGCGGCGATCCGCGGCAGGGCGACATCAAGGTCATGGTGCGGCCGGGCCAAAGGGGGTAAAGGGTGGCGCAAATGCCCTGCTTCGGTTAGCAGCGCGCTTTCGCGAGATCCCCCATCTATGACTTCCGACGATCTGCCCCCGGCAGCGCTGCCGCCCATTCATCCCGCTTTGCGCGCGGCGCTCGAGGCACAGGGCTATGAGACGCTGACGCCGGTGCAGCATGCGGTGCTGGCCGACGAAGCGTCGGGCGTCGACCTGCTCGTGTCCGCACAGACCGGCTCGGGCAAGACCGTGGCATTTGGCCTCGCGATTGCCGAGACGCTGCTGGGCGATGAGGCCCGGTTCGGGCATGCGACGGCGCCGCTCGGGCTGGTGATCGCGCCGACGCGCGAACTGGCGATGCAGGTGCAGCGTGAACTCGAATGGCTGTATGCCGGGGCCGGGGTGCGGATCGCGTCCTGCGTCGGCGGCATGGACGCACGGACGGAGCGGCGGGCGCTGGAGCGCGGCGCGCATATCGTGGTGGGTACACCGGGCCGCCTGCGCGACCACATCACGCGCCACGCGCTCGATCTCAGCCTGCTGCGCGCGGTGGTGCTCGATGAGGCGGACGAGATGCTCGATCTCGGTTTCCGCGACGATCTCGAATTCATCCTCGCGGCGGCGCCCGAAGAGCGGCGGACGCTGCTGTTCTCGGCGACGGTGCCGCGGGCGATCGCCGAGCTGGCCAAGACCTATCAGCGCGACGCGGTGCGGGTGACGGCGACGGCGGCGAGCGAGCAGCATGCCGATATCGAGTATCGCGTGACGCTGGTGCATCCGAGCGAGCGCGAGCATGCGATCATCAACACGCTGCTGCTCAATGACAGCGCCAGCGCACTGGTGTTCTGCCACACGCGCGAAGCGGTACGGCATCTGACGGCGCGGCTCGCCAATCGCGGTTTCGCGGTGGTGTCGCTGTCGGGCGAAATGGCGCAGTCGGAGCGCACAAGCGCGCTGCAGGCAATGCGCGACGGGCGGGCCCGGGTATGCGTGGCGACGGACGTCGCGGCGCGCGGCATCGATCTGCCCAATCTGACGCTGGTGATCCATGCGGATCTGCCGAGCAATCCGAGCACGCTGCTGCACCGTTCGGGCCGAACGGGCCGTGCGGGAAAGAAGGGCGTCTGCGTGCTGATCGTGCCGCTGCATCGGCGCGGCGCGGCGGCGCGGGTGCTCAAGCTCGCCAATCTCGATGCGAGCCTCGGCGCGGCGCCGGGCATTGCCGAGATCGAGGCGCGCTATCGCGAGCAGATCGTCGCGGCGGCGCAAGAGAGCGAACCGGTGCTGGCGGAGGAGCGCGACATGGTCGAGGCCCTGCTCAGCGTGGTGTCGCCGGAGCAGATCGCGGCGGCCTATCTGCGCCAGCAATTGGCGGCGCGGCCGGCGCCCGAGGAAATCACCGACACGCCGGTTCCCAGTGCCCTCGATGGCAAGCCGGCGCGCAGCAAGCGGTTCGAAGATGGCGGTGCGCCGTTCGAGCGCAGCGAGCGCGCCCCCAAGATGGAAGGCGGCGTGTGGTTCAGCCTGGCGCTGGGCCGCAAGCATCGCGCCGATCCCAAATGGCTGCTGCCGATGATCTGCAAGGCCGGCGGCGTGACCAAGCGCGATGTCGGCTCGATCAAGATCCTCGACACTGAAACGCGGTTCGAGATTGCCGCCGAGCAGGCCGCAAGCTTCGCCGCGCAGGTGGCGCAGGGCCCGGTCGAGAAGGGCGCGGTGATCACGCCGGTGAGCGATGGCGGCGCGCCGCGCAGCTACAAGACGAAGTATGCGGACGAGCCGAGATTCAGCGAACGGAAGCCGCGCTTCGAAGACAAGCCGCGCTTCGACGACAAACCCAAGTTTGAAGGCAAGCCGAAATACGAGGGCAAACCGAAGTTCGAGGATAAGCCGAAGTTCGAGGGCAAGCCGAAGTACGAGGATAAGCCCAAATACGAGGGCAAGCCGAACTTTGAAGGCAAGCCTAAGTTCGAGGGTAAGCCCAACTTTGAGGGCAAGCCGAAGAAGGCGCATGGCGCGCCTGCGAAGGCCGACAAGCCGGCCAAGCCCTTCGTCAATCCGAAGGACAAGGGCAAGCCGAAATACAAGGGCAAGGCGCGTCCCGATGTCGGCGACCAGGCCCGCCCGCGGCCGGGCAAGGGCAAGCCGTAACGGTCGGCGGGGGTAGTAACACTCCCAACTGAACGCCGCGGTGCCGCAGGCCTAGCATTGCCCTCCTTGTCAGGAGGGCAATATGCGCGGCGTGATCGAGTTGGTGGCAGTCGCAGGTGTGCTGGCGGCAGCGGCGCCAGTTGGGGCCGCCGACTGTAGTGGCCAGAGGGGAATCTATCTCGCGGTCAAGTCGGTGGCGACGGCCGACCCCTACATCTCGTGCCTCGAGGACAGTCTCTCCAGCGCGACCTCGCCACCACCGCCCGTGCTGACGCCGCTCCCGCCGATGCCGGGGCCACCCGTGCCCGGTCATCCCGACTACCAGGAACTGCGGGACCTGCTTAACCGCCTCCGTCTCCAATACGACGTGCCCAATGACATGTGGACGTCGTTGATGCTGGACACCACACCGCAGTTCTTCGACCGACCGATTGATCTCAACCGGTTTCGCGATCTGGGCATCCCTGAGCCGGGGTTCCACCAATGAGCAGCTGGGAGCTTAGCAGCATCGTCGTGGCCGGAAAGTATCTGGGCCTCGCCGCCCTGCTTTGTCTCGGCCTCGGTGTGGTGGTGGCGCTGTTCTATGGCGTAGCGCGGATCAATGATCGAAGGCGGCCGGCGGTCACCTATCGCCGAGCCGTGCTGGATGCCTTGCCGTATGTGCTCGCGGTAACCTTGATCGGCGGGCTATGCGGGCAATTGGGTGGGGGCAGCCGTGAAGGCGTCGTCGGCAATCTGCTACCGGCGGTGCTCGGTATCTTTGGCGGGTTCACCGCGTACTATCTCGGCGCCAAACGCGATCGCAGCGGCAAGGTGGCGGTGAATACGCTCGCTTTCCTCATCGGCTTCTTTGCCCTCTACAACGTCTCGGCCGTCTGGCGGCAGAGCAACGAGAACTGGGCGTTCTGTCGCGACCTCTACTCCAGCAACGGCTTTGAGACGCAGGCGGAGCGCGATGAGGTCAAGGGGTACTGGAAGGACTATTGCGCCGCGGTGTTCAAAACCGCGACGCAGCAGGGGAGCTAGGCTCGCGCTCAGTCGCTATCGACCGCCAGTTGCGAGAGGACTTTGCCGCGGCCGCGCCAGCGAAGGATCAGCGGCACGAAGAGCGCGATGGCGGAGAGGGCGAGGAGCGTGGCGGCGATGGGCGAGGTGAAGAGCACCGTGACGTCGCCCTGGCTGATGGCGAGGGCGCGGCGGATCTGCTGCTCGGCCATGGGGCCGAGGATGAGGCCGACGACGACCGGCGCGATGGGGAAGCCGAAGACGCGGAGGCCATAGCCCATGAGGCCGAAGACCAGCAGCAGGCCGAGTTCGAACACGGACGGGTTGGCGCCCATGGTGCCGAGCGTCGCGAACAGCAGGATGCCGGCATAGAGCCACGGCTTCGGGATGGTGAGCAGCTTCACCCACAGGCCGATCAGCGGCAGGTTCAAGATCAGCAGCATGAAATTGGCGATGAGCAGCGAGGCGATGAGGCCCCAGACCAGCGTCGAATTGGTGGTGAAGAGCAGCGGGCCCGGTTGCAGGCCGTATTGCTGGAAGCCGGCCAGCATGATGGCGGCGGTGGCCGTGGTGGGGAGGCCGAGGCTCAGCAGCGGCACGAGGGTGCCGGCGGCGGAGGCGTTGTTGGCGGCCTCGGGACCGGCGACGCCTTCGATGGCGCCCTTGCCGAATTCCTCGGGGTGCTTCGAGAAGCGCTTCTCGGCGGCGTAGCTCAGGAAGCTCGAGACGTCGGCGCCGCCAGCGGGCATGGAGCCGATGGGAAAGCCGATCAGCGTGCCGCGCAGCCAGGATTTCCAAGACCGCGCCCAGTCGGCGGCAGTCATCCAGACGGAGCCCTTCACGGCCTCGATCTTGTCGGGGGCACGGGCACCCTGCGCGGCGATGAAGAGGGTTTCGCCGATGGCGAACATGGCGACGGCGAGAGTGGTGACCTCGATGCCGTCGAGCAGATCGGGGATGCCGAAGGCGAGGCGGGTCTGGCCCGTCTGCTGGTCGATGCCGATGAGGCCGAGGGTGAGGCCGATGAAAAGCGAGGTGAGACCGCGCAGCGTGGAGTCGCCGAAGGCGGCGGACACGGTGACGAAGGCGAGCACCATCAGGGCGAAATATTCGCGCGGGCCGAAGGCGAGGGCGAAGCTCACCACCCAGGGGGCAATGAAGGCGAGCGCAATGGTGGCGAGGAGGCCGGCGACGAAAGAGCCGATGGCGGCGGTGGCGAGGGCGGGCCCGCCGCGGCCGGCGCGGGCCATCTTGTTGCCCTCCAAGGCCGTGACGATCGAGGCACTTTCACCGGGCGTGTTGAGCAGGATCGATGTGGTCGAGCCGCCATACATGCCGCCGTAATAGATGCCGGCGAACATGATAAGCGAGCCGGCGGGATCGAGCTTGTAGGTGACGGGCAGCAGCAGGGCGACGGTGAGCGCCGGGCCGATGCCGGGGAGTACGCCGACGGCGGTGCCGAGGGTGACGCCGATCAGTGCATAGAGCAGATTGATCGGCATGATGGCGGTGCCGAGGCCCTGGATGAGCAGGTCGAGCGTGGACATCAGGCGGCTCCTGCGGCCGGGCGGAAGAGGGCGATGATCGACTGCAGCACGGCGCCGAGGGCGTTTTCGAGCGGGCCGGCGGGCAAGGTGAGCGACAGGCCCTTGGCAAAGATGAGCCAGACGATGGCGGCGAAGAGAATGCCGGCTGGAATGGCGATCCACAGGCGCCGTTCGCCGAAGCCGCGGGCGACGAAGCCGAACATGAGGCCGGTGGCGATGGCGAAGCCGACGAATTTGATGAGCAGCAATTGCAGGAGCAGGCCGCCAACGATCCAGAGGACCGGGCGGGTTTCCTGCTTCTCGCGCTCGGGGAAATCGCCGCGCAGGGCCTCGACGATGGTCCAGAGGCCAAGGCCGGCGAGGCAGAGCGCGATGACATAGGGCACGGTCTGCGGGCCGATGCGGGCATATTGCACGGTGCCGCCGAGGCGGCTCGCGTCCCAGGCGATGACGCCCGCGATGACCAGCAGACCCGCGGCAATGGCAAGCGCCGCCCGGTCGGGGCGGCGCTCAGATTTACGATCGGTGTCGATCTGACTCACGAGACGAGGCCGATTTCCTTGAGGATTGCCGTGGTGTTCTCGATTTCGGTGGCGAGCTGGGTCTTGAAGTCGTCGCCGGCGAGCCAGGTGTTGTTCCAGCCCTTGGTTTCGAGCGTAGCCTTCCACTGGTCGGAGTTCACCATCTTTTCGACATCGGCGGTGATGGCCGCGACCTGATCGGCACTAAGGCCCGGGCCGGCCCAGACGCCGCGCCAGTTCTGGACGACGAGATCGACGCCGGATTCCTTGAAGGTCGGGCCGTTGACGATGGCGATGCGTTCGGGCGCCGAGATGCCGAGGACGCGCAGCGCACCGGCTTCGACCTGGGCCTGGAACTCGCCATAGCCGGAGATGCCGACGGTGACCTGGTTGCCGAGCACGGCCGCGAGGGCTTCGCCGCCGCCCGAGAAGGCGATGTAGTTGACCAGCTTGGGATCGGCGCCGACGGTCTTGGCGAAGAGGCCCGCCGTGATGTGGTCGGTGCCGCCCGCGGAGCCGCCAGCCCAGGAGACGGAGCCCGGATCGGCCTTCAGCTTGGCGGTGAGATCGGCCAGCGTCTGCAGTTCCGACGCGGCGGGGACGACGATCACTTCATACTCGCCAGTGAGGCGGGCGATGGGGGTGACGGCGTCGAGGCCGACCGGCGATTTGTTGGTGAGGATGGCGCCGACCATGACGTAGCCGCCGACCATCAGGCGGGACGGATCGCCATTGGCTTCCTGCGCGAACTGGGCGAGGCCGATGGTGCCGCCAGCGCCGGGGACGTTGACGACCTGCACATTGCCCGAAACGCCGGCGCCGGTGAGGGCTTCCTGCATGGAGCGGGCGGTCTGGTCCCAGCCGCCGCCGGGGGCGGCGGGGGCCATGACGGTGTAGTCGGCGGCAAGGCCGAGCGAGGGCAGCGCGAGGGCGCCGGCCAGAATGGATGCGGCAACGAAGTGCTTCATTGGGTATCTCCCACGGGCGGCCGGTGGCCGCGTTCAGCCCGGGATGCTGCGACGGCCCGAGCCCCGCCTGACGGCAGGGTTGCGGGCTAGATTGTCGACGAGTCCTCCCAGACTCTCCTCCAGCCCGCATCGTTGGCGGGCCTTGCGCCTAGCTGAGCATATGAAGCTGTCATCAAGCTGACGGCATCATTGCAGGCGCAGCGCGTCGTTCCAACGCTTGATCAGGCGGGTGCGTTTCACCTGATCGAGATAGACCATGAGGCCGGGGCTGACGGGGACCGGGCGGAGCTGGTTGCCGAGCGCCAATTGCATGGCATTGGCGGTGTTTTCGCCGGGTACATCGGGATTGAGCGCGGCGATCTGCAGCTTGTCGGCCATGATCTGCTGGCCTTCGGTGGACATGAAGAACTCAAGCACGGCGCGGCCGAGATCGGCATTGGCGGCGGCCTTGGGGACGAGGCCGATGCGCGAGGTGACGATGGTGTAGTCGCGCGGCAGGACAATGCCGAGGTCGGGATTGCGCTGCGCCGCCTCGGCCGCATAGGAGCCGAGGATGTTGTAGCCGAAGACGAACTGGCCGCTGGCGACGCGCTCGACGATGGCCGACGTGGTCGAGTAGAGCTTCACGCCCGCCGCGCCCATGGCGCCGACCAGCGTCCAGAGGTCGGAATATTGCTCCTGGTCGCGCGAGAAGAACATGAAGCCGACGCCGGAGCGCTCGATGTCATAGGTGCCGATACGGCCATAGAGGCTGTCGGCGCTCTGTTCGAGATAGTCGAGCAACTCGCCGCGCGTGGTGGGTGGGCCGGCCGCGCCGAAGGCGGGCTTGTTGTAGATGAAGACGGCGGGCTCGTAGGTGAGGGCGTAGGCGGTGTTGCGCCAGGTGGCCCAGCGCGGCCAGCTTTGCGACAAGGGCACGAGGCTCTGCTGGGCATAGCCGTCGTTCGCCAGCTTCATCTGCAGATCCATCGAGGACGAGAAGGCGAAATCGGCGGTGGGCTGGCCGGCATCGGTTTCGCGCACGATGCGCTCGTAGATGTCGGCGGTCTGCATGTCCTCATAGGCCACGGCCACATCGGGGTGGCGGGCGCGGAAGGCGTCGAGCATCGGCTGGGCGAGGGGCTCGTCGAGCGAAGAGTATACGGTGACGGTGCGCGTCGGGCCGGTGCCGTCGAGGGCGGGGAACAGGGTGACCTGCGCCTGAACGGGCGTGGCGAGCAGCAGGAAGAGCAAAGCGGTGAGGCGCATGGGCGCAGCATCCCCTGCCGCGCCCGGCCTGACAAGGGTGTGGCCAGCCGCAGTGGCGCCCGCTAGCATCCGGGCGGGGAGAGGACGATGCGCATCCTTGTGGCCGAGGACAACCAGACGCTGGCGAGCGGGCTTGCGACCGTGCTGCGCAATGCCGGCTATGCGGTCGATGTGGTGAGCGACGGCGTGTCGGCGGATGCGGCGCTCAGCACGGCGGATTTCGACCTCGTGGTGCTCGACTTGAACTTGCCGGAGATGGACGGGCTCGACGTGCTGCGGGCGATGCGGGCGCGGCGCAATGATGCGGCGGTGCTGATCCTGACTGCGCGGGGCGCGATGGACCAGCGGGTCAAGGGGCTCGATCTCGGCGCCGACGACTACATGACCAAGCCCTTCGACGTGCCGGAACTCGAGGCGCGGGTGCGTGTGCTGCTCAGGCGGCGGTCGGGGCTGCATGATGCGCGGATCAGCTTTGGCGAGATCGTGCTCGATACCGTATCGCGCACGGTGTCGGCGCGCGGCGCGCCGCTCGATGTGCCGGCGCGCGAGATGGATGTGCTCGAGACGCTGCTGATGAAGGCCGGGCAGGTGGTGGCCAAGCAGGCCATCATCGAGTCGCTCGCAGCGTTCGACGAGGACCTCAGCTCGAACGCGGTGGAGCAATATGTGTCGCGGCTACGGCGGCGGCTGGCGCCGTTCGATGTGACGGTCAAGACGGCCCGCGGCATCGGTTACTATCTCGACAAGGCGGCGGGCTGATGCGGCGACCCTATTCGCTGCGGCGGCGGCTGACGCTGTGGCTGCTGCTGGCGCTGCTGGGGATTGCGGGGCTCGCGATTGCCGACAGCTGGCGCGAGGCCAACGATACGGCGATGAACGTGTCGGACCGTGTGCTGGCGGGCTCGATCCTTGCCATTGCCGAGCGGGTGATCGTCACCGAGGACGGGGCGCTCGAAGTGGACGTGCCCTATGTAGCGCTCGAGATGCTGACCTCGGCGGCACAGGACCGGGTGTTCTATCGCGTCGATGGGCCGTCCGGCTTCATCACCGGCTACCAGAATTTGCCGAGCGTGCCCGTCGTGGGTTCGGACATCGCCTATGCCGATGTGTCGTTTCGCGGCGAGGCGATCCGCGTGGGGTCGCTGCAGCGCGCGGCGTCGTCGGGGGTGAGCGCCATTCCGTTCACGGTGACGGTGGCGGAGACGACGATTGCGCGCAGCCAGCTGACGCAATCGCTGCTGCTGCGGGCATCGCTGCGCCTTGCGGTGCTGATCCTTGCGGCAGCGGTGATCGTGTGGCTGGCGGTGACGCTGTCGCTGGGGCCGCTCTACCGGCTGCGCAGCGCCATCGCGCAGCGCACGCCCGACGATCTGCGGCCGATCGAGCAGCAGGTGCCGCGCGAAGTGCAGGAGCTGGTCGACAGCATCAACTCGTTCATGCGGCGGCTGTCGGCGGCGCTGGAGGCGCTGCGGCATTTCACCGGCAATGCCAGCCACCAATTGCGGACGCCGATGGCGATCATGCGGACGCAATTGGTGCTGGCGCAGCGCGCGGAGACGCCTGAGGCGCAGGCTGAAGCGCTGGCGGTAGCGGACGAGGCGGTGGCCAATGCCGAGCGCATCCTGGCGCAATTGCTGCTGCTGGCGCGGATCGATGAGGCGGCATCGGACCGGCTGCAGGTTACGCCGCTCGACCTGGCCGCGCTGGCGCGGGAGCGCACGGCGGCTTTCGTGCCGCGGGCCGCGGCGGCGGGGATCGACCTTGGCTATGAGGGCGACGAGGCGGTGATGGTGCGTGGCGACGCGATGCTGCTGGGCGAACTGCTGACCAATCTCATCGAGAACGCCATTGCCTATGCGGGGCACGGTGCAGAAGCGACCGTGCGGGTGAGCGGCGGGGCGATGCCGCTGCTCGAGGTGACGGACAATGGGGCAGGCCTGGCCGACGACAAGCTGCCAGACATCAAGCGACGGTTTGGACGCCAGCGGCTCGACCGACCGGGGGCGGGGCTCGGGCTGTCGATCGTCGAGGAGATTGCGGCGCTGTTCGGGGCGAGCGTCGAGATTGCCAGCGGGGCGGGCGAGGGGTTCCGCGTCAGCGTCCGGTTTGCGCCGTCAGAGTAGAACGACACTCTCCTGTTCGTTGGGATCGGTGCGCGCGATGAGGGCGCGGGCGGGCTTGTCGGTGGGGTTGAAGGGCTGGTGCGGAACGCCGGCGGGGATGAAGACGAAATCGCCCTGCTGCACGGTGTCGAGGTATTCGAGATTGGGGCCGTGATAGAAAGAGGTCGAGCCTTCGAGCTGGTAGATCGCGGTCTCATGGGCCGCGTGATAATGCGGCTTGGCCTTGCCACCGGGCGGCATGACGAGGAGGTGCATGCAGATGCCCTCGGCGCCGGCGCTTTCGGCGGAGACGCCGGAGAAATAGTCGAGCCCCTGCTTGCCGTGGAAGGACTCGCCGCCCCGTATCACCTTGCATTGCTTCATCATTTCCTCCCGCCTGCGCAAATGATGGGCGGCTAGCGATAGGCGCCGCCCGATTGGGCAGAAGGCACCACAAAAGCAAAACGGAATCAACGCGCTGGAACGAACTCCGCGTGAGGAGATTGGTCCGATGAGCCGTGGCGTCCGGCCGTTTGTTCAACTCGAGCGGAGGAGTTTTCCGATGGGAAACCAGAACGACAAGAACCAGAACCAGCAGCAGGGCAACCGCCAGGGCGGACAGGGCAATCAGCAGGGCGGCACCGCCGGCCAGCAGAATGACCCGAACCGCCGTCAGCAGGGCGGCCAGCATGAGCGGCAGATCGACGACAACAAGGACGATATGGGCCGGGATGTGAACGATCCGGGCCGGTCCGGCGATGACAAAAACAAGAAGTCCGGCATGTAAGGCAGCCACGCTGTCTTGAACTCACCCGGCTGGTAGCGGAAGCTGCCGGCCGGGCTCGTATGTGATGTTTTTGGGAGAATGCGGTGAGCCTAGATCTGTACGATGTGTTGCCCCTTTGGGAGCGCAAACTCGCGCACCCCTTGCACCAGCCCGAACTCGACAGCCTGGCGCGGCGCGATATGAACCTCGCTGTACCGGCGCGCCGCGAGCACCTCGTCCGGGATGGACGAATACTGACGCAGGATATTGTCAGTGCGATCATCGTCGGCCAGCGCCGCGTCGAGCGTTGATTGCAGGCGCCGGGCGCTCATGCCGTCGGCGCTGCCCATGATGGTCGGATGGATCATGAACATGGCATTGGCCGAGCAGTAGCGCTCATGGCCGGCGAGGAATACCGACACGGCGATCGAACCGACGCTCCCCGTATTGTAGATCACAAGACGCAGCGGCAGCGCGCGGATGTGATTGTGGAGGTAGATGCCGTCGGCCACGTAACCGCCATTGGACGAGAAGGCGAGATGGACCGTATCGAGGCCACTATTGACGGCGGCGTTGAGCGCGCCGGCGATGCGACCGACGCCATCGGGCTCGATCATGCCGGTGAAGCCGAACCAGGCAGTGGGGATCGGGTCAGGTGCCATCGGGACGCTCGGTGGTGAGATTGACGGTGAGCCGCACAGGACCGCCATCGCCATCGCGGATGACGATATCGAAATCGCCGCTGCCATCGGTGGCGAGGGATTCGCGGGTCATATCAGCCAAGGCCTTGCGCGCCTCCGCGATCGCACTGTCCATGTCGGGCAGGTCGAGGCCGACCTGGTCGCGATAGACGCCGGTATCGTCCCGGACATCGAAATAGTAACGCGGCATTCTACTTGCCTATCTGGGCTCACTGACGAGGTGAAGGTAGGTGGGGTCGAACTGCGCGCGCCGGCGCAAACCGTCCCAGTCGAGTATGCGGACTTCCTGGCCCTGCCAGGTGAAAAGGTCTTCCGAGCGCAATTGTTGCAAGGTGCGGTTCACATGCACCGCGGACAGGCCCAGCGCCTCGCCCAGCTCGACCTGCGTCATGGGCAGGTTGAAACGCTGATCGACGACGAGATCAGTCACCGCGAGGCGCACATAGAGCTCGCAGATGAGATGGGACAATTGCTCGGGCGCGCCGCGGCCGGCAGCGAACAGCCATTCGCGATGGATGGAGCTGTCGATGAGCGTCATCAGCCAAAGCAGGCGCGTGAGATGCGGATGCTCGCGGGTGAGCGCGGTCAGCCGCGAATGCGGAAATTTGACGACGTGGCAGTCGGACAGCGCGCCGACCGAGTGATCCATGTGCTTGAGGATGAGGCTTTGCAGATCGACAAAGTCACCCGGGACGTGGATGGCGCCGATCTGGCGGTTGCCGTCAGCGCTGTCGCGATAGCGGGTGGTGAAGCCCCGGGTGACCAGCATGGATTCAAGCGGACGGTCACCCTCGCGCACGAGGTCGGCGCCAGCGGGATAGTCACTCTCGCTCTCGGCGCAGGCGGCCAGAGCTTCGCGCTCTGCCACGGTCAGCGTGTCGCGGAGCTCGAGCTTGCGGAGAAAGGTGTCGATCAGGTGAGTTTCCGGCATCGTTTGGAAACGCCGGGGCCGGGCGAGCGTTCCGGCCGACCGCCAGGTGGACTAACATTGGTTATTTCCGCCTCGCCGGGCGCGTGACAACAGACATGCATGGAAGATCACGACGAGGCATTGGGCGGCGGGCCCCGGCGCGAGGTGTCGGCGGCGACAATCGCCGGCCGCGAGGCGCGGCAGTTGGTGGTCCCGACAAACCGGAAGCTGGGCGAATGGCAGGCCACCAGCATCAAGCTCGAAACGATGGCCGCACGGCTCAAGGCGGCGGGGCGGCATGATCCCGCCATAGCGGAAGGTGCAGCGACACTGCGCCAACTGGTGGTGGCAGAGACGGTGGCATTCGAGGCGGTGGTGGCAGGTGCGCCGGAACCGGTGCAGCTCCACAGCCGCGTCGGAGACACCCGCCACGCGCTGCGGGCGCTGGCGGCGCGACTTGGCGCGATCCTCGCCGATCTGGGTGAGATGCCGGCCGGGCGTTGACATAAACGGCCCGTGGGCAGAGGAGGGGGCGTCCTTCCCTGCTCCTTCCCGCATGAACAAGCCCCTTCTCGAAGATCCACGTTCCCGCCTGTCGATCGAGCACTGGCCGGTCGCCGGCAGATGGGGTGCGCTGTTCGCCATCTCGCTGCTCTGCATCGTGCCGCTCGAACTGATGGCGTTCCCCGCGGCGCTGCTGCTCGGGCCAATGGTGGCGGGGATCGTCGCGGGCACGGGCAATGCGCAATTGCGCATCCCGCAGCCGCTGCTGATCGTGGCTCAGGCGGTGATTGGCTGCATGATGGCGCGGGCGCTGCCGGCGGAAGTGTTCGTGGAACTGGTGGCGGAGTGGCCGATCTATCTGCTCGGCATCGGCTCGGTGGTTGTGGTGGCGGCGGGACTTGGCATCCTCCTGGCGCGGCTGCGCGTGCTGCCCGGCACGACGGCAATCTGGGGCTCGGCGCCAGGGGCGGCGGCGGCGATGGTGATCATGGCCGACGCGTTCGGCGCCGATGCGCGGCTCGTCGCGTTCATGACCTATCTGCGCGTCGTGCTGGTGGCGCTCGCCGCGTCCGTGGTGGGCCGGCTGTTCAGCGGCGGCGGCGGCTCGGTGCCGGCGCATGAGTGGTTCCCGGCGGTTGCCGCAGTGCCGTTCGCCGCCACGATAGCGGTGATGGTCCTGTCGCTGGTGGTGGCGCGGATCACCAAGTTGCAGGCTGGTGCCATCCTGCTGCCGATGGTGATCGGGATCCTCGCGCAGAATTTCCTCGGCCTCCAGATCGAGTTGCCCCCGGCGCTCTTGGCGGTGAGCTTCGCACTGGTGGGCTGGAGCATCGGGTTGCGGTTTACGCCGGACATCATGCGGCACGCGGTGCGGGCGTTGCCGGCGGTGGTGGGCAGCATCGTTGCCCTGATCGCGGTCTGTGGTGCATTCGCGTTCCTGCTCGTCTGGCTGGCGGGCGTGGACCCGCTGACCGCCTATCTCGCGACCAGCCCGGGCGGCGCGGATTCGGTAGCGATCATTGCCGCTAACTCCGACGTGGACGTGCCGTTCGTGATGGCGATGCAGGCGGGGCGGCTGCTGGTCGTGCTGCTGACCGGACCGGCGCTGGCGCGGTTCATCGCGACGCGCAGCTGGGCGCGGGCGCTGTAGCTTTGCCCGCGGCCAAACGGGCGCGAGAGCGATTACTGGATGCGCGCGCGTGTGCTAGGTAGCCTGGGGGAGGGCTTTCGTGACCAGTCTCAAGAACGGCAATCTGGCGCTGGCCTTTGCGCTCGAACTGGCGATGCTTGCCGGATTTGCGCTGGCGGGGTGGAACGCGACGCCGGTGCTATGGCTGCGGCTGCTGCTGGCGGTTGCACTGCCCGCGATGGCGATCTTCCTGTGGGCGGTGTGGGCGGCGCCCAAGGCCAAGAAGCGGCGGCTGAAGCCGGGACCGCTCATGCTGTTCAAGGTGATCATCTTCGGCTTTGCCACGCTCGCCTGGGCGTTGGCGGGGGCCGGGCTGATCGCCGCGATCTTTGGAACGCTCGCGGCGATCAATCTGCTGGGTGCCTGGGTATTCAGGCAGTACTGACTATTGCGCCGTGGCGGGCGTGAAGTTCAGCGCGACGCCATTGATGCAATAGCGCTCGCCCGTGGGCGGCGGACCATCCGGGAAGACGTGGCCGAGGTGGCTGCCGCAAGTGGCGCAGTGCACTTCCGTGCGGACCATGCCGTAGGAGCGGTCGACGGTGTTTTCCGTGGCGCCGGGGATCGGCTCATTGAAGCTGGGCCAGCCGGTGCCGCTCTCGAACTTTACCTTGCCCTCGAACAGCGGGGTGTCGCAGCCGGCGCAGGAGAAGGTGCCTGGGCGCTTTTCGACGAGCAGGGCGCAGGAACCCGGCCGCTCGGTGCCGTGATCGCGCATGATGTGGTACTGTTCGGGGGTAAGCAGGCTGCGCCACTCGGCATCGGTGCGGGTGACGGGGTAGGTTTTGTCCATCAGGACCTCCATTTACCGCTGATATAGGCATTGGGAGCGAAAAAAGCACGCCGCGCACGCCGCTGTGCGGTAGGCGTGAAGGGAACCGATGGGCAGAAGCTACGTTGGAGTACGCCGCACAAGGCTGTGTGGTGGGGGATATCGATGATTTTGAATTCCGCTGGCGATCCCGAACGGGTCCAGGCCGAGGCAGAGCTGTGGCGGGACAGGGAACTGTTTCGCTATCTGGTACAAGGCGTTACCGATTACGCCATCTATATGCTCGACCCCAATGGCATCGTCAGCAACTGGAACGCCGGCGCGGAGCGGATCAAGGGCTATACGCCCGATGAGATCGTCGGGCGGCATTTCTCGACCTTTTACACCGAACAGGACCGCGCCCGCGGAGAGCCGCAGCGGGCGCTTTCGATCGCGCGCGCCGAAGGGCGCTATGAGCGCGAGGCCATCCGGGTGCGCAAGGACGGCACGCGGTTCTGGGCCAATGTGGTCATCGACGCGATCCACGACGAGGCGGGCAAGCTGATCGGCTTTGCCAAGGTGACCCGCGACATCACCGAGCGCAAGGAAGCCGAGCAGGCGCTGGCGCAGGCCAACGAAGAATTGATGCAGAGCCAGAAGATGGAAGCCATCGGGCGGCTGACGGGCGGTGTAGCGCATGATTTCAATAATCTGCTGATGGCGATTACCGGCAGCCTCGAGCTGCTGCGCAAGCGCTTGCCGAGCGCCGACGAGAAATCACTGAGGCTGGTAGATAATGCGATGCAGGGCGTGCAACGGGGCGCAGCGCTGACGCAGCGCATGCTGGCCTTTGCGCGGCGGCAGGAATTGCGGCCGGAGCCGGTCAATGTCGGTGCGCTGGTCGAGGGCATGAAAGATCTCCTCATGCGGTCCCTGGGGCCGACGATGGAAGTGACGACCGCCTTTCCGGACAAGCTCAGCCCGATCCTGATCGATGCCAATCAGCTGGAGCTGGCGATCCTCAATCTGGCGGTGAATGCGAAGGATGCGATGCCGGATGGCGGTACGCTGACGATCAGCGCCCGCGAGGCTTCTGGCGGCGGCACGGCCGGGTTACGCGAGGGCCGTTATGTTTGCCTGAGCATCGCCGATACGGGCGAGGGCATGGATGTGGCGACGCTGTCGCATGCGACCGAGCCGTTCTTCACCACCAAGGGCATCGGCAAGGGGACGGGTCTGGGGCTGGCGATGGTCCGGGGCCTATCCGAGCAATCGGGGGGTGGAACGACGATCGAGAGCACCGTCGGCAAGGGGACCACGGTGCTGCTGTGGATCCCGGTCAGCGATGCGTCGGTGAGCGTCGCGCCAGTGGAGGTTGCTGCCGCGCCCGAGGAGCCCGGCAATGCTCGCAAGTTGCGAGTGCTGGTGGTGGATGACGACGTGCTGGTGGCGATGAATACGACGGCCATGCTCGAAGACATGGGGCACAGTGCCATCGAAGTGCATTCGGGTCGGCAGGCGCTCGAGGCGATGGCCGCGACGCCGGGGATCGATCTGGTGATCACCGACCAGGCGATGCCGCAGATGACGGGGATCGAACTGATCTCCGGGCTGGCGGAGAGATGGCCGCAGGTGCCGGTGATCCTCGCCACGGGCTATGCGGAGCTGCCAGATGGCGCCGACCGCAACGTACCGCGGCTGGGCAAGCCGTTCATGCAGCGCGACCTCGAACGGGTGCTGCGGCAGGTGCTGGCGCATTAGCGCAAAATGAAAGCGCCGCCCGTTGGGGCGGCGCGTCCGTCATCTCGATGCAGGATTACTGCAGGATGATGATGTTGCCGTTGTCGTCTTCGTAATCGCTGAAGTCTTCGTCGCCGCCACTCACCTGGTAGGAGGTGATCTTGTTGCGGATGGCGCCGGGCAGCGAGCTCTGGTTCTTGTTGAAGTAGAAGCACTCGCCGCCATAGTTGAAGCCGGAGCAGACCTCGACCTTGAGGCCGCCGCTGACGCGGATGGATTCGATGTTGTTGTCGAAGCTGCCCGGGATGTCCTTGTCGGAATCGCCGGCCTCGACGCAGAAATTGGCGCCCTTGAAATTGGCCTGCTGGTAGAAGCACACCTCGGGATCGTCGGACGGCTTCGGGCCGGGGCCGGGGCCGAAGATATCGCCGAATTCGACGAACGGACCTTCCGGCCCGATGATGATCTGGATGGAGAAGGGCAGGTCGGAGCCCGACTTGTTCTTCTTGAGCAGCGATTTGGCGATGAAGCCTTCGTCATCATCGTCGGTGGTCACGGCGCACCAGGTGGCGGTGCAAGCCTCGACGAGGAGTTCGCTGTTCTTGGGCAGCGTGGTGATGATGTCGTAGCTGGTGCCCGGGCCTTCGCGCAGATTGGCCGAGCTCTTGGTGTAGGCCACCTGAGCAGCCGACGCCGCGGCAGTGAAGCCGGCGAATGCGACGATGGAGAGAGCGGCGAGGCGGGCGAGCTTGGTCGCGAGCATGTGCAGTGTCCCTAGTTAAGGCGGGGACTTCGCCCCACTCTGAACCCCATACATGCAAAGGCGAGGTGAATGCCGCCTGAACGGCGCGCCATTACTTGTGCCAGTCGAGGTGGAAGGTGACGCGCTTGACCGGTGCCCGGCCGAAATTCAGCTGGTCGATCGACAGCCAGCCGCGCTGCTTGGCGGTGTGGATGTGGCACCAGCGCTTGGTGCAGCGGTCGACGCGGACGCGCTGGCCGTCATCAAGGGCGCCGACGACATGGTTTTTCTTGCCGGGAGCGGCATAGAGGGTGCCATCGAAGGCGACCCAGCGGCCACCGGCCCAGGCAGCGCTGCCGGTGGGCTGGATGGCGAAGGCGGGCGAGGCGAGGAAGAGCGCCACGAGGGCGGCGAAGGCGAGGCGGGCGAAGTAATTCATGACGATCCCCACGGCAGGCATTGGCGGCAGACTAGCGAGTCGGACCGGCGGCCGGAAGAGGGCGATCCCTCATGATAGAGGCGCTGCACCGGAGTGCAGCGCCCTATCTCATCCGGCAGCAGGTCTGGAGGTCCTTACCTGATGCGGATGGACGAGATCACGTTGTCGAAATCGCCGAGGGTGCGGGCGCTGGTGCGATAGGTGCGGCAATCGTCGTAGCCGGCATCATCGCAGACCGTGACGCGCAGGCCGTCGGGATTGCGGATCGAGGAGATGCGGTTGTTCCACTGGGCGCCGACATAGGGGGTCATGTCGCCCTCATCCATGCAGAAGCGCGAGCCGGTGTAATTGGCGTTGGAGTAGAAGCAGACATCGCCCGGCAGGCTGCCCGAGGGCGGGGGATTGCCGGGGCGCGGCGGGTTATTGCCGCCGGGGCCGACGCCGATGGTGACGCCACCGCTGCCGATGGAAATGCCGCCATTGGGGAAGTTGAAGCTCAGGTTGAAATTGGGCTCGAACTGCGAGCCGCCGCTACTATTGCCGCGGCGCAGCAGGGAGGCGGAGACGAAGCCTTCGCCATCGTCGGATTCGATGAAGCACCAGCCGCTGCGGCAGCCCTGCACGTCGACGCGCTCGCCGGAGCGGAGGGTGTCGATGACGCGGAACGAGGTGCCGGGGCCCGAGCGGACATTGGCGTTGGAGCCGGCGGTGGCGGGGGCGGCCATAGCGATGGCTGGGAGGAAGGCGATCGCCGCAGCGCAGGCGATGGCGGCGGCCGTGGCCGTGCGCAGAAGGGTGCGTTTGGTCTGGATTCGCATGAGACGCTCCTGGAGTGTTTTTGTTTTGCTTGGACCTTAAAACGCCTTGGAGCGCTGGTGGTTCCGCCGGGGCTTCAGGCGCGCGGGATGGGGCGCTTGTTGCCGTCTTCGCCGAGCGCCACATAAACGAAGCGGCCGTCGGTGACCTTGACCCGATCGGCGAGGCGGTTGCGCCGCGCCCAGGCCTCCATGGCGACGGAGATGGAGGTGGTGCCGACGCGCTCGATGGTGGTGTAGACGCACAGCACGTCGCCGACCTTAACCGGCGAGATGAAGGTCATGGCTTCGACGGCGACGGTCACGACGCGGCCGCCGGCGCGCTCGACGGCGGCGATCGAGCCCGCGATATCCATCTGGCTCATCACCCAGCCGCCAAAGATGTCGCCCGACGGATTGGTGTCGGCCGGCATGGCGAGCGTGCGGATGGTGAGGGTGCCCTTGGGCTCGGTGCTGCTCTTGGTCATGTGGGTGCCTTGGTGACGGGCCAGCGATGGGTTTCTTCTTCCCAATGCTTGCGGCAGAGGGAAACGTAGACCGATTTTTCGATCGATACCTGACTGCCTTCGAGAATGGTGCGGCCCTGCATGTCCTGGCGGACGACCATGGTGGCCTTGCTGCCGCAATGGCAGATGGTGCGGATCTCGCGCAGCTCGTCGGCAATGGCGAGGAGCGCCATCGAGCCGGGGAAGAGCTTGCCCTGGAAATCGGTGCGGAGGCCGAAGGTCATGACCGGGATCTTCAGCCGGTCGGAGACGCGGGCCAGCTGCCAGACCTGCTCGCCGGTGAGGAACTGCGCCTCGTCGACAAAGACGCAATCGACCTTGCCGGCGAGCGTGTGCTCGCGGATGCGGTCGTAGAGATCGTCCTCGAGGCCAAAGGTTTCCGCCTCCGAGGCGACGCCGAGCCGCGAGCGGATCATGCCGACGCCAGACTCGGCATAGAGCGAGGAGGTCATGAGGAGCGCCCGCATGCCGCGCTCCTGATAATTGTAGGCCGCCTGCAGCAGCATGGTCGATTTGCCGGCATTCATGGCGGCGTAGGAGAAATAGAGTTTGGCCATGCCGCTTTTTGCATGAGGCGGGCAGGGGGAGACAAGGCGGGGCGCGCGACAGTCCTAGCTTTTTTGCTTTGGTCGCTTTCCGGCGCTCTGTCCGACCGATCCCGAGAGGGCTCGTTCGGCCAACCGCTGTATGGGCGTGTTCGATCGTCCATCGGGTGTGAGCCTCCGGTTGCGGGGGAAGTGGACGGGGCCCCGAGGCGCGTACGCCTCGATGTTTTAGATGGAGAGGCACACGACGCCTCGGGGCGCGGGATTTCAGGTCCCCATGCGGCCGTACGGACTTCAGCCCGTCGCATAACCCATGGGGCCCAGGCAGAGGACGCCTCTGCCCGCCCGCCTGCTGGAGCGCGTCCTTCGTCGCGAACTCCGTCCGTGCGACCCAGCTGAGGGGAGTTTACA